>JBOHKK010000023.1:0-29718 GCA_050729115.1 Geminicoccaceae bacterium | reverse complement strand
GCTCACGGTCACGCAGGCGGACCCCAAGCTGCTCCTGGACGACCTCAAGGGCGTGCTGCAGTTCGTGGCCGCCGCCTTTCACGTCGCGAAGGGCGAGGGCCTGGACGCGATGCCCGGCTGGAATCCGAACGACCCCTCGGTCGCCGAGGACAACGGGACGGGCGTCAACGTCATCCCCATATCGGTGCGCAACGGCAAGCGCGCCGGCGCGCGCGAGCGGGTGCTCCAGGCGCAGCGGCTGCTGAAGGGCCAGGCCCGGCAGGGCGAGCGGGTCGGCCGCCTCGATCTCGCGCTCAGCACCTTCGCGACCGACATCGTGTTCGCGGACGACGATCCGACCCGCGCGATCGGCGTGCGCTGCGTGCCGGGTCCCGATCTGTATGCGGCGCGCCATCACGGCAAGCAGCCGGGTCAGCCCGGCGCGCCGATCACCTACCGCGCCAGCAAGGAGGTGATCCTGTGCGGCGGCGCGTTCAACACGCCGCAGCTCTTGATGCTGTCCGGGATCGGGCCGCAGGCGGAGCTCGCCAGGCACGGCATTCCGGTCCGGATCGATCTGCCCGGCGTCGGGCGCAACCTCCAGGACCGCTACGAGGTCGGCGTGATCGCCAGGGCGAGCAACCCGTTCCGCCTGCTCCAGGACGCCACCTTCAAGGCGCGGGCGCAACCCGGCGATCCGGATCCCGACCCGGTGTTCACCCAGTGGCGCGAGGAGGGCTCGGGCATCTACGCCACCAACGGCGCGGTCCTCGGGATCGTGATGCGCAGCTCGACGCGCCAGGCGAGCGAGCCGCCGGATCTCTACCTCTTCGGCGTGCCGGGACCGTTCAGCGGGTACGAGATCGGTTACGCCGCGGCAGGCGTGGCAGCCAAGGACCGCTTCACCTGGTGCGTCCTGAAGGGGCACACCGACAATACCTCGGGCTACGTGAAGCTGCGCTCGAAGGATCCCTTCGAGACGCCGGAGATCCACTTCAAGTACTTCGAGGAAAGCGAGCAGCCGGATCGGAACGACGTGCAGAGCGTGGTCGACGGGATCGAGCTCGCGCTCAAGATCCACGACCGGCTCGAGCGGCAAGGCGTGGTCGCGGAGGTGCTCGACCCGGCGCCGGGCGCGGACCTCCACGAGTTCGTGCGCGACACCGCCTGGGGCCACCATGCGTCCTGCACCTGCAAGATCGGCGCGGACGCCGACCCCATGGCGGTGCTCGACCAGGACTTCAGGGTGCGCGGCGCCAGGAACCTGCGCGTCGTGGACGCCTCGGTGTTCCCACGCATCCCCGGCCTGTTCATCGTGACCTCGGTCTACATGATCAGCGAGAAAGCGAGCGACGTGATCGTCGATCAATACCGCTGACCGCCCGCAAAGCGGCAGCCTTCGCACGGGACCTCGGCGCAGCAGGAACCCCTTAGACATACAACCCTCTGGTGTTCTATCCGAGAACATGCGATGGTTGCGGCTCGAGTCGACCCGGTGAAACGGCGGCGAGAGGCTTCTCTCGCGCGGGGGAGGGAGGGTCATGGACAGCGACATTGCGGCGTTGACCATCATCTTCACTGAGTTTTATTACTGGCTGACTGTGGTTTTGATGTTCTTCATTCACATCGGGTTCTGCATGTACGAGGTAGGCGCCTCGCGCACCAAGAACATGATGCATACCCTCATGAAGAACACCATGCTGATACCTTTGGTGACCATCACGTTCTTCTTCTTCGGCTGGTGGATCTACTTCGCGTTCCCGAACGGCCCGTTCATCTACCAGGGCCAGGGGCTGATCGCCGCGCCCACGGCGCTACCGTGGAGCGAGCTGATGGGCCCGCACCTGGGCGGGCCGCCGGCGAGCGCGGCACTCAGCGCCGAGGACACCGCGCTGTGGGCGCGCCTGAATGGCGTGTTCTGGGCCGCCTTCCTGCTGTTCTCGTGGACCGCGGCCTCGATCGTCTCGGGCGCGGTGATCGAGCGGGTCCGCTCGTTCGCGTTCTGGATCGTCGCGGTGATGCTCGGCTCGGTCACCTGGATCATCGACGCCGCCTGGGGCTGGCACTACGACGGCTGGATGGTCAAGCTGCTGGGCTACCACGACGCATACGCCTCGGGCGTGATCCACGCGATCGCCGGCGGCACCGCGCTCGGGGTGCTGGTGCATCTCGGGCCGCGGATCGGCAAGTTCCGCGCCGACGGCACGGCGCGCAACATCGTGCCCCACAACCCCTGGCTGGTGACCATCGGCCTGTTTCTGATCTACACCGGGTTCTGGGGCTTCTACGTGGCGTGCAACGTGCCGATCATCGCCGCCGACGCGATCGGCGCCCAGGGCGCCGTGTTCACGGCGACCACGATCTACCTGACCCCGACCACGCTCTCGGCCATCACGGTCAACTTCCTGATGGCGCTCTCGGGCGGTCTGCTGGCCGGCTACATCGTCTCGAAGGGCGACGCGTTCTGGACCTATTCGAGCGGCCTGGCCGGGATCATCGCGGCCTCGGCCGGCAACGACCTGTACCATCCGCTCCAGGCCCTGATCATCGCCGCGATCGGCGTGGTCTTCATGTACAACCTGCACTTCTGGGTCGAGCGCACGTTCAAGATCGACGATGCGGTCGGTGCGGTCGCAGTCCACGGCTACGCCGGGTTCTACGGCGTGGTGGTCGCCGGCTTCGTGCTCTGGGGCACACCGTCCTCGGCGTTCGAGGGCTACGCCGCGATCAACCCGCTCGGGCAGCTGGTCGGCGCGGTGATCATGTTCTGGGTGCTGGGCTTCCTGCCGGCGTGGATTCTGGGCGGGATCTTCAAGGCGGCGGGGGTGCTGCGGATCCCGCGCGAGATCGAGCTGGTCGGGCTCGACATCGCCGACTATCACGGGCGTTATCTCGACGAGGACGAGGTGCGCCAGGCCGAGGTCAGGGAGGCCCAGGCCGCTGGAATCATCCGCCAACCTGCGCCAGGGGAGTGAGGGCGATGGCCACCACCATGATCGACAGCTGGGCGGTCGATCTCGCCACGATCGGGCCGATCTATCCGTGGGTCGGCAACGAGGGCCTGCTCGTGGTGCTGGGCATCGCGTTCTGGATCGGCTGGCACATCTGGCAGGGCCGGTTCGAGAGCCGCACCTACCGGGAGGAGCTGCAGCGGCTGAACACGCCGGAAAAGATCGCGCGCGCGATGCGCGAGCAGCGCCTGGAGTAGGCGTCCAGGTCGGCACGCGCCAAACCGTGCCGCCGGATGACTGCCGGCAACCTCGACGTCTGAGGCGGTCTGCGCTAGCCTGCCTATCCGCAAACACCCGACGCGCGAGGATCATCGCCTTGAGCACCGCGACTCTAACGGTCCGCCTCCCAGCCGATGTCAAGGACCGGCTCGACCTGCTCGCCGAACGCACCCGGCGCACCAAGTCCTTCCTCGCCGGCGAGGCTATCGCCGGCTACGTCGCGCATGAGCTGGCGATGATCGAGGGTATCTACGAAGGTCTCGACGATGTGCGCGTCGGCCGCGTCACCCCGCACGACCAAGTGATGGCAGAGGTCCGCGCGATCATCGAGGACGCCGGGAAGGGCCAGCGGTGAGGGCCGCATCGCCGCCGCCCATAGGGCGACGAGATGGTGCCGTGGTCGGACGAGGCGACACCTCGCCTGGGCGCCAGGGAGCGGGATGGGAGCGAGTGCAGGTCGAGCGTATTCCTCCCGGGGCGCTGGACGACGGATTCGACGAACACCGCGCCGAGTTTCAGCGCTTGCTCCAAGCGCTGCCGTCGACGGCCCCGGTTGGTCCCCGCGAGGTCCACCTGGCCGCGACCGAGCTTGCGGCACGCTGCCGGGTAGCAGGCAAAATGAGGCTGTTCTTCGGCGCGACGCGGCAGGACCGCGACGCTGCTCCGGCCGAGACGGCGCGGGAGCTGGAGCAGGTCGCCGCTGCGCTGCAGCGGGCGTTGGGGCATTGGAATCGGTTGTCTCTGCATGCCGCATCGCTGGCAAAGCTGGTTGGCACCGCGCGTGGCGTCCGAGCGCCGGACCTTGAGCATCTTCGGGCCGTGGCAGCGGTGTTCGCGGAGTCGGCTGAGGCGGCGCGGGAGATGCGCGCCGTCAGCGCAGAGTTCGTGCTCGATGAGGTTGTGGAGGTCTACTGCCGGGTCACCGGGCATGTGGTACCGCCGATCTCGCGCTCCGGTCCGTACTATGATCTCGCCACGGCGGTTTGCCGGATCGCCGGCTTCCGCGCTTCGGTAACCGACCATGCGCGCCGCTGGGTGGCAAACCGAAGCTAAAAAGTTCGCACCTCCATCTGAGAGCCGCAGTATATCGACGGACGCCTAACAACCGGGACTGGGCGTCTACCCCATGCAAGATCACAGTAGCGTCGAGCCACGGCGACTGGTCTGGTCGGACAGAGCGCGCCAGGACTTCCGAGAGATCATCGCTTACATTGCTGAACGGAACCCGTTTGCCGCTGCCAAGTTGGCCGACCGGATCGACCAGGCGGCGCGCGACCTCGCCGCGATCTCGACCGGTCGGCGCGGTAGGGTGTCCGGGACTTACGAGAAGCCCCTTCCGGGTCTGCCCTACATCATCGCGTACGCCCTCGAGACCACACCAGCCGGCGACGAGGGGCTCGCTGTCCTGCGCGTGATCCACGGTGCGCGCAACTGGCCTGCCGAGACCTGGCCTGACTGACCCTATGCGATTTGCGCCTCGGACCAAGCCGCAGTACTGTCCCGCCGATGTCCGACTTGCCGCACCTCGAATACCAGCACGCCGCACGCGCTCGAAGGCGCGCGGGACGCCACCCTCGGGGCCGCGATCGGGTGCGAGGTAAGATCTTCCGCACGAAGCTGGACATGACCATGCCCGGCTCAGGAGCGCGGCCGGGACCTCGAGCGCGGCAGAGGCCGCCATGTGCGGCATCGTCGGTCTGTTTCTGAAGAACCCCGAGCTCGAGGCCAAGCTCGGCGCGCACTTCGCGCCGATGCTGATCGGCATGAGCGAGCGCGGCCCGGACAGCGCGGGCTTTGCCGTCTATCGGCCGCCGGCCGCCGGCTGCACGGTCAAGCTCACGCTCCATCATCCCCGCGAGCGCTATCCCTGGCAGGGCCTCCGGGACGATCTGGCGGCGACGCTCTCCGCCCGCATCGAGGCCGAGGTGCGGGCGAGCCACTGCGTGCTCGCAAGCGATGCCCCGGGTGATGCGATCCGCAGCGCGCTCGCCGAGCGCCATCCCGACATCCACATCATGGGCATCGGCGAGACCATCGAGATCTTCAAGGAGAAGGGCCGGCCCGAGGCCGTGGCCGAGCGGTTTCAGCTTGCCGAGCTGCGGGGCTCGCACGCCATCGGCCATACCCGCATGGCGACCGAGAGCGCGGTCACGACCGAGCATTCGCACCCGTTCTCGACCGGGCTCGACCTGTGCCTCGTGCACAACGGCTCGCTGTCCAACCACAACCGGCTGCGGCTGTGGCTCAGGCGCCACGGCATCGAGTTCCAGACCGACAACGACACCGAGGTGGCGGCCGGCTATCTGACCTGGCGGCTGCGCGAGGGCGCTTCGCTGGATCAGGCGCTCGAGGCGGCGCTCACGGATCTGGACGGCTTCTATACCTTCGCGGTCGGGACCAAGGACGGCTTCGCCGTGCTGCGCGACAGCTTCGCGTGCAAGCCGGCGGTGCTCGCCGAGACCGACGACTGGGTGGCGATGGCCTCGGAATACCGCTCGATCGCGCATCTGCCGGGCGCCGAGGCGGCCAGGATCTGGGAGCCGGCGCCCGCGACCGTCTACAGCTGGGCGCGGCACTGATCGTGATCACGGTCGATCTGCACAAGACCTCGGTCCGCGAGCTCAACCGCACGCTCCATGCGCTCCCCGCCGACACCAACGAGCGGCTCTGGCGCGTGGTCAACCCGCGCGGGGCGCACGCGGTCGCCGCCGGTCTGACCCAGCCGATCGAGGTCAGGGTCGAGGGTCACGTCGGCTATTACTGCGCCGGCATGAACCAGGCGGCCTGCGTGACCATCCACGGCCACGCCAGCCAGGGGCTCGCCGAGAACATCATGTCGGGGGTGGTGCGGATCACCGGCAACGCCTCGCAGGCGGCCGGCGCCTCGGGGCACGGCGGCCTGGTGGTGATCGAGGGCGACGCCAGCTCGCGCTGCGGCATCTCGATGAAGGGCGTGGACATCGTGGTCCGCGGCTCGGTCGGTCACATGAGCGCGTTCATGGCGCAGGCGGGGCACCTCGTGGTATGCGGCGACGCCGGCTCCGACCTCGGCGATTCGCTTTACGAGGCCGTGCTTTACGTACGCGGGCAGGTGGCGAGCCTCGGCTCGGACTGCATCGAGAAGCCGATGACCGACGCCCACCGCGCGACGCTCGCGGACCTGCTGGCGCAGGCCGGCTTCGATCTCGATGCCTCCGGCTTCCGGCGCTACGGCTCGGCCCGGAGACTGTACAACTTCCACGTCGACCACGCCGGCAGCTACTAGTGCACCGATGCCAACGGAACGTACCTTTGTTGGTCATGCCCGGTCCTCGGGTTACCGTTCGGGGTACCGTGCCCAGTCTGGAACCCGAGGATGATCCGGGCATCCACCCGCAAGGCAGCCGCTGGCTCCAGAGTGGATTGCCGGGTCAAGCCCGGCAATGACAAGGGAATCAAGCGAATGCGTCAGTGCCCTAGCGCCCGGTTGCCCCGTCAGCGGAGCGCTTCGCACGCCCGGACGATCCGGCGGCAGGCATCCTCGAGCAGCTCGGTCGCGGTGGCGTAGGAGATCCGCAGGTAGGGATCCAGACCGAACGCGGCGCCGTGCACGGCCGCGACGCCCTCGGCCTCGAGGAGGTAGCGGGCGAAGCCCTCGCTGTCGGCGAGCTCGGTGCCATCGGGCGTGCGCCGACCGATCACCCCGGCGCAGCTGGGATAGACGTAGAACGCGCCCTCCGGTCGGTGGCAGCGGAGCCCCGGCGCCTGGTTCAGCAGGTCGACCACCAGATCGCGCCGCTCCTTGAAGATCCGCGCGCGCTCGGCGATGAAGTCGTGCCGACCGTTCAGCGCCGCCACCGCCGCCGCCTGGCTGATCGAGCAGGGGTTGGTCGTGCTTTGCGACTGAATCTTGGCCATCGCCCTGATCAGGTCCACCGGTCCGCCGCCGTAGCCGATGCGCCAGCCGGTCATCGCGTAGGCCTTGGCGACCCCGTTCATGGTCAGGCAGCGGTCCTTGAGGCGCGGCTCGAGCGCGGCGGGCGTGACGAACTCGAAGCCATCGTACACCAGGTGCTCGTAGATGTCGTCGCTGAGCAGCCAGACGTGCTCGTGGCGCACCAGGACGTCGGTCAGGCCGCGGAGCTCGTCCCTGGCGTACGCCGCGCCGGTCGGGTTGTTCGGCGAGTTGAGGATCAGCCACTTGGTGCGCGCCGTGATCGCCTGCTCGAGGTCCTCCGGCTGGAGCTTGAAGCCGGCCTGCTCGGGACAGCGGACGACCACCGGGGTGCCGCCGGCGAGCAGGGTCATGTCCGGATACGAGACCCAGTACGGCGCCGGAATGATCACCTCGTCGCCGGGATCGAGCGTCGCCATCAGGGCGTTGTAGATGATCTGTTTGCCGCCGGCGCCGACGCTGATCTGGTCGGTCCGGTACTCGAGGCCGTTCTCGCGCGCGAACTTCGCGACGATCGCCGCCTTCAGCTCGGGCGTGCCGTCGACCGCGGTATACTTGGTCTGGCCGCCATGGATCGCCGCGATCGCCGCCGCCTTGACGTGGTCCGGCGTGTCGAAATCCGGCTCGCCCGCCCCGAGACCGATGACATCGCGCCCGGCCGCCTTCAGCTCGCGCGCCAGGTTGCTTACCGCAATCGTCGGCGAAGGCTTGATCGCCGCCATCCGGTCCGCGATGATCGACATGCCCGAAGCTCCACCCCACCCATCGGATCGGCAGAGCTTAGGGCAGGTGGCGCGGCGATCGCAATGCTCGCGGCGGCATGTCGCTTAGTTGCCCCGCAAGATGGGCACCGCGTCTGGCGCGCCCTGCCGGCTCGCGCCGGTGCGGCCCGGCACGATCAGACGCGCCCGTTCCGCCGGTTCCGGCGCGGCCGCCCCGGGGCTGGCCGCCACCGACGATCCCGCCAGCCGGATCGAGGGCCGTTCGATCGTGGGCCGGAGCAGCAGCTCGTCCCACAGGCGGAACACCTTGTCGCGATAGGCCCGGCCGCGGGCCGGATGGCGCGAGTGATAGTGGGCGGTCGCCCGCGACCAGGACTGCGTCTCCTCGCGCAATTGCTTCAGGAAACGCGCCGCATAGGCGACGTTGCTGGCCGGCTCGAGAGCATCCGCCACCGAGGCGAACTGGTCACCGTGATAGCCGAGGTTGACCTGCATGCAGCCGACGTCGATGTTCGAGCGCCCTTCGCTCTGCAGCTCGTGGATCGTGCGCAGGGCCTCCGATCTGGAGGGCAGATAGAAGCTGTCGCCGCCGGAGGTGACGGTCCAGGGCCAGGGCCTGGTGGTGCCCTCGTCGGCGAGCCAGCGCCCGGATTCGGCGAGCGCCACGGCGTGGACCAGACCGGTAGGGATGCCCTCGGCGCGCTCCGCCTGGCGGGCGAGGACGCCGCACAGCTCGGCGACCGGACCGGCCGCCGCCTTACCCGCGAACGTCAGCGCGAGCGCCAGGAGCAGCACCGACGGGCGGCGGGCGATCGGTATGATGGAACAGGTCAGCACCCGCCAATGATGGCGAGGGGCGCGTTACCAATTGGTTGCGGCGCTCAGGTGCTCGTCAGGAGGCGGTGCGCAGCCAACCTGGCGCCATCGGCCCCGATGCCAGATGCTCGGCCATGAACCAGCCGAGATCGAGGAGGAGCTCGCGCAGCACCGCCTGCAGACGCGCCATGGCCGGATGCGGCGGCCGCGCGCCTTCCGCCATGAACAGGCCGCGGCGGACCTCGATCTGCAAGGCGTGGACGTCGGCCTCGGGACGGCCGTAGCAGGTCGTGATGTAGCCACCGGCGTAGGGACGGTTGCGCGCGACACGAAAGCCGTGGCGCCGCAGCATCGCCTCGGCCCGGTCCACCACCAGCGGCGAGCAGGCGCGTCCGAACCGGTCGCCGAGCGCGAAGTCGATCGCGCCCGCGGTCGCCGCCGCGCCGTCCGGTGCCAGGCTCGGCATCGAGTGGCAATCGAGCAGCAGAACCGTGCCGAACGCCGCATGGGTGCGCGCGATCAGGCCTTGCAGGGCCCGATGATAGGGCCGGTAGGCGAGGCGGATGCGGCGCTCGGCTTCGTCGAAGCTGAGGCGCCAGCGATAGATGCCCTCGCCGCCGATGCGGCTGGGGATCGTGCCGAGACCGGCGCGGGCGCGCACCGAGCTGGCGTTGATGTGAGGCGGCAGGCCGTCGAACAGGGCGGGATCGAGCTCGAACGCCTCGCGGTTGGGGTCGATGTAGGCGCGGGCGAAGCGGGCCCGCAGCAACGGCGCGCCGATGTCGGGAGCGGCGCCGAACAGGTGGTCGACCGCGCCGTCCTCGAGACAACGCAGCCGCTCGACCGGGACCCGGAGCTCGCTCAGCAGGCTTTGCGGATAGATCCGGCCACTGTGGGGCGAGGAGATCACCAAAGGCAGCGCGCCGGCATCCGGATGCAGCACCTCGATCGGTGGACCAAGCTCAGGCGTCATCGACGGCCGCAGGCTCCGGTGATGTAGGGGAACGCCGCAATGACACCACAAGGTCCCCCCGACCGCAAGCGGATGTGTGGTCGAAGCCCCGGTGCATCGAGGCGGTTGAAATGTGCGAGATTTCGCCTTAGGTAACGCTGTTGTCGGGAGGTACGCGGTTGTCGGGCGCTTAGCTCAGCGGGAGAGCACTACGTTGACATCGTAGGGGTCGGTGGTTCGATCCCACCAGCGCCCACCATCCTGCCAAAGGCCGCTCGATCGGCGGCAACGCCCGTGGTCGTGTCGGCCGTATCATCCCTCGGCCGCGCCAGGCCGTGAGCATCAGCCCGGCGAGGCGTCGAGCTTTTCGACATCGACAGATGCTAGAAAGAAACCTGGGCGCCACGCTTTGCACCGTCATTGCGAGGAGTGCAGCGACGAAGCAATCCACAACGCCGCTCCTGGATCGCCACGGGCGCTGGCGCGCCCTCACGATGACGCTGAAGGCGAGCGGCGGTTCGCCGCCCCGGTTTCCTGCGCTGGGGTCGAAAGCGTCGGTGGCAACTCGTACCGATCCCTTAAAATTCCTGACCTTCGGGATCGGTATCGTGCGCGGGGTTGGTCGGTCGGCCGCGCGCCCCAAAGAAACGCGCGGGGGCGGTCGGCCGCGTGCCGCAAAAAGAAGGATGATACCGGGCGAACCAAGGCTCGAACTTTGTGAGCCTGGTAGCAGTGGTCCAGCTGCGCGCGGCGGTTGCATCGAGGTGCGGACAGCACGCGCGACGGTCGAGGTTGCTCCGGCACCCGACTTGTGCGACGCTACCGTGGTTCGAGCCCGTCCGCATTCGGCGGGAGCTCGATTGTGGCCGTGGCGCCCCTGGCGTCCAGCGGACGATTCGGGAGACTTCGGCTGGAACCTCGGTCGAGGAGCCGGATGGCGGCCAGGGTCGCGTTGATCACCGGGGTGACCGGGCAGGACGGGGCATATCTCGCCGCGTTCCTGCTGCAGAAGGGCTACGTGGTGCACGGGGTCAAGCGGCGGGCGTCGTCGTTCAACACCGGCAGGGTCGATCACCTCTACCGCGATCCCCACGAGCACGCGACCCGGTTCTTCCTGCATCACGGCGACCTCACCGACGCCACCAACCTGATCCGCCTGGTCCAGGAGACCCGGCCCGACGAGATCTACAACCTGGCGGCGCAGAGCCACGTCCAGGTCAGCTTCGAGACCGCCGAGTACACCGCGAACGCCGACGCGCTCGGCCCGCTGCGCCTGCTCGAGGCCTTGCGCATCCTGGAGATGGGCGGGCGCGCGCGCTTCTATCAGGCCGCGACCTCGGAGCTGTTCGGCCAGGCGTCCGAGGTGCCGCAGCGCGAGACCACGCCGTTCTATCCGCGCAGCCCGTATGCCGTGGCCAAACTCTTCGCCTACTGGATCACGGTCAACTACCGCGAGGCGTACGGCTATCACGCCTCGAACGGCATCCTGTTCAACCACGAGAGCCCGATCCGCGGCGAGACCTTCGTGACCCGCAAGATCACCCGCGCGGTGGCGGCGATCGAGGTGGGGTTGCAGGAGCGCCTGTACATCGGCAACCTCGACGCCATGCGTGACTGGGGCCACGCCCGCGACTATGTCGAGGGCATGTGGCTGATGCTCCAGCAGGATGCGCCCGACGATTACGTGCTCGCGACCGGCGAGGCGCACAGCGTGCGCGAGTTCGTCGAGCTGGCGTTCGCCTGCACCGATCGCCGGATCCGGTGGCGCGGCAGGGGCATCGACGAGGTCGGCATCTGCGCCCGCTCCGGCACGGAGCTGGTCCGGGTCGACCCGCGCTATTTCCGGCCGACCGAGGCCGATCTGCTGCAGGGCGATCCCGCCAAGGCCCGCGCCAGGCTCGGCTGGCGCCATCGCACCACCTTCGTCGACCTGGTGCGCGAGATGGTCGAGGCCGATCTCGCGCAGGCCAGGCGCGAGGGCCGCAACGGGCCGGCCAGCGGGATCGGGTGATGGCGCTTTCTCTGGCCGGCAGGCGGGTGTGGGTCGCGGGGCACCGGGGCATGGTCGGCAGCGCGCTGCTGCGCCGGCTCGCGCGCGAGGACTGCCTGGTCCTCACGGTCACGCGCCAGGACTGCGATCTTCGGCGCCAGAGCGAGGTCGAGCGCTGGCTGGGCGCGGCGCGGCCGGAGGTGGTCATCGTCGCCGCCGCCAAGGTCGGCGGCATCCTCGCGAACGCCACCACACCCGCCGAGTTCCTCTACGACAACCTGATGATCCAGGCGAACGTGATCCACGCCGCCCATGAGACGGGGGTCGCGAAGCTGCTGTTCCTCGGCTCGAGCTGCATCTATCCCAAGCTCGCCCCGCAGCCGATGCCCGAGGCGTGCCTGCTGGAGGGCCAGCTGGAGCCGAGCAACCAGTGGTACGCAATCGCCAAGATCGCCGGGGTCAAGCTGTGCCAGGCGTATCGGCGCCAGTACGCCTGCGACCTCATCAGCGCCATGCCGACCAACCTGTACGGCCCGGGCGACAATTTCGATCTGCTGACCGGCCACGTGGTGCCGGCGCTGATCGCCAAGATGCACGCCGCGAAGATAGCTGGCGCCGCCGAGGTCGAGGTCTGGGGCACCGGCCGGCCGCGGCGCGAGCTCCTGCACGTCGACGATCTGGCCGATGCCTGCGTGCGCCTGCTCGAGGTCTACAGCGACGAGCTTCCGATCAACGTCGGGTGCGGCACCGATCTGACCATCGCCGAGCTGGCCGAGAAGGTGCAAACGGTGGTCGGTTTCGAGGGCCGGCTGCGCTTCGACGCGGAGCGCCCCGACGGCCCGCCGCAAAAGCTGCTCGACGTCTCCCGCCTCACCGCGCTCGGCTGGCGACCGCAAATCCCGCTCGATCGGGGTTTGGCCGCCACCTATCGCTGGTACCTCGACCACGTGGCCTCCCGCGCACCAGCATCGGCGACGGCGCACGGGGAAGATGCGCGGCCATAACGCCCTCGACCGCCCGGACCCGGACTGTGCGAGCGCGGCAGAAGGCGCCCGGCCGCTCGAAGGTTGCCGCGTTCCGCTTCGGCGAGCGGCGCCCCGCGGATCTCTCTCAGCAGCTTGAGGCGGATGGCGTGGGCGAAATCGGCATAGTCGCGCGCGGTCACGATGAAGGCGCCGGGACCGCCGATGACGTGCTCGGCGTAGTAGAGATCGAGACTCGGGTTCTCATTCAGGATGGCGAGAGCGTTGATGGTGATGCCGGCGCGCACGGCCGCATCGCGAACCGGATCCGGGTCGCCGCCGGCGTTGGTCGGTCCGTCGCCCGACAGGTCGATGACCCGGCGGGCCCCCTGGAACGGGCCGCGCGCCAATTGCTCGGTCGCGAACCGGAGCGCATCCGCGATCGCGGTCTCGCCGATGAGGGTGCGACCCGTGGCCTCGATCGCGGCGGCCAGCGCCTTCGCGGATACCGCATCGGTGACCTTGGTCCAGTCGACCACCATCAGGTGCTGACGCCGGCCCGACCATTGGATCACCGCGACCGCGATGCCGTTCGGCGCCGCGCCCTCGATCGCCTCGATCACCTCCGGGTCGCGGAAGGCGCGGGCGATCCCGCCCGCCTGCAGCTCGAACTCGGCGAATTCGACGCTGCCCGAGCTGTCGATCGCGAGAACCAGCGCCAGGTCGACGTCACCTTGGGATCGAGCAGGCCCGACCAGTGCGCTCGAGAGAAGAATGGCGAACGCCCAAGCCCGCATTGCCTCACGTCGACATGCCCCGGATGCCGCTTGGCGAGCTACGATCCCTGGATCACGCCGATCGCCGCTCTCGAGACAGCCGCTCCCCTTTCGAAGAGACTAGCGCAGCATCGTTTCGGAATCCACGGCGCAAGCGAATCCTGGCCGAGCTCCGACGACGCGGATCTCTCAAGAGCCGGGAAGGTATCCCCGGCGGGCATCCGACGCAGGCCGGCCGCCGTCGCTCATCCGACCAGGCGCGGCAGGTCACCCGCGGCCGCGACGTTTCGGGCGTTCGAACCGCGGGCGGTCGAGCCTCGCCATCGCTCGCAGATGGCAGGGGCCGTGATTTCGGTGCGGGGCCAATGCCGGCCTCAAAGCGGCACGCCGGACCGCGCGCGTTGGCGTTAGCGATCCCGTAGGTCAGGGCTTTTGTGGGATCGAGATCACTCCGCAGCTGCGAGATCCCGGCCCAGGCCGCGGCTCGCCACCACGCAGATCGCGGGCTCGCCGGTCTTCGGGTCGATCGTCGGGCCGATCGTGGCCTCGACGCGCGTCCCGCTGTCCCAGCGGATCACGCCGGTCGACCAGGCACCGAAGCGCGTGAGCTCACCCTCGACCTTGCGCAGGTGCGTGCGCTCCCATCTCTCGACCGTGGGCGCGCAGGCGTGGACGTCCGCTCGATAGTCCGCGGCCAGCGCACCGGAGCTCACGAGCAGGGCGGCGGCGGTTGCGAAAGTGCGGAACATGGGTTCGATCCTCCTGTTGGACCACCGGCCCAGGCGAGGCCGGTAGGAGATGATGAAGGCGATTGTTCGCGACGCTCTGGCCTGGGAACGGGTTCACCACGCCGCGTCGGCCGCCCGATCACTTCTCGTAGTAACCGACACCGCAGATCTGATCTTCGACCTGGCTGATGAGCGCGTTCTTGAGCGCCGGCTCAGTGCTGCCGGCCCGTGGGTACAGGTAGGTGGCGGTATGGATCTCGTCTGGCTCGGCCGCCGCAAGAATGGCGTTGCCGATGTTCTTGCCTTCCGCGTCGATCTCGTCCTTCGTGTTCAGACCGATGTGATCCGGGTGGCCGCCGTTCGCCGTGACCACACCGTCGGGCGTGACGCAGAAGACGTACAGATCGCCATCCTTGAAACCGGGGGCGCCCGCCGTAAAGCTCGCCAGCGCGGCCGCCTGGTCCTCCTTCAACGCTGCCACGGCGCGCTCGAGCATCGCCTGCGCATCCTCTCCGGTCCCGGCCTCATCCGCCCACGAACCGCTCACCATTGTCGTCACACCGGCTAGTGCCACCGCGAACACGATCTGCTTCACCGCAAACTCTCCGCTTGCTGAGTTCCTGACAGCCAGCCGGGTCGGCTCTGACGCGCGCCGCCCGCGACTGGCCTTTCCTACTTACGGTAGCACAGCGTCGGCACCAAGACAATCTAGAGGTGATATCGGCCTTGCCGGGCAGCAGCGGAAAAGCGTGTGCTGGAGAAGCGAACCATGGCCATGTCGACGATCGCCGCAGGAAATCCTGGATCCTGGCCGTGATAGGCGGGATCGTGGGACGATTGTTGGATGCAACCGTCGTCGTGGCACCTTCTATCGGGGGCGGACCCGGCTCAGGTAGCCCTCTCGGCTTCACCCGTGCGTCCGACCGCAAACTGCGCTAAATGAAGCGCCAAGGGCGCGAGAGGGTGTCCCGAAACGTGCGGAGGCTAGGAGGCATCATGAAGGCTCAACGAATGGTATGGGCGACCGCCGGTGGTCTGGCGCTCGCCTTGGGCGCCGGCATCACCGTCGCGCAGGACCAGGGCCAGGTCGAGGTGCTGCACTGGTGGACCTCGGGCGGCGAGGCGGCGGCGCTGAACGTGCTGAAGGAAGATCTCGAGGCCAAGGGCATCGGCTGGGAGGACATGCCGGTCGCCGGCGGCGGCGGCGAGCAGGCCATGACCGTGCTGCGGGCGCGGGTGACCGCGGGCAACCCGCCGACCGCGGTGCAGATGCTCGGCTACGACATCCGCGACTGGGCCGAGCAGGGCGTGGTCGCCGACCTCAGCGAGACCGCGAAGGCCGAGGGCTGGGCCGAGGTCGTCCCGGAGCCGGTGCAGTTCTTCTCGACCTACGACGGCCAGTGGATCGCGGCTCCGGTGAACGTCCACTCCACCAACTGGATCTGGGCGAACAAGCAGATCTTCGACGAGCTCGGCCTGTCCGAGCCCACGACCTGGGAGGAGCTGATCGCCACGTTGGACAAGATCCAGGAAGCGGGCTACGTGGCCCTCGCCCACGGCGGCCAGGCCTGGCAGGACGCGACCATTTTCGATGCGGTGGTGAACGCGACCGGCGGGATCGAGTTCTACAAGGCCGCGCTGGTCGACCTCGACCCCGAGGCGCTCGGCTCGGACACCATGAAGGAGGTGTTCGATCGCATGGCCAAGCTGCGCACCTACGTCGACGACAACTTCTCCGGGCGCGACTGGAACCTCGCCACCGCCATGGTGATCGAAGGCCAGGCCGGCATGCAGATGATGGGCGACTGGGCCAAGGGCGAGTTCATCAACGCCGGCCAGACCCCGGGCGAGGACTTCCTGTGCTTCCGGCACCCGGGCACCCAGGGCACGGTGACCTTCAACACCGACCAGTTCGTCATGTTCAAGGTCGGCGAGGAGCAGCGCGACGCCCAGATCGAGCTCGCCAAGTCGATCATGGCCCCCGAGTTCCAGGTCTCGTTCAACATCGTCAAGGGCTCGGCCCCGGCGCGCACCGACGTCTCGGACGAGGAATTCGACGCCTGCGGCAAGAAGGCCATCGCCGACCTCGCCGAGGCCAATGCCGACGGTACCCTGCACGGCTCGCTCGCCCACGGCCACGCGGCGCCGGCGGCGGTCAAGAACGCCATCTACGACGTGGTCACCGCGCACTTCAACGGCGAGTACGATTCCAAGACCGCGGTCGAGGAGCTCGTCAACGCGGTCGCGGCCGCGCAATGAACCAGGGGAGCTGCGGCCTCGGTCGGGGGACCGGGGCCGCCGCCCCGATCAGCGGCGCCAGGCGAGCGGGGAGATCCGGATGGCGGTAAGCGCCGATCGGCTGACCACGCCCGCCGCTGCAGCGGGCTACGATCTGCGCGCCCGGCTCCAGGCGGCGCTGCCGAAGATCGTGCTTGCGCCCAGCTTCGCCGCCGTCCTGCTGTTCGTTTACGGCTTCATCCTGTTCACCGCGTACCTGTCGCTCACGGATTCCAAGATCCTGCCGAGCTTCGGCCTGGTCGGGCTCGAGAACTACACCAAACTGTTCGCGCTCTCCAATTGGACGATCGCGCTCCAGAACCTGGCGGTCTTCGGCACGCTCTACATCGGCCTGTGCACCTGCATGGGCCTGCTGCTCGCGATCCTGCTCGATCAGAAGATCCGGGCGGAGGGGGTGCTGCGCCCGATCTACCTCTACCCGATGGCGCTCTCGTTCATCGTCACCGGCACCGCCTGGAAGTGGTTCCTCGACCCCGGCATCGGCCTCGAGCAGGTGGTGCGCGGCTGGGGTTGGGAGAGCTTCAGCTTCGACTGGATCAAGGACCGCGACATGGCGATCTACTGCGTCGTGATCGCCGCGGTCTGGCAGTCGACCGGGTTCGTCATGGCGATGTTCCTGGCCGGGCTGCGCGGCATCGACGACGAGATCATCAAGGCCGCCCAGATCGACGGCGCCTCGAAGCCGCGCCTCTATCGCCGGATCATCATCCCGCAGCTGCGCCCGGCGTTCCTTTCCGCCTTCGTGGTGCTCGCGCACATGGCGATCAAGTCCTACGACCTGGTGATCGCGCTGACCGGCGGCGGTCCCGGCCGGGCCACCGAGCTGCCGGCCACCTTCATGTATTCCTACACCTTCACCCGCAATCAGATGGCCATCGGCGCGGCATCCGCGGTGATCATGCTGATGATGATGGCCTCGATCATCATTCCCTATCTCTATGCCGAGCTGCGGGGCGGGCGCCGTGGCCCTTAGCGCAGAGAACACCGCCATCCGCACCGACCGGCTGAGCCGTGCGGCGATCTACGCCGCCCTGATCCTGTTCGCCCTCTATTTCCTGTTGCCGCTGTTCGTCATGCTGGTGAACTCGGTCAAGCCGCTCGACGAGATCCGCGGCGGCAACATGCTGGCGTTGCCCGAGCAGTTCACCATCGCGCCGTGGCTGAGCGCCTGGGGCACCGCGCAGGTCGGGGTCGAGCCGACCGGCCTCAAGCCGTACTTCTGGAACTCCATCCAGATGGTGGTGCCGGCGGTTCTGATCTCGACCCTGCTCGGCGCGCTGAACGGCTACGTGCTGACCAAATGGCGCTTTCCCGGCCACAACCTGGTGTTCGGGATGATGCTGCTCGGCTGCTTCATCCCGTTCCAGATCGTCCTGATCCCGATGGCGCGGATCTTGGGCTTGATCGGGCTGGCCGGCAGCGTCTGGGGCCTGGTGCTGGTGCACGTGGTCTACGGCCTCGGCTTCACCACCCTGTTCTTCCGCAACTACTACGAGGCGTTTCCGAGCGAGCTGATCAAGGCGGCGCAGATCGACGGCGCCGGCTTCTTCCGGATCTTCCAGCGCATCCTGCTGCCGAGCTCGGGGCCGATCATCGTGGTCACGGTGATCTGGCAGTTCACCAACATCTGGAACGACTTCCTGTTCGGCGCCTCGTTCGCCGACTTCGATTCCATGCCGATGACGGTCGCGCTCAACAACCTGGTCAGCTCGTCGACCGGCGTGAAGGAGTACAACGTCCACTTCGCCGGCGCCGTGCTGGCCGCGCTGCCGACGCTGGTCGTGTACGTCGTCTCGGGCCGCTACTTCGTGCGCGGCCTGATGGCGGGCGCGGTCAAGGGCTGAGGATCGCCGCCATGGCGTTTCTCGAGATCGACCGGTTGGTCAAGCGCTTCGGGCAGACCGAGGTGCTGCGCGGCATCGATCTCGCGATCGAGCAAGGGAGCTTTCTCGTCCTGGTGGGGCCGTCCGGCTGCGGCAAGTCGACCCTCCTCAACACCGTCGCCGGCCTCGAGGCCGTCACCGAGGGGGAGATCCGGATCGACGGCCGCCGGGTCAACGAGCTCCATCCCAAGGACCGGGACATCGCCATGGTGTTCCAGTCCTACGCGCTCTACCCGAACATGAACGTCGAGCAGAACATCAGCTTCGGCATGGAGATGCGCGGCGTGCCCAAGGCGGAGCGGGACAAGGCCGTCCACGAGGTGGCGGCGCTGCTCCAGATCGAACAGCTCCTGAAGCGCCGGCCCAGCCAGCTCTCGGGCGGCCAGCGCCAGCGGGTCGCCATGGGCCGGGCGCTGGTCCGCCATCCCAAGATCTTCCTGTTCGACGAGCCGCTCTCGAACCTCGATGCCAAGCTCCGGGTCGAGATGCGCACCGAGATCAAGAAGCTGCACCAGCGCCTTGGCGCGACCATCGTCTACGTCACCCACGACCAGATCGAGGCGATGACCCTCGCCTCGCGGATCGCGGTGATGCAGGGCGGCGTGCTGCAGCAGTTCGGCACCCCGCGCGAGGTCTACGAGGACCCGGCCAACACCTTCGTCGCCGCCTTCATGGGCGCGCCCTCGATGAACCTGATCCCGGCGATCGTGGTCGAGGGTGCGGGCGGGATCGCGGTCGCGATCGAGCGCACCGAGGCCGCGCCGATCCGGCTGCCGCTCGCCGATGGCGCCGCCAACGGCAGGGCGCGCCAGTACCTGCGCCGGCCGGTGATCCTCGGCCTGCGCCCCGAGAGCATCACCGATGCCGGCGCCGCCGAGGCGCGCACGCCGCATCACCACCGGATCGAATGTCTGGTCGAGGTGACGGAGCCGACCGGACCCGACACGCTCGCCGTGATCAGGCTGGGCGGCATCGAGGCGACGGCGCGCCTGAAGGCCGATGCCGACGTCACCCCGGATGCGCCCGCCACCTTCGTGGTCGACATGGCCAAGGCGGTGCTGTTCGACCCGGAGACCGAGGCCCGGATCTGAGCATGGCGGCTTACGACTATGTCATCGTGGGCGGCGGGCCGGCCGGCTGCGTCCTGGCGTCCCGGCTCAGCGCGGATCCGGCGGTGCGGGTGCTGCTGCTGGAGGCGGGGCCGGAGGACAAGGACCCGTACATCCACTGGCCGGCCGGCTTCTATAAGCTCACCGGCTCGACCAAGAACGGCTGGGGCTACGAGACCGCGCCGCTCGCGCACGTCGACGGCCGGCGCATGTGGTTCCCGCAAGGCCGGGTGCTCGGTGGCGGCGGCTCGATCAACGCTCAGGTGTTCACCCGCGGCAATCCCATGGACTACGACGAGTGGGCCGAGGCGGAAGGTTGCGCCGGCTGGGCGTTCGCGGACGTCCTGCCCTACTTCCGGCGCTTCGAGGACAACGAGCGGTTCAGCAACGCCTGGCACGGCACCGGCGGCCCGATCGGCGTGTCCGACCCGATCACCCCGCATCCGATGAGCAAGGCGTTCGTGCGCGCCGCCCAGGAGGCCGGGCTGCCGTACAATCCGGACTTCAACGGCGAGCGCCAGGAGGGCTGCGGCCTCTACCAGGTGACCCAGCGGCGCGGGCGCCGCAGCAGCGCCGCGGTCGCGTACCTGCGCCCGGCGATGGCGCGCCCGAACCTCTCGGTGCGCACCCGCGCGATCGCGACCCGCATCCTGATCGAGCGGGGCCGTGCGGTCGGGATCGAGTATGTCGAAGGCGGCGCGCCCACCCGGCACACCGCGCGCGCCGAGGCCGAGGTGCTGGTGACCGCGGGCGCGATCGGCTCGCCCAAGCTGCTGCTGCTCTCCGGCATCGGGCCCGCGGACGAGCTGCGCGCGCTCGGGATCGAGGTGGTCCATGACCTGCCGGGCGTCGGCCGCAACCTCCAGGACCATATCGACGTCTACGTGATCAGCGAACTCTGCGGCCCCCACAGCTACAACAAGCACACCCGGCTCCACCGGCAGCTGTGGGCCGGGTTGCAGTATTACACGTTCGGCTGCGGGCCGGTGACCTCGAACCTCGCCGAGGCGGGCGGCTTCTGGTACGCCGACCCCAAGGCGCGCTCGCCCGACATCCAGTTTCACTTCTTGCCCGGCTCCGGCCTCGAGGCCGGGGTGACCCAGCTTTGCGAGCACGGCTGCACGCTCAACTCGGCATTCCTGCGGCCGCAGAGCCGCGGTACGGTCAGGCTGGCCGGCACCGATCCGTTCGCGCACCCGCTGATCGATCCCAATTACCTCGCCGAGGAGTACGACCGCCGCATCTCGATCGGCGGCCTGCGCCTCGCCCGCGAGATCATGGCCCAGCCAGCCTTCCGACCATACCTTCGCGCCGAGCGCCTGCCCGGCCCGGAGGTGCGAAGCGACGCCGAGGTCCTCGCCTACGCGAGGCAGCACGGCAAGACCGACTACCACCCGGTCGGCACCTGCAAGATGGGCGTGGACGAGATGGCGGTGGTCGATCTCGAGCTCAAAGCCCGCGGCCTCGAGCGCCTGCGCGTCTGCGACTCCTCGGTCATGCCGCGCCTGGTCAGCAGCAACACCAACGCGCCCACTCTGATGATCGGCGAGAAAGCGGCGGAACTGGTCAAGGGGGCCTTTGAACAGGAGGCGATGGCGTCCAAGGAGTTCCACGCCACCACTTGATCTCAGTCCCTTTCGGCGTTCACCAACCAGCGGCATCGGGCGCAGGTGGCGCAGGGTGGTCATCTTGACAGTTGTCCGACATTGTCGGATATAGCAGCACCCATGCACGTGGTCGTCGAGTTGCCGGGATTCGTTGCCGCGGTGAGGGCGGCCGGCCTTTCGGATGACGACCGTGCTCGGATCGTCGATCGCGTCGCTGCACACCCTGATGGAGGCCACGTGATCCCCGGCACGGGCGGTGCCCGCAAAGTCCGGTTCGCAGGACGCGGCAAGGGGAAAAGCGGCGGCTACCGCGTGATCACGTTCTACACCGGGCCGGACCTGCCACTGTTCCTGATCACGCTGTTCGCGAAAGGCGAAAGCATCGATCTCTCGCAAGCCGAGCGGAACGCGATGCGCAAGGAGCTGGCCGGTCTGGCGGAAGACTACCGTCGAGGGGTGACGCGCCATGTCCGCAGCGGGTGAGAAGATCCTTGGCAGCATTCGCCATGCGCGCGCCGTTCTGCGCGGCGATGCCGAGGGCGACTTCGTGGTCCATGTCCCTGCCGAGTTCGACGTGAAGGCCCTGCGGCGCCGGCTCGGCATGTCGCAGGCGAAGTTTGCCGCCAGCTTCGGCTTTGGCTTAGCTGCCGTGCAGAGCTGGGAGCAGGGCCGCCGCCGCCCGGAAGGGCCGGCACGCGTGCTGCTCAAGGTCATCGAGCACGACCCGGACACGGTCAGGCGCGCCTTGGCGGCATGAGGTCAATTCGGGTTCCCCTTCCCCGTCTTCCGACACGGTCGCCGGGGCGGTGACAAGCCAAGCAACCGGGGCGAATGGTTCTGAGGCTATTTCACTTGCTGCTTGCCTAAGTATTTCTTGTAGTTGCCGGCGACAAAACCGATCGGTCCCATTCCCGGCAAAAGCTTGTTTAAGAGAAAAGAGTCGATGATGCCTACCGCAATACCGCCATCTCCCGCCAGGGAACCTGCTACGGTTGATACCAACAATCTGACCGCCTTGGCGTAATTTGATTTGAGCGCCTCACCTAGTATGTTTTTCCAATCGGAAAGCATTGCTTCAATCTCCTGGTCTGACAGCCTGCGAGAATGATGCAGCCATTCGCGAAAGGAACGCGCCTCTGCACTATCGCGAAGCCAAATCAGCTTATCAACATCAATCTTGGAGTTCGGCGGCAACGATGGAACGTGTGCGATGTCGATAATCCGTGCCAATTCAGAGCGAACGTCAGACTCTGTATGGATTCTTGAGAGAAAATCGAGGCGTTTTGCTGTGATGATTGCTTGAGATTCTGTCAAGCCTGACGCGGCCTCAACGGCCCGCATTCGATGCAACTGGAGGTGTGTGCCCGTAATCTCAAAAAAGGGTTTCTTGAACCACTCGTGCAGTGTGTCATCCCCTACTCCTAGTATCCTTCCGAGATTCGTATTGATCTGAAAAATTTCTGCTGCAACTTCTTCCAGCGACGTCTGGATGTTGAGGGCATAAACTGGAATCTTGATGTCTTTTACAAGAGAATCGAGGAGTAGGCCAACGATAGAATCATGTTTCGACGCGAGGTCCTTTCTGAAATCGTCACTCGTACGAAGTGATTTGCCATCAATCACTTGCATTGTTGGAAGAATCGCGGTGTGCACCTTTTTCAATTGCGCCTCGTCAATGGAGGCGCTGGTTTTTGCTTTTTGAAGATCCCTGGCGAGTCTGTCTTCCGCTGAGAGATTGCCTGGAGCGTGGGGGTCCGCGTAGATGGTCTCAAAGCCAAACCTGAGGGGACGATCCAACGGGCGATTGCTGAAAAATCCCGGATGCTTGAAGTCATAAGTACCCTGGGCGCTTGGCCCACCGCCCACCACCGCGACGCGGCCCTCGGCTAGAAGTTGAAGGAGACCTGCTACTCCTACGGAGTTGATGAGTTTCGGTAGGATGGTCGGATCCGATATCAAGACTTTGTCGAATAAGAGCACTGCTTCGACAAATTTACCGCTGTCGAAGGCACCTCCATCTGCAGCAAATCCACTGTATAGAGTTCGAGATATCGTCACGATCTGGTCCCTTCACCGGATCACGCGTATGTCGTAGCATCGTTCAGCGAATTGGTCACGGTTAAGTGGCGGCTTCGGGCTGGGGAGCGGCCATTGTACTGTCGGGGCCTTGGCCGCTACTCGACGAGCGTGGCCGGCGTGCAGCAGGCGGCGCTGGAACGTCCTACAATTGCGCCCGCGCACAGCCAAATGGCAAGAGAGCTGGTAATTCCAAGCCCTAACGCAGATGGCAGGCGGCCCAGTGTTTGGGCGCGACCTCGCGCAGCGCCGGCTCATCGGTCCGGCAGCGGGGTTCGGCGTAGGGGCAGCGGGTGTGGAAATGGCAGCCTTGGGGCGGGTTGATCGGGCTCGGGACGTCGCCCTCGATGATCATTTTTTCGCGCCGGGTGCGCGGGTCGGGGACCGGGGCGGCCGAGAGCAGGGCTTCGGTGTAGGGGTGCAGGGGTCTGGTGAACAAGGATTCCTTGTCGGCGAGCTCGACGATGCGGCCGAGGTACATCACCGCGATGCGGTGGCCGATGTGCTCCACCACGGCGAGGTCGTGGGAGATGAACAGATAGGCGAGCTTCAGCTCCTCCTGCAGGTCGATCAGGAGGTTGAGGACCTGCGCCTGCACCGACACGTCAAGCGCGGAGACCGGCTCGTCGGCGACGATCAGGCTCGGGTTGAGGGCGAGCGCCCGGGCGATGCCGAGCCGCTGGCGCTGGCCGCCCGAGAACTCATAAGGGTAGCGGATCATGGCGTCCGGGCGCAGGCCAACCCGCTCGAGCAGCCGCGCGACCTGCTCGCGTTTGGCGCGGCCGGTTGCGATGCCGTAGTTCTGGAGTGGCTCGCCGATGATGGCGCCGGCGGTGAGCCGCGGGTTGAGCGAGGAATAGGGATCCTGGAACACGATCTGCAGCTCGCGCCGGTGCGGCCGCATCGCGCCTTGATTGAGATGGGTGATGTCCTGGCCGCGCAGTGTGATCCGACCTTCGGTCGGCTCGAGCAGGCGGGCGATCGCACGGCCGACCGTCGACTTGCCGCAGCCGCTCTCGCCGACCAGGCAGAGGATCTCGCCCTGATCGATGGTGAACGACACGCCGTCGACCGCCTTGACCTGGCCGACCACGCGCGCCAGCACGCCGCGGTGCACCGGGAAGTACTTCTTGAGGCCGCTGATTTCGAGAACCGGCTCGTTCATGAGGCCAGGACCCGGTCCACCTCCCAACACGCCACCTGATGCCCCGGGCCGCGCGTGATCAACGGCGGCGCCTCGGCGTGGCAGCGGGGCGTCGCGAACGGGCAGCGCGGCGCGAACGCGCAGCCGGGGATCACATCGAGCAGCGAGGGCACCATCCCCGGGATGTCGTTCAGGCGCTTGTCCGCCCCCGGCGCCGCCAGCCCGAGGCGGCGGCGCGGGATCGAGGCCATCAGCCCGCGGGTATACGGATGCAGCGGCCGATCGAACAGCTCGAGCACCGGCGCCTCCTCGACCTTGCGCCCGGCGTACATCACGATCACCCGCTGGCAGGTCTCGGCGACCACGCCGAGGTCGTGGGTGATCAGCATCACCGCCGCCCCCAGGCGCTCCTTGAGGTCGAGCATCAGCTTGAGGATCTGCGCCTGCACGGTGACGTCGAGGGCGGTGGTCGGCTCGTCGGCGATCAGGAGCAGCGGGTTGCACGCCAGCGCCATGGCGATCATCACCCGCTGGCGCATGCCGCCGGACAGCTGGTGGGGGTACTCGGTCGCGCGCTGGTCCGGGTCCGGGATGCGCACCAGGCGCAGCATGGCGACGGCCTTGGCCATTGCGTCGTGGCGCGACGCACCCTGGTGGATCGTGACCGCCTCGGCGATCTGATCGCCCACCGTCAGCACCGGATTGAGCGAGGTCATCGGCTCCTGGAAGATCATCGAGATGCGGTTGCCGCGAATCGCGCGCATCGCCCGCTCGTCGAGACCCAGCAGGTCGCGTCCCTCGAACCGCACGCTGCCGGATACGGTGCGGCCCTGGGTCGGCGGGATCAGGCGCAGGACCGAGAGCGCGGTCACGCTCTTGCCGCAGCCGGACTCGCCGACGATGCCGAGCGTCTCGCCGGCCGCGATGTCGAACGCGACGCCGTCGACCGCGCGCACCACGCCGTCGCGCGTGAAGAAGTGGGTGCGCAGATCCTCGACCTCGAGAATCGCCCGGCCGGCGGCGGTCGATCGGGTTGCGGCCGGTCCGGCGGCGCACGCGGTCGCGGCCGCTGCGGTCATCGCATCACATCCGCCGGGCGATGCGCGGGTCGAGCCGGTCGCGCAGCCCGTCGCCCAGGATGTTGACCGCGAGCACCAGGATCGCCAGGCACAGGCCGGGGAAGAAGATCGGCCAGGGCGCGATCTGCAGAAACAGCCGGGCGTCGGCGATCATGTTGCCCCAGGTCGGGATCTCGGGCGGCACGCCGGCGCCGAGGAACGAGAGCGCGGCCTCGGTGATCACCGCCGAGGCGACGATGTAGGTCGCCTGCACGATCAGCGGCGCCACGGTGTTCGGCAGGATGTGCCGGAACAGGATGCGCGCGGTGCGGGTGCCGCTCGCGATCGCGGCGTCCACGTAGGGCTGCTCGCGCACGGTCAGGACGACGCTGCGCACCAGGCGCACGACCCGCGGAATCTCGGGGATCGCGATCGCCGCGATCACGATCTCCACGCTCGCCCTGGTCAGCGCCACCAGCGCGATCGCCAGCAGGATCCCCGGAATCGCCATGATCCCGTCCATGATGCGCATGACCACGCCGTCCAGGCCGCGGTAGAAGCCGGCGACGAGGCCGATCACCAGCCCGAGCGCGATCGTCACGGCGGCGACCAGGAGACCGACGATCAGCGAGATCCGGGCCCCATACACCGTCCGCGCGTACACGTCGCGGCCGAGATTGTCGGTGCCGAACCAGAACTCGGCCGACGGCGGCCGGAGCCGGTCGATCGGCTCGAAGGTGATCGGATTGCCGGCGATCCAGGGGGCCAGCAGAGCGACCGCGGCCATGAAGGCGAGGATCGCGCCGCCTGCCGCGATGGTCGGATTGCGCCGGACGAACTCGGCGAGCCCGCGCCGCGGCCGGTACCCCGTGACGGCCGCCGCGACCGGCTCGAGCGGGGTCGTGGCCGCCATGATCAGTAGCGGATCCGCGGGTCGAGGACGGTGTAGAGCATGTCCACGGCCAGGTTGATCAGGACGTAGATCCCTGAGAACACCAGGATGATGCCCTGGATGATCGGGTAGTCGCGCTTCAGGATGGCATCGACGGTGAGGCGCCCGATGCCGGGGATGTTGAACACGCTCTCGGTGATCACCACGCCGCCGATCAGGAGTGCGACGCCGATCCCGATCACCGTGGCGATCGGCACCGCCGCGTTCTTGAGCGCATGGCGGATCAGCTTGGGCCGGGTCGCCACGCCCTTGGCGTCGGCGGTGCGGATGTAGTCCTCGGCCAGCACCTCGAGCATGCTGGTCCGGGTGATGCGCGCGATCAGGGCGACGTAGGCGAGGCCGAGCGCGATGCTCGGCAGGATCAGATGGCGGATGAACGGCCCCAAGCCGTCGGCGATCGGCGCGTAGCCCTGAACCGGCAACCACTTGAGCTGCATCGAGAACAGGTAGACCAGACCGTAGCCGACCACGAACACCGGCACCGAGAAGCCCATGACCGCGAAGATCATCACGCCGCGGTCGACCCAGGTGCCGACCTTCCAGGCGGCGAGCACGCCCGCGGTGATCGCGATCGAGATGGCGACGATCAGGGTCGTGGTGGTGAGCGCGATCGTCGGCTCGGCCCGCTGCGCGATCAGCTCGGTGACCGGCTTTCTCGAGAAGATCGAGGTTCCCAGATCGCCTTGCGCCAGATTGCCGATCCACAACTTGAACTGCTTCCAGAGCGGCTCGTCGAGGCCGAGGCGTGCCCGGATCTCGGCGATCTGCTTGGGCGTGACGTTGTCGCCGGCGATGATCGCCGCCGGGTCGCCCGGCGCGATATGGATCAGCGAGAACACCACGACCGCGACCACCATCATCACCGGGATGGTCGCGAGCAGCCGGCGCACCAGATACGCGGTCATGGCGCGCCGCGTTCGCTTTCCCGCCCGTGGCGATCGCCGAGCTGACCGAACGACTCTCCGACGAAGCGAGAATGGTTGAAGCAGCGGAGCATCACCGAATCCGGATCGTCAGGCGTGCGCATCGGCGGACCACGCCAGCTTTCGAGCCCTCGCTGCATCGTCGGACCCGAATCGGCAGGCGTGCGCATCGGCGGCTCGAGCCGACGACCCGTCTGGCACGCCCTTGACATTCGAGCAACCAGAGACGTCCATCCTGCAGCTATGCCGCAGGCTACGGTGGGAGTCCGTGCCCGGTCAAAATCTGGGCGCGCGGGCGGATTCCCACGATCGCACGTCCGGTCGTCAGATAGCCGGGCGCGGTTGACGTTCCGTAGACCGGGGCGGCGTGCACCTCGTCCGACTGGTGCTGGCGAGGTCGGCAGTCCCCGGTCGACATGACGTGTGCCGGCGACCTCGGCACCGTGATCGCTCCGCAAACCGGGGAACCGACCAGCGGGTTTGGCGAGCCCCGCCGGGCCGAGCGCAGGCCGCTCGACGGGCGAGGCGTAAAGGAAGGGCGCGCCGGGCGGCAGCAACCGCGGCCGGATCACGGCGGGAACCTCGCCGGAGGCGGCCGCGCCGGTGGCGCAGCAATCTCCAGCATGGCAGCTCGTTACGCGCTCTTTTTCATGTTCCAGAACGGGATCACCTCGGGGATCGCCACGATGTCGGACAGCGTGTCCCGGTAGGCCACCGGGCTGACCCACTGGCCGAAGATGCACTGGATCACGATCCGGTACGAGTTCTCCTGCAGCTGGCGGGCGATCGCCTGGCGCTCCTCGAGAGTCGGCGCCGCCGCCCAGGCATCGCGCAGCTCCTCGTGGCGGGCGTCTTCCGGCCAGCCGAACCAGGCATTCTCACCGGTCGCCGCATGGGCCGACAGATTGATCGGGCTGCTCTGGGCGTTGCCGCCGGCCCAGGTGTGGAAGATGTTCCAGCCACCTTCCTCGACCGGCGCCTTGACCGCGCGGCGCGTGACCACGCCGCCCCAGTCGGAGGCGGCGAGCTCGACGTTGACGTCGGCGGAGCGCAGCAGCTGGGCGGTCACCAGCGCGGCGTTCGAGAGGATCGGGATGTCGGTCGGCTGCAGAACCACCACCGCGCGGCCGTCGTAGCCGGCCTTCGCGAGCAGCTCCTTGGCCAGATCGACGTTGGGCGCTCCGTCCATCCACTCGAGACCGGCATCGTTCTCCATGAGCGAGCCGCAGGTGAACTGCGAGCCGCAGATCTGGTAGTAGTCGGGGTTGCCGATGCAGGCGCGCATGTAGTCTTCCTGGTTCACCAGATGCAGCATCGCGCGGCGCGCCTCGACCTTGTCGAACGGCGGATGCAGATGGTTGAGGCGGACCTGCCCGACGTTACCGAGCTGGTTCAGGACCTCGACCTTGATCGCCGGATCCGCCTTCAGGATGTCGATCAGATCGAGCGGCGGAATCTCGAAGAAGTCGATCTCGCCGGCCTGAAGCGCTGCCATCGCGGTCTGCGGATCGGGCATGATGTTCCACTCGGCCCGCTCGATGTGCACGACCTTGCCGCCGGCCATGCCGCTCGCCGGCTCGGCGCGCGGGACGTAGTCGGGGTTGCGCTCGTAGACCAGCTTGCTGCCCGGCACCCACTCGTCCTCGACGAAGCGGAACGGGCCGGAGCCGATCATCGTCGTGACCTGCTCGTTGGGATCGGTCTCGGCCTCCTGCTTACGCATCATGTAGCAGATCGGCGTGCTGGTCTTGGCGAGGACGTCGATCACCAGGCCGTAGGGCTCGTTCAGGCGGAACTCGAAGCTGTCCTCGCCGGTCGCCACGATCTCCTTCATGCGCCTCATCATGTGCTGGCCGCCGCCGTCGCGCGCCGCCCAGCGATAGAGCGAGGCGACGCAGTCCTCGGCGGTGACCGGCGTGCCGTCATGCCACTTCAGCCCCTCGCGGAGCACGAACCTGTAGATCAGCTGGTCGTCGCTCACCTCCCATTGGTCGACCATCTGCGGCTGCGGCTGCAGGTCCGCATCGATCCCGAACAGGGTGTCGAAGACCATGGCGCCGTGGTAGGCGGACATGTTCGCGGTGGTCCAGATCGGGTCCAGGCTGCGCACGTCGCCGTGCGGCACGAAGCGCACCACGCCCGACTGGCCGAAGGAGCGCCGCGTCCTGATGCCGAAGGTGGCGAGCGAGGCGGCGGCCACGCCGCCCTGCAAGACTCGACGTCGCGTCGTCTTCATCATGTGTCTCCCATGCGTCCCGCCTTGGCGGTTGCCGCCGGCTGGGCTCCAGCCGGCGTTTTCGATTGGCGGCCTGCCGTATCTACCCACAAACCCGAGCCCTGGGGCAAGCCGCAAACGCGCTCGAGTACCAGCTGTCAAGAGACGACCGTCATTGCGAGCGACCAGCGGGAGCGAAGCAATCCAGAAACTGGATCGCCACGCCCCCTTCGGGGGCTCGCGATGACGGCAAGGGGGTGGTTCACGTACTAATGATTCCGGGTACTAGACCATTTTCGCCTTGGGTAGACCCGCGGCCCCGGCCCGCTCCCCTCCCAACCACCCACCGATGGTACCCTTGGGG
>JBOHKK010000022.1:0-30013 GCA_050729115.1 Geminicoccaceae bacterium | reverse complement strand
GGTCAGGACTTCGCAGGGTCGGTATGACGGCCTTCGATCGGCACGAGGACGCCGGGATTGAGGATGCCGGCCGGGTCGAGCGTGCGTTTGGCGGCGGCCAGCGCTGCGCCGAACAGGGCCGGGCGCTGGCGCTGATACCAGGGCATGTGGTCGCGCCCGACGGCGTGGTGATGGGTGATCGTGCCGCCGCCGTCGATCACCGCATCCGATGCCGTGCTCTTGATGTGGCGCCATTGCTCGAGGAGCGCGCCGGCGCGACCGGCGGCATGGAAGGAGAAATAGGGCGCCGGGCCGTCGGGGTAGACGTGGGTGAACCGGCAGGTGACCAGGCCGGCCTTGCCTGTGGCTTCGACGATCGCGGCTTCGGTCGCCGACCTGACCGCGTCGTGGAACGCCTCGAAGCGGTCCCAGGTGATCGCGGTCTCGAAGGTGTCGACGATCAGATCCCGCGGCACCAGGACCTCGCGCTGATACGGCATGCGGATGAACGCGGTGCGCCAGGCCTCCGCAGCGGCGGCATCCGGCAGCACCTTGCCGCCGTGGTCCTGCACCACTTCCAGCGCGCGCTCCTGCCAGGCGTCCACCGGATGGTCGGCGGCTTCGAACGCGAGCACCAGGAGCGCGAAGCTGCCGTCATTGACGCCGGTTGCGGCGCATTCCGCAGCGTCGACCAGGCGCAGGTTCGACGGGTACAGCCCCGCCTGCGCGACGGCGCGAACGGCGCGCGCGCCGGCCACGAAGTCATCGAACGCAACGGCCGCGCCCGCCCGGTGCCGCGGTCGATCCTGCAGCCGCATCCAGGCCTCGGTGATCACGCCGAGTGCGCCTTCGGAGCCGATCATCAGGCGATCCGGGCTCGGCCCGGCGCCGGACCCGGGCAGGCGCCGGCTCTCCAGCGCGCCCGCAGGGGTCACCACCCGCAGGCTTTCGACGAAGTCGTCGATGTGAGTGTAAAGCGTCGCGAAATGGCCGCCCGAGCGGGTCGCGATCCAGCCGCCGAGCGTCGAGAACTCGAAGCTCTGGGGAAAGTGCCGAAGCGTGAGGCCGTGCGGCCTCAGGGCAGCCTCGAGGGCCGGGCCGAGGATGCCGCCCTGGATGCGCGCGGCCCGGCTGGTGCGGTCGATCTCGAGGACCCGACCCAGGCCCTTGAGATCGAGGCTGATCGTCCCGGCGAAGCCGGCCCCTGCGGCGGCATCGACCCCGCCGGCCACGCTCGATCCGCCGCCGAACGGGATCACCGCGGCGCCGGCATCTCCGGCCCAGTCGAGAAGCGCGATCACGTCCGCCTCGAAGCGAGGCGCGGCAACGACATCCGGGGCATTCCTGAAGTTCCCCGTGAACGCGTCCACGGCGTTCGGAAACGACTTGCCGTAGGTATGGAGCAGGCGCGCGTAAGGCTCTGCGGAGCAAAGACCGGCAAGCCGCGCCGGCGCCTTCAGCCGGGGGGCGCGCAGCTCGACGTCCTCGATCCGCGGCGCCGGGCGGCGCGGGCGGTCGGCGACGCCGAAGCGCTCGGCGTAGAATTGCAGGAGACGCCGCTCCTCCGCCGGCTCGAGACCGTCGCCCTCGTAGCCCCAGCCCCAGATCTTCCAGCGACGCTCGGCCACGCCTCTGCCCCGCTCAGCTCTTTGGCACCCATTTCAGAATGTGCTCGGCCACCGCGACCACCTCGCCGTTCTGGTTGGTCACCTCAATCGCGCTCTTGGAGCGGCGCCGCGCGGGGTCGATCTCGGCGACCCTGTAGGTCACGGTGATGGTGTCGCCAAAGAACACGGGCGCGGTGAAGCGGATCCGGTCGTAGCCGAGCGAAACCGGCGTCTCGTCACCCTCGAGGCCGCCGTGGCGCTCGACCATCATGGTGGAGGCGGTCGACATGAAGCCGATCAGGAGCGCGCCGTGGGCGATCCGCCGGCCGTAGGGCGTGCCCTGCATGTAGGCCTCGTCGACGTGATTGGGCGCGAGATCGCCGGTGATCCCGGCGAACAGGTAGACGTCGCCCTCGCTCACCGTCTTCGAGAAACGGACCTGATCCCCGACCGCGACATAGAACTCTGCCATGCTCACCTCCCATCCAATATCGATAGCGGTTTCGCCCGGGACCGACCAGCGCTTCGGCACGGCTTTTATGCTCGACACCGGGCCGACGACGACACTAGACTAGTCAACCGACTGGATGGATCGCCATGGCGGACGTAGGCGCCTTCGAGGCAAAAACTCATTTCGCGCAGCTTCTCCAACGCGTCGAACACGGCGAGGAGATCACCATCACCCGGCGCGGCAGGGCGGTTGCTCGCCTCGTGCCGGCAGCTGCCAAGCCCGAGCCCGAAGCGGTATTGGCCACGTTTCGCCGTCTTCGCGAACGGGCGCGGCGCGCGGGAATCGCCAAGTTCGACTGGGCGGAGTGGCGGGCCTACCGCGATCAGGGTCGGCCCTGAGCCGTCCTTTTATGGTCGGCCTGGTCCTCCTGGCGCGCTAGGGCGCGACCGGCGGCAGGAGCAACAGGAGCGCGGTGATCGTGAGCATGGCAAGGCCGGTCGAGATCAGGATCGCGCTGGAGGCGGTCTCGATCGCGACCTCGTAGTGCTGGGCGAACACGTAGACGTTCAGCCCGACCGGACACGCCGCGAAGATGACGCCGGCGTTGATCCACAACGGGTCCAGCTCGAGCAGGTAGGCGAAGGCCAGCCAGGCCAGGGTCGGATGCAGGAACAGCTTGGCCGCCACCATCGTGGCGGCGGGGCCGAGGCTGCCGCCGATCCGGCGCAGGCTGAGCGAGGCGCCGAGCGCGAACAGGGCCGAGGGCGCCGCCGCCTGGCCGATGAACGACAGGGTCTGGTCGAGCACCTGCGGCAGCGCGAGGCCGCTCAGGCTGTAGAGGATGCCAAGGACGGTCGCCATGATGATCGGGTTCACCAGCACCGAGCGCGCGGCCTGCGCGACGACCCGCGGGCCGCCTCGACCGCCGCCGCGCCGGCCCAGCTCCAGCAGCACGGTGACCGAGCTGAACACGATCACGTCCAAGGTGATGATCAGGAGCGCCGGCACGCCGCCGGCATCGCCATACACCCAGAGCAGCAGCGGCAGCGCCAGCATCACGCCGTTGGAGAAGGCCGAGCCGAACGCCTGAATGGTCATCTCGGCCATGCGCATCCTGAAGAGCAGCCGCCCGAGACTGGCGCCGGTCGTGAAGACCAGCGACTGAGCGAGAAAATAGCCGGCGAGAAAGCCCCACTCGGTGATCTGGTCGAGCTCGGTCTCGGCCATCAGGCGAAAGACGTGCGGCGGGATCGCGAAGTTGAAGACGAAGGCGCCGAGCCCCCTGATCCCGGCCTCGCCGAGAAACCCCGCGCGCCCCGCGAAGAATCCGAGAAAGATCACCGCGAACAGCGGGACGACGGAGCTGACGATGGTGGTCACCGAGAAAACCTTGGCACGGCAATGAGTCGGGCGATCATTTCTGCCAGGTTCGTCGGCCGGCACACCGTTTCGGAGATCAGCATGGCGACGCGGCGGCCAACAAAGGCTGCCAGAATCTACGAGGAGAATTTCCACGTCTCGGCGCTGAAGCAGGTGGCAGCACCGAGGGCGCGACACCTCGCCCATTCCGATGTCGAGCATCTGATGGAGGACATGGAAGGATCGCCGATGCGGCTTGCCGTTCGGCGCGATCGCGTGCTCGGCGGATCACGGAGCACTTCGCTGAAGGTCGAGCTCGCGCCAGCGCAAGATCCCCCTCGTGGCTAGCGGCAGACGCTTCACATGGACCACAGTGACCTCAAGGGGGTCGCCGGAGAGCTGCCCGTGCACCTTGGGCCATCCTAGGCGAGTGGCTACCTGGCGACCCGGAATCTGGGGGCGGGCGCTCCATGGCTACCCGGTCTCAAAAGGGGCAAGCCGGAGGCCACATCATCGCATGCATTTCCCTTGCTGTCTGTGGCAATTTGGACCCAGAATGCCGCTGAGGGCGGCACACATGGATACCCTGTCGACCTTTGCAATTACGCGTGCGCTGCCTCGTGGTCGGCCGGCCTACGATCACACCTATGTGACCAGCAGCCACGGGCATGTTTGGGATTGCCTGGGCGGCTCAAACGGCGGGCGGTTGCTCGATTCGGGCTCCGGAGACGCGGCCATCGCCGATTGCGTCTCTCATCCGAGACGTGGCGGAATACCACCTGTGTACGCCGGACTGGCGTACGGTGTTCGAGGGGTGTGCCATCAGATGGCAAACCGAATTGCGCGGACGGCTGGCGTCGACGTCGCTGGCGCCTACCTTTACAATTCTTGGAGCTTACGTGTGTATGGTGTTTACGGGCTTGGCCCTTGGCCGGAATGGCTGCATTGTCAACTTGGTGCCGGCGGTCAATTGGGCTCGTCCACCTCCGACGGCGGGAGCAGCAATGTGTCCAGCAGCGGCATGAAAGAGCGGTTGCGCGCCTTGTACGATGCGATCGACACCGTTCGAGCTGGAGGGTCGCCGGACGACGGTGATCCACAGCTCAGGATCCAAGAATTCGAGATCATGATCGATGAGGCTCTCGGCCCGGACTACGAACCCGACAAGCGCCGTGAGCTGATGGCCCTGGAGAGATCCTTCCGTGGCCGACAGCAGGCATTGATTCATGACCTCGAGTCCAAACGCCTTCCTCCTCGGGCCTATTTGACGCGAATGAACGCATTGTTGGTCGATGTGGCGCGCCGCTATGAAGCGATTCTGGGCGAGACGGACTATCGAAAGTTGTTTGGGGGACGGCCCGAAGACGCCGCGCACTTGATCGATCCAGCCATCTTTCTTGGCGAAGCGGTCAACGACGAGCCTGGACGGGGGCAGTAGATCTGGCGGCAGAGCAGCTTGCGCCCGGCATCATACCATAGGACCTGACGGCTCCGCCCGCGCACGCAAAGGGGAGCCATACGGCTCCCCTCGGATGTCGGACGCTGCTGCGGCGTCAGCTCGCCGCGGCGAGCGCGCGTTTGGCCATGACCTTGACCAGGTGGGCGCGGTACTCGGCGCTGGCGTGGATGTCGCTGTTCAGGCCGTCCGGGCTGACGCTGAGGTTCTCGATGGCGTCGGCCGCGAAGTTGCTCGCGAGCGCCTGCTCGAACTCGCCGAGCCGGTACACGCAGGGACCGGCGCCGGTCACCGCGACCCGCGTCTGGCCGCCGCTCTGGGCGACCATCACGCCGACGATGGCGTAGCGGCTGGCCGGGTTCGGAAACTTGGCGTAGCCCGCCCGGTCCGGCTTCGGGAAGCGCACCTCGGTGATGATCTCGTCGTCCGCGAGCGCGGTCTCGAACATGCCGGTGAAGAAGTCGTCGGCGCCGATCTCGCGCCTGTTGGTGTGCACCGTGGCGTTCAGCCCGACGACGGCGGCCGGATAGTCGGCGGCCGGGTCGTTGTTGGCGATCGAGCCGCCGACGGTGCCGCGATTGCGCACCTGGGCGTCGCCGATGTGCTCGGCGAGATGGGCGAGCGCCGGGACCCACGAGCGCACGTCCTGCGAGCTCGCCACCTCGGCGTGCGTGGCCATGGCGCCGATCACCAGCTGGCTGCCGCGATCGACGAAGATCCGCCTGAGCTCTGTGATCGCGCCGAGGTCGACCAGGTCGGACGGCTGCGCGAGGCGCTGCTTGAGAGTCGGCAGCAGGGTATGGCCGCCGGCCAGGAGCCGGCCGTCGCTCGCACCCTGGAGCAGGGAGACCGCGTCGGCGAGCGTGCCGGGCCGATGGTATTCGAATGCGTACATGAGCTTGGCCTCCCTATTCCGCCGCCTGCGGCATCTGCCGGCTCTGCAGCGCGCGCCACACCTTCTCCGCGGTCGCGGGCATGGAGATGCGCACGCCGATGGCGTCCGTGATCGCGTTCATGACCGCCGGCGGCGCGCCGATGGCGCCGGCCTCGCCGCAGCCCTTCACGCCGAGCGTGTTATGGGTGCACGGCGTCTCGGTCAGCGCCACCTGGAAGCTCGGCACGTCGCCGGCCTTGGGCATGCCGTAGTCCATGTACGACGCGGAGATCAGCTGGCCGTTGTCATCGTACACGCAGCCTTCGGTCAGGGCCTGCCCGATCCCTTGCACCAGACCGCCATGGACCTGGCCCTCGACGATCATGGGATTGATCACCTTGCCGAAGTCGTCAACCGCGACGAAGCGGTCGATCCCGACGATGCCGGTATCCGGATCGACCTCGACCTCGCAGACGTAGCAGCCGGCCGGGTAGGTGAAATTCGCGGGATCGTAGAACGCCGTCTCCTCCATGCCCGGCTCGAGACCGGCCGGATAGTTGTGCGGCACGTAGGCGGCGAACACCACCTCCCCGATCGCCTTGGAGCGATCGGTGCCCTTGACCGTGAAGCTGCCGTCCTTGAACTCGATGTCGCCCTCGGACGCCTCGAGCAGGTGCGCGGCGATCTTCTTGCCCTTCTCGACGATCTTGGCGCAGGCGTTGACGATCGCCTGGCCGCCGACCGCGATCGAGCGCGAGCCGTAGGTGCCCATGCCGACCGGGGTCTTCTCGGTGTCGCCGTGGATCACCTCGACGTTCTCGATCGGCACGCCGAGCTTCTCGGCGATCAGCTGCGCGAACGTGGTCTCGTGCCCCTGACCATGGCTGTGGGTGCCGGTGAGGACCTGGACCATCCCAGTATGGCTGAAGCGGACCTTGGCGCTCTCCCACAGCCCGACGCCGCAGCCGAGCGAGCCGACCACGGCGGATGGCGCGATGCCGCAGGCCTCGATGTAGCACGAGAGGCCGATGCCGCGCAGTCTGCCCCTGGCCTCCGAGGCGGCGCGCCGCTGCGCGAAGCTCTGGTAGTCGGCGAGCTTCAGCGCTTCGTCGAGCGACGCTTCGTAGTCGCCGGTGTCGTACTGCAGCGCGACCGGGGTCTGGTACGGGAAGGCGTCCTTGGGGATGAAGTTCCTGCGGCGCAGCTCGGCGGGATCGCGGCCGGTCTCGCGCGCCGCCGTCTCGACGATCGTCTCGAGCAGGAAGGTGGCTTCGGGCCGGCCGGCCCCGCGGTAGGCATCGACCGGCGTGGTGTTGGTGTAGACCGCGTCGACCTCGCAATAGATCGCCGGCGTCTTGTACTGGCCGGCGAGCAGGGTGCCGTACAGGTAGGTCGGGACGCACGACGCGAAGGTCGACAGATAGGCGCCCATGTTGGCCACGGTGTGCACCTTGAGCGCGGTGAAGTTGCCCTCGGCGTCCATGGCCAGCTCGGCATGGGTCACGTGGTCGCGCCCGTGGGCGTCCGACAGGAAGCTCTCGGTGCGCTCGCCGGTCCACTTCACCGGCCGGCCGAGCTTCCTTGTGGCCAGCAGGCAGATGCACTCCTCGGCGTAGACGTAGATCTTGGAGCCGAAACCGCCGCCCACGTCCGGCGCGATGACGTGCAGCTTGTGCTCCGGCGCGACGCCGATGAAGGCCGAGATCACCAGGCGCGCGACGTGCGGGTTCTGGCTGGTGGTGTACAGGGTGAAGCCGTCGGTGCCACGGTCGTACTCGGCGATCGCGGCGCGCGGCTCGATCGCGTTCGGCACCAGGCGGTTGTTGACCAGATCGATCCTGGTGACGTGAGCCGCGCTCGCGAGCGCCTGATCGACCGCCGCCTGGTCGCCGAGCTCCCACTCGTACACGGTGTTGCGCGCAATGTCGTCGTGGACCTGGGGCTGGCCGTCGTCGCGGGCATGGGCGGTCGCGACGCAGGCCGGCAGCTCCTCGTAATTCACCTCGACCAGCTCGGCCGCATCGCGCGCCTGGTGATAGGTCTCCCCGACCACGCAGGCGACGTGATCGCCGACGTAGCGCACCTTGCCCTGGGCGAGCAGCGGGTGCGGCCCGGCCTTCATCTGCGAGCCGTCCTTGGAGTGAATCATCCAGCCGCAGATCAGATTGCCCCAGCCGGCGGCCTTGACGTCGTCGCCGGTCAGCACCGCGAGCACGCCGGGCGCCGCCTCGGCCCGGCTCCCGTCGACGCCGCCGATCCTGGCATGCGCATGCGGCGAGCGCACGAAGTAGGCGTAGGCCTGGCCCGGCCGGTCGATGTCGTCGGTGTAGGTGCCGCGACCGGTGATGAACCGCTGGTCTTCCTTGCGCCTGACGGATACGCCGATTCCGTTGGTGGCCATGGCCTCAGCTCCTCATGTCCGCAGCCGCGGCGCTGATCGCTTTGACGATGTTGTGGTAGCCGGTGCAGCGACAGAGATTGCCCTCCAGCCACTCGCGGATCTCCTGCTCCGAGGGATCCGGGTTGCGCTGCACGAGATCGATCGCGCTCATGATCATGCCGGGCGTGCAGAAGCCGCACTGCAGGCCGTGGTGCTCGCGGAACGCCGCCTGCATCGGGTGCAGCTCGCCGTCCTTGGCCAAGCCCTCGATCGTGGTGACCTTGGCGCCTTCGGCCTGCACCGCGAGCATGGTGCAGCTCTTCACCGACTGGCCATTCACGTGGACCACGCAGGCGCCGCACTGGCTGGTGTCGCAGCCGACGTGGGTGCCGGTCAGATCGAGGTGCTGGCGTAGGAACTCGACCAGGAGCGTGCGCGGCTCGACCTCCCGCGTCACCGCCTGGCCGTTCACCGTCATGGAAACGCTGGCCATTCGGTCTCTCCCCCTGACTTGTGCCCCGTCGGGCCCGATGCTTGCATCGTGCGTGGCAGCGCCTGCGCTGGCGGCCAGCCCCGGTCCGGCAAAACGGCGGTGCCGACGAAGCTAGGGGAGCGGCCCAAGGCCGTCAACGGCCTAGGTCGGACCGATTCCGGCAAGCTTCCTGTTTCGACCGTTGCGACATGGGAGGTCCTCGGAGCGCCCCGGTGGCCGCGCCGCCGAGATGACACGTGACCTCCATGGCAGGACTGTGTACCTAGTGCAGCGACGCAAACGGAACGTACCCTTGTTTGTCATGCCCGGACTTGATCCGGGCATCCACCCGCAACGCCGGCGCGGGCTCCAGAGTGGATTGCCGGGTCAAGCCCGGCAATGACAAGGAATCAAACGAATGCGTCAGTGCACTAGCACGCTCCCCCTTCGGCGCCAATCACCTCGAGCGGGGACCTCCGTTCATGGCTTTCGAATTCCTCGGGCTTTCGAATTCCTCGGGCTTTCGAATTCCTCGGTGGGGCGCTGCGCGGCGCCACCGACATTTCTCCGCGGCCTCGTGGACCGGGTCGGCAACGGCCGCGCCAACCGCGAGGACGACGTTAGGCGGCAGGTGGCGGCAAAGCTCGATCGGACGCATCCACCAGATCGCAAGCGTGGCGGGCGCGCGGGCCGCTGGCGTGCCGCGGTCGTCGATCCGGGAGATTGTCGCCGAAGGGTCGGCCGGCCTCACTCGGTCCCGGTCACCTTGGCGATCAGGGGGATCGACTTCGATTCGGACTTGTTGCCGTTGATGAAGCTCACGCGCATCAGGCCGTTGATCGGATGCTCGCCGGGCTCGGTCGGGGTGACGCCGACCTCGAACACGAGCTTGCCGTCCTCGACCGCGCCGATCACCACCTCGTCCTCGAACTCGACGCCGTGGTCCTCGAACACGGAAAGGTCGATCAGGCGGTGGCGATAGACGCTCGTGAGCCTGATGCCCTCGGGTGGGGTGATCGTCGCCCTTACGGCGGTCGGCTGGCCCACCTTGGCGGTCGCGTTCTCGACCTCGAGGGTGAAGGGAACCCTGGAATCGGCCATGGTCGGACCGCTCGCGGCGATGCCGAGCAGCGCCGCCAACCCCGCAGCTGCAAGCGATGGGCGAAGCATGGCAACCTCCTTGAACGTCATGGTTCGTGGTCCGCTCTGGAGCAAGGGGCCAGCCGCCCGGCAGCGGCTGACCCCCCTCGTTCTCGACGCCGGGCGACGGTCACCGGCGCGGAGCTTTCAGCCTGGCTACTGACTGAGCGCGAAGACCCAGATCACGCCGCCCTGCGGCACCACCAGGTCGGTGCCGATGATGTCGTTGATCAGCCCCTGCTGGAACGCGGGATCGACGCCCCAGCCAGACTGCACGGCGATGTACTGCACGCCGTCCACCTCGTAGGACGACGGCGGCGCCATGATCCCGGAGTTGGTCTTGAACTGCCACAGCTGCTCGCCGGTCCTGGCGTCGAACGCGCGGAACATGCGGTCGTTGGTGCCGCCGTTGAACACCAGCCCGCCGCCCGTGGTCAGGATCGAGCCCCAGTTCATCACCGGATAGAGATGGGTCCATTCCAGCTCGCCGGTGTCGACGTTCCAGGCCTGGATCTCGCCGTAGGACTTGGCGTCCTGGTCGATCGTGAAGCCGATGTCGGGGATGTCGACGCCGGTCCACCACTGGCCGGCCACGTACTCCTGGACCTTGCCTTCCAGCGAGCCGCAGTGGTTGTCGTTGGCCGGGATGTAGACCAGGCCGGTGTTCGGGTTGTAGGCCTCGTACGGCCAGTCCTTGCCGCCCCACAGCGACGGGCAGAACTCGGCGTACTTGCCGGTGCCGGGCTTGTGCTCCTCGTTGTACGTGGGCCGGCCGGTCTTGGGATCGATGCTCGCGAACACGTCCTGCTTGACGTAGTTGGTCGCGTCCACGAAGTTGATCTGGCCTTCAGGCGTGCGCTCGAGCCAGTACAGGTAGCCGTTGCGCGACGGCTTGATCAGACCTTTGACCGTCTGGCCGTCCTTCTCATAGTCGACCACGATCGGCGCGTTCATCTCGTCCCAGTCCCAGGAATCGTTCCAGTGGTACTGGAAATATCCCTTCATCTCGCCGGTGTCCGGGTCGAGCGCGACCGTCGACGAGGTGTAGAGGTTGTCGCCGGGACGCTGATCGCCGAACCAGGGCGAGCCGTTGCCGGTGCCCCAATAGGTCACGTTGCTCTCGGGATCGTAGGTACCGGTCATCCAGATCGAGGCGCCGCCGCGCTGCCAGGTGTCGCCTTCCCAGGTGTCGTGACCGGGCTCGCCGGGGCCGGGGATGGTGTAGGTCTTCCACACCGACTCGCCGCTCTCGGCGTCGAAGGCTTCGACGAAGCCGCGGATGCCGAACTCGCCGCCCGAGACCCCGACCATGACGTTGCCGTTCACGATCAGCGGCGCCATGGTCATGTAGTAGCCCTCCTGCCAGTCGGCGACTGGGGGGCTCTCCCAGGCGATCTCGCCGGTCGCGGCGTCGAAGGCAAGCACCACGGCGTCCTGCGCCGCCATGTAGACCTTGTCGCCGTACAGCGCGATGCCGCGCTTGGTGTTGTGCAGGGCGCCGAAGCCTTCCGGCAGCTCGCGCTGGTACTCCCAGATGAGCTCGCCGGTCACCGCGTCGAGGGCGAGGAGCTTGTCGTAGGGAGCGGCGACGAACATGACGCCGTCGTTGACGATCGGCGGCGCCTCGTGGCCGGAGTCGACGCCGGTCGAGTAGCTCCAGACCGGGGTCAGGTTGTCGACGTTGTGGGTGTTGATCTGGTCCAGCGGGCTGTACATCCACCCCTGGTAGTTGCCCCGGAGCTGCAACCAGTTCTCGGGCTCCGGATTCTCCAGGCGGTCCTGAGTCACCGGGGTATACGCGGCCGCGGCCGCCGGCAGCAGGCCAATCGCCAAGGCCGCCGCCCATGTCCTCGATGTCATCGTCGTCTCCCCTTCCTTGGTTGCGTTATTGTGCTCCTTGCACCCGAAGCTCCGAGCCTCCCTAGCGCTTGGCGGCACCTACCCGACCGGTGAACGGACCGGCCGCGACCACGACGCCGTCCTCGATCCGGAGCGGCAACATGGCGAGGCGCCGCGGCGCGGGTCCGTCGACCACCTTCGCCGCGTCCGTGGGATCGTACTGGGTGCCGTGGCAGGCGCAGTACAGCGTTCCCTCTTTCCACATGGACACCGGGCACGCCTGGTGGGTGCAAGCCGCCGAGTAGGCAATGACCCCGTTTGCGGCATTGGCGCGGGTGTCATCGCTGAGCTGGCTTTCTTCGAACCGGATCAGGATCACCTGGTTGAGGCGCGATCCGTTCCGGACGGTGCTGGTTGCGGGATGCACGGGGTAAGCGAGGACCTGAGGTCCCCCCAAGGGCAGATCGTCGGATCTGATGATCTCGCCCTTGCGGTCTCCGGAGAAGAACACGAAGCGGTCGCCCTCCTGGGGACGCGCCTTCTTCGGGTCGTCGTCCGTGGCGGCGCGCGCCTCCAGCAGCGGCAGGCCCGCGCCGAGCGCGATCGCGCCCTTGAGCACCGCGCGTCGATGATGGCCGAAGTCGGGCACGGTCGTCGGTCGCCTCCCATGCAGTTCTGGTTGGGGCCCGTGCTGGTCAATGATCCGCCGGGCCCCAGGCTCAAAACCTTGTGCGGGACAGAGCTTCACAAGGCGCTCGATCGACGTCAAGTGGCAATCGCAATCGCCGCGAGGCTCATCGCGACTTTCCTGGTGCCTGCAGCCAATCTACTCGACGGCGGGGCTACGCGACCACTCCGATGCGACCGGCGATCGATCCTCGGCCGCCTGCAATGCGCGCCAGATCCGCTCGGCCGTCGCCGGCATGTCCAGATGGCGCACGCCGCGCGCCGCCAGCGCGTCGAGCACCGCGTTCATCACCGCGGGGAGCGCCCCGGTGACCCCGGCCTCGCCGCAGCCCTTGACCCCGAGCGGGTTGCTCGTCGCCGGCACCGGATGGAAGCCGACGTCGATCGGGGGCACGGTGTCGGAGCGGGGCAGGGCGTAATCCATGAACGAGCCGGCGAGCAGCTGGCCCTTGCGGTCGTACACGGCGTGCTCCAGAAGCGCCTGACCGATGCCCTGGGCGACCCCGCCATGGACCTGGCCCTCGGCCAGCATCGGATTGACCAGGGTGCCGAAGTCGTCGACGGCGGTGTAGCGGTCGATTTGGACCGCGCCCGTCTCGGGATCGACCTCGACCTCGGCGACGTGGCAGCCGTTCGGGAAGGCCGACGGCGGCGAGTCGGAGATCAGTGCGGCATCGAGGCTCTCTGGCAGATCGTCCGGGAGCCCGTTCGCGGCCCGCACTCTGGCGGCGAGGTCGAGCAGCGGAATCGCGCGATCGGTGCCGGCGATGCGGAACTCGCCGGCGGCGAACTCGATGTCGGCGGTCGCGGCTTCCAGAAAATGCCCGGCGAGCGCGCGGCCCTTCTCGATCACCGCCGCCGCCGCCTCGACCAGGGCCTTGCCGCTCGCCATCAGCGAGCGCGAGCCGCCGGTGCCGCCGCCGACCAGCAGCTGGTCGCTGTCGCCCTGGACCAGATCGATCAGCTCGAACGGCAGACCGAGGCGCTCGACCAGCACCTGGGCGAACGCCGAGGCGTGGCCCTGGCCATAGTCGAGGGTGCCGGTGACGATGCTGATCCGACCGTCCGGCTCGAAGCGGATGCCGCCCATTTCCGGGTTCGGCGGCGCGGTGACCTCGAGATAGCAGGCGAGGCCGCGGCCGCGCAGCCTGCCCCCGACCCTGGAGGCCTCCCGGCGCGCCGCGAAGCCCGCCCAGTCGGCGCGCTCGAGGCCGGCGTCGAGCACCGCGGCAAAATCGCCGCTGTCGTACTCCAGTCCCGAGGGGGCCTGGTAGGGAATCGCGCTCCTGGGGATCAGGTTCTGGCGCCTGAGCGCCGCCGGGTCGCGGCCGGTCGCGCGCGCCGCGGCGTCCACCAGCCGCTCCATCACATAGTTGGCTTCCGGCCGACCGGCGCCGCGGTAGGGGCCGATCGGCACCGTGTTGGTGAACACGCACCTGGTGGTGATCGCGACGATCGGCGTCCGATACAGGCTCGGCAGGTTCTTTTGCATGTTGATCGCCGGCATCATCGGCCCGACCGCGGTGAGCCAGGCGCCCATGTCGGCGAGGTTGCGCACGCGGACCGCGAGGAAGTTGCCCGCCTCGTCGAGGGCCAGCTCGGCCTCGCAGATCGTGCCGCGCCCCTGCTGGTCGGACAGGAAGCCGTCCGAGCGGTCGTCGCACCACTTGACCGGCCGGCCCAGCGCGCGAGCCGCATGCAGGATCGCGACGTATTCGGGATAGGCCGCCGCCTTCATGCCGAACGAGCCGCCGACGTCGTGGGCGAGCACCCGCAGCCGCTCCGGCGCGATCCTGAGCAGATCCTCGGCGAGCGAGCGGCGCAGGCCGAAGACCCCCTGGCAGCCGACGTGCAAGGTGAACCGCTTGCTCCCGGGGTCGTATTCGGCCAGCGCGGCGCGCGGCTCCATGGCCGCGACCACCACCCGGTTGCTGACGACCCTCACCCGGGCGACGTGGGCGGCGCCGGCGATCGCGCGCGCTGCGGCGTCGTGGTCGCCGAAGCGCCAGTCGAGACAGAGGTTGGCGTGATCGCCGTGCAGGCGCGGCGCATCGTCGCCCGCCGCCGCCTCGGGGTCGCTGGTCGCCGGCAGCGGCTCGATCTCGACCTCGACCAGCTCGGCGGCGTCGCGCGCGGTATGCGCGTCCTCGGCGACCACCACCGCGAGCGGCTCGCCGACGTAGCGTACCCGGTCCTCTGCCAGGATCGGGCGGGGCGGCGCGAACAGCGCGCTGCCGTCGGCATTCTTGAGCGGCAGCTTGCACAGCATCGCGCCGTAGCCGGCGCGCGCCAGGTCGGCCGCGGTGTACACCGCGAGCACGCCCGGCACGGCCAGCGCCTGGCGCACCTCGATCCCCTGGATCCGGCCGTGCGGATGATGGGAGCGGAGCACGCGCGCGAACGCCTGCCCCGGCAGGTCGATGTCGTCGGCGTAGCGGCCGCGCCCGCTCACCAGGCGCGGGTCCTCCTTGCGGGGCACCGGCTGGCCGACGCCGAACTTGAGATGGGGCAGGGCAGCATCGTTCATGGTTTTCTGCTTCCGCTCGAGGGTGCCTGGTCGGCGACGGGCGCAGCATATTCGCGATCGCCGAAAGGACAACGGCGGCGCCGCCCGCTCGTGCCCTCGGGCACTGGCCAAGGCTGTCGAAATGTGGCTCACTGCGGCCAGCGATCGCGTGGGTCACGAGACGCGGACCGCTCGATCGTCCGTGCCACGAAGGGAGCATCGAGATGACCTTGAACAAGACGCTGCTGGGGGCGGTGGCGGGCGGTCTGGCGCTCGCCATGGCCGGCTCGGCCGCCGCCCAGGAATCGACCCTGCGCGTGGTCATGCACTCCGACCTCAAGATCGTCGATCCGATCTGGACCACGGCCTACATCAGCCGCAATTACGGCTACCTGGTCTACGACACCCTGTTCGCGCTGGACGAGGAGCTCAACGTCCAGCCGCAGATGGTCGAATCCTATGAGATCAGCGACGACAACCTGACCTACACCTTCACGCTCCGAGACGGGCTCTCGTGGCACGACGGTCAGCCGGTGACGTCAAAGGACGCGATCGCCTCGATCGAGCGCTGGGGCGCCAAGGACAGCATGGGCCAGCTGCTGATGTCCTTCGTCGAGGGCATGAAGGCGACCGACGACAAGACCTTCCAGATGCAGCTCAAGGAGCCGTACGGGCTGGTGCTGCTGTCGCTCGCCAAGCCGAGCTCGAACGTGCCGTTCATCATGCCCGAGCGGATCGCCGAGACGCCGGCCTCCGAGCAGATCTCCGAGTACGTCGGCTCGGGGCCGTTCGTGTTCGCGAGGGACGAGTGGGCGCCCGGCAACAAGGCGGTGTTCACCAGGTTCGAGGATTACGTGCCGCGCGACGAGCCGCCGAGCTGGGCGGCGGGCGGCAAGATCGCCAAGGTCGATCGGGTCGAATGGCTCTGGATCCCCGACATCCAGACCGCGGTCAACGCGCTCTTGAGCGGCGAGATCGACTACATCGAGACGCCGCCGCACGATCTGCTGCCGATCCTCCAGGAGGACGAGAGCATCGTCCTGTTCGACTACAATCCGCTCGGCAACCAGTACATGTTCCGGATGAACTGGCTGCATCCGCCGTTCGACAATCAGAAGATCCGTCAGGCGGCGCTCGCCGCGCTCAATCAGGAGGATTTTCTCCAGGCGGTGGTCGGCAACCCCGATTACTACAAGACCTGCCCGGCCATGTTCATCTGCGACACGCCGTTCGCGACCGACGCCGGCGCCGACGTGCTCATGGGATCGGACTTCGAGCTGTCCAAGCGGCTGCTCGCCGAGGCCGGCTACGACGGCACGCCGGTGGTGCTGATGCACTCGACCGACCTGCAGGTGCTCGCGAATCTCGCCCCGGTCGCCAAGCAGCTCCTCGAGCGGGGCGGCTTCACGGTCGACATGCAGTCGATGGACTGGCAGACCCTGGTCTCGCGCCGCGCCAAGAAGGAGCCGCCGGCCGAGGGCGGCTGGAACGCGTTCCTGACCAACTGGGTGGCGGCCGACGTGCTCAACCCGATCAGCACCGCCGGGCTCAACGCGTCGTGCGATACCGCCTGGTTCGGCTGGCCCTGCGACGAGCAGATCGAGCAGCTGCGCGACCAGTTCGCGCGCGAGACCGATCCCGCGAAGCAGACCGAGCTCGCGCACCAGATCCAGGCGCGCGCGCTCGAGGTCGGCACCCACGGCTACGTCGGCCAGTGGTACCAGCCGCTGGCCTTCCGGGACGACCTCTCGGGCGTGCTGCAAGGGCCGGCGCCGTTCTTCTGGAACATCGAGAAGAACGGATCGTGACCACCCGGCGAGCCACCGCGCGACCTCGCGCGACCGTAGGTCGGTGAGCAGCAGGCGGAGCCCGCCGTCGCCGAGCCACCCGGCGCGTCGGGTTCCGCTTCGCTCACCCCGGACCTACGGGCACTCCGTCGCCCAGGAGCGCCGTTAGCATGCTGGAGTACTGAGCCCTCGGAAGAACCGCCGCCGCAAACAAGTCGCGGATAGCCTCTGCCTCCTCGCTGTCCGCCGGCAACAAGGGCAGCACCTGGCGAAGCTGCGCGAAAGGCGCCAGGTGATCCAAGCGCATCTCGGCCAGCTCCTCGCGGTTCAGCCCGACCACCTCGATCGTCGAGCGCGCCCGCGGATCGTCGTCGATCGGGAACGCGATCTCCTCGCGAAAGCCGACGAGCGCGCCTGGTTCCTCGTCCGCCGGATGGATCAGCATCGGCTGCTCGGCCGCGAGATGGTCGATGTGACTGCGCGCGCGTGTGGTCGGGTCGGTCAGGGGAAACAGATTCCTCTTGAAGCTCTGATTGCACAGGGCACAGGCGAGAACCAGGTTCTCCCAAACGTAGGCGAGCCAGAAGTAACCCGGCTGCTCGAGCGGATCGGCGCTGGTTTGCCGAAAGCCGCCCTTGGGCCGGTAGTGCTCGACGTCGCCGTGATCGACGTGCCGGATCTGGGATTCGCAAAAGGCGCACTTGCCGTGCTGGGCCTTGATCAAAGCGTTCTTCACCGACTTCGCGCCGTAGAGGGAGCTGTCGAAGTCGAACTCCCGCTGGCCGCCCTCGAACGCTTGCTGATTGGCCTCGGTCGTAAGCAAGCCCCGTGCACGGAGGATGCGCGGCGCCTGTTCCGGCTTTGCGACCCGGATCATGCGTCGCCTTGCAGCTTGTTGGTGATCCGTCGGATCAGCTCCATGGCGCGTCGCTCCTCGGCGCTCTCGCCGGCCGGGAGCTCACCGATCTGGACTTCGAGCCTGGCGAGCCGGCCGCGATCGCGGCTCGTCAGCTCCGGCTTGGCGAGCAGGGCGCGGCGTTCCTTGAGCGGCGCCTCGATTTGCGGGGGGCGTGCACTCTCCAGACCGAACAGCTCGCTGGTCAGGATCTGGTCGACCCGCCAGTTGCGCTGGAGTTCGGGATCGTTGTCGATCACCACGTGGTCGCCCTCGCGGCGCAACAGCACGATATTGGCGCCCGCCGCGGCCTGCACCACCAGCGGGCTGTGCGCCGTAACGATGAACTGCGTGTTGGGGCAACGCTCCGTGAGATGGCCGATGACCTGGCGCTGCCAGCGCGGATGCATGTGCAGGTCGATCTCGTCGACCAGCACGACCGCCGGCTCCGCGAGCGGATCGGGACTGTCCGGATGTCGCTCGAACATCCGGCTCGCGAAGTCGACGAGCCAGGCGATCTGGCTCTGGTAGCCGAAGCCCAGCCGGCGCAGCGGCACCCAGCCATCCGGGGTCCTGGCCTCGACGCGCGGCGACCCGCCCGGCTCGTCCGCCGATCGAATCCGGATCTCGGCGACTTCGGGCAGGATATTGATCAACGCATCCTGGACGCGCTTCGCGAAAGCCTCAAAACGCTCGGCATCGGGGCCGCGCAAGCGCGCGTTGTAGTCGGCCGTCAAGAGCCAGTTCTCGGGATCGCGCAGGGCGACATCGTCATCCAAAGACATGCCGACGAGTGCATCATTGCCGCCCAAACCCTCGGGTCGGGGCATCCGGCGGCTGGCGCCGTAATGATCGACCACCAGGGACATCGGTCCGTCGATCGTCGCGAGGGCGCGCCCCTCGTAGACATGTTGGTCGAATTTGAGCGCGGCTTCTTCTCGAGATCCGTCGGCACGAACGATCGCAGCCCTCACTACTCCCTCGACATCCCCGGTACCTCTGATCAGACCCCTCCAGTCCCCGCTTACTCTCCAACCACCAACCGTGCCAGCAGAGTCGGGTCGTGTGCCGGCAATCCCAGCAAGGCAGCTCAGAAGCGTCGTCTTGCCGAGGCCGTTCTCGCCCAAGATCACCGTCCACGGCGCGTGGCGCCCATGGCCGTCCGACAGATCGAGCGTCTGCGCCGGGCCGAAACAGCGCACGTTCTCGACCGTGAGGGAGAGAAAATAGGTCCCGGCTCGGGTCCGGGCGCGCGCTGGCGGTGCGGTGGTCTTCGATGTCCCCATGATGTCGTCCATCCGCTGTCCCGCCGCGAGTATAGAGCGGCCGCCGCCACCGACGAAAGGTCGAAAGCGGGCGTCGGCAGCCCGATCAGGGGTAGGGCGGCGGTCGGATCGGGGGCGAGCTCCTGATGGCTCCCGGCGTCCTCCGTCCACCGCGCACGCGTGGCCGAGGAGCAATCTTACCCGTGACCGGGGCGGCCGGCCGGTGCTAGCCTTGGGCGCCGATCCAGCCCAGAGCAAAAACGGACCATGCTCGCCTTCGTGTGCCGCCGTCTGATCGCCACCATCCCGGTGCTCGCCATGGTCGCGATCTTCGTGTTCCTGATGCTGCGCCTCACGCCGGGCGACCCCGCGGCGATCATCGCCGGCGACAGCGCCACCACCCAGCAGATCGCCGAGATCCGCGAACGCCTGGGCCTTAACGAGCCGATCCACGAGCAGTTCGTGACCTGGATCGGCAATCTGCTTCAGGGCAATCTCGGCGAGTCGTTCTTCTTCAAAGCCAAGGTCAGCGATCTGATCCGGCAGCGGGTCGGGCCGACCCTGGCGCTCGCCACCTCGACCATCCTGGTCACCGTGCTCGTCGCCGTGCCGCTCGGGGTGATCGCCGCCTACAAGCACGGCACCTTGGCCGATCGTCTGGTCATGGCGTTCTCGGTGGTCGGCTTCTCGGTGCCGACGTTCGTGCTCGGCTACCTCCTGATCTACCTGTTCGCCATCAGGCTCGATCTGTTTCCCGTCCAGGGCTACCGCAGCATCCTCGACGGCTTCTGGCCGTTCCTGCACCGGCTCGTGCTGCCGAGCATCACCTTGGGCGTGATCTACATCGCGCTGATCGCCCGGATCACGCGCGCCAGCATGCTGGACGTTCTCGGCGAGGACTACATCCGCACGGCGCACGCGAAGGGCCTGACCAACCGTGCCGTGCTCCTGCGCCACGCCTTGCGCAACGCCGCGGTGCCGATCGTGACCGTGATCGGCATCGGGATCGCGCTCCTGATCGGCGGCGTGGTGGTCACCGAGAGCGTCTACAACATCCCGGGCCTGGGGCGGCTCACGGTCGACGCCGTGCTCGGCCGGGACTATCCGACCATTCAGGGCGTGATCCTGGTGTTCTCCTTCGCCTATGTGCTGGTCAACCTGCTGATCGACATCAGCTACACCCTGTTCGATCCGAGGATCCGCTATTGAGCGTCGCCCGCGAGGAGCTGGTCGAGGCCGCGGCGATCTCCGCAGCGGAGGCGAGGCGGCCGGGCACCGCAAGGCAGCTCGCGGCCAATCCGAGCGTGCTGGTCGGCGCCGCGATCCTGCTCTTGATGCTGGCGATCGCCGTGCTCGCCCCCTGGCTCGGCACCATCGACCCGGCGTTCCTCGACCCCGCGTATCGCAACAAGCTGCCGCTCGAGACCCACACGATCGTCGATCAGGCGGGCAACGAGACCGAGTTCACCCACTGGATGGGCACCGACACCCTCGGCCGCGACCTGTACAGCCGCGTGATCTACGGCACCCAGGTGTCGCTGATCGTCGGCTGCGCCGTCGCCGTGCTCAGCATCGCGATCGGCCTCGTGATCGGCCTGGTCGCCGGCTACACCCGCTGGGTCGACGCGGTGGTCATGCGCGTCATGGACGGCCTGATGGCGATCCCGGGCATCCTGCTGGCGCTCGCTCTGGTGGCGCTCTGGGGGGCGGGGCTGATCACCGTGATCCTGGCGATCACCATCCCGGAGATCCCGCGCGTGGTCCGCCTGGTGCGCGCGATCGTGCTCTCGGTGCGCGAGGAGCCCTATGTCGAGGCCGCGGTCGCGGTCGGCACGCCGCTCGTGAAGATCCTCTACCGCCACGTCCTGCCCAACACCATCGCGCCGCTGATCGTCCAGGGCACCTACGTCGCGGCCTCCGCGATCCTGGTCGAGGCGATTCTGTCGTTTCTCGGCGTCGGCATCCCGACCGACATCCCGACCTGGGGCAACATCATGGCCGAGGGGCGGGTGCTGTTCCGGGTGTACCCGCACAACATCCTGTTTCCCGGCCTCCTGCTCGCGCTCACCGTGCTCGCGGTGAACATGCTGGGCGACGGCCTGCGCGACACCCTCGATCCGCGCATGGCCAAGCGGCTCTAGTGTGGCGGCTCGGACGCGTGATTCCATTGAAGATGAATGCGGTTAGCGCGTTTGTGACGACCGCATCCCATGGTGCGGCGCATGCCATGGTGGGAATCCGCCGCCGCCCTGATCGTAACCGGGAGGGCGCTTTCCACCATCCGCGATCGTGTCAACCAAAGGTTAACGAACCCTCAACGACCTCGATGGGGTCTGAGAAACGGAGAAACGGGGTCTGGCCCCGTTTAGGAGAAACCTGCGGGGAAACGGGGTCTGGCCCCGAACCCTGGCCCCGTTTGACCCGCTTACCCTGGTGGCGATTCCGAGGGCGATTGCGTTGAGGATGGATGCCGTGAACGCTTCTGTCACGACCGCCTCTCATGGCGCGGACCGTGATGTGGTGGGGATCCGCCGCCGCCCTGAGCGTGGCCGGGCCGGCGCTTGCCGCGCTGCGCGATCGTGTCAAGCAAAGGTCAACGAGCCCCTGACGACCTCGGGCTTGATGATTTGCTTGGCGTTGGCTCGCGCCCCATGGTGGAAGCGAATCGCTCGGCCGGACCCGACGGCCTGGGTCGGTGCCCAAGTGAGCGGGCGGAACCGGTGAGCGAGGCGCAGCCGTCCCCATCCTCGGAGGGCGCCGTTCTGGCGATCCGGGGCCTCTCCGTCGCGCTGCCGAAGGGCGCGGATCGGCGCTACGCGGTCGAGGACGTCAGCCTCGCCGTCCGCCCGCGCGAGATCCTCTGCCTGGTCGGCGAGTCGGGCTCGGGCAAGTCGGTCACCGCGCACAGCATCATGGGCCTCTTGCCCAAGGGCCAGCTCGAGCCGGTCGCCGGGCAGATCCTGCTCGAGGGCGAGGACGTGCTTGAGGCCAGCGAGCACCGCCTGCGCGATCTGCGCTGCACGCGCATGTCGATGATCTTCCAGGAGCCGATGACCGCGCTCAATCCGGTCATGAGCTGCGGCGAGCAGATCCAGGAGGTGCTGCGCGCCCACACCGACCTGGCGCCCGCCGCCCGGACCGAGCGGATTCTCGCGATCATGCGCGACGTGCGCCTGCCCGATCCGGAGCTGTTGCTGCACGCTTACCCGCATCAGCTCTCGGGCGGCCAGCGCCAGCGCATCATGATCGCGATCGCGCTGGTCCTGGAGCCGGCGCTGCTGATCGCCGACGAGCCGACCACCGCGCTCGACGTCACCACCCAGGCGCAGATCCTGCAGCTGATCAAGGACATCCAGCGCGAGCACGGTACCGCGGTCCTGTTCATCACCCACGACTTCGGCGTGGTCGCCGAGATCGCGGATCGGGTCGCGGTGATGCAATGGGGCAAGGTGGTCGAGTCGGGCGCGACCGAGCAGGTGCTCTCGCGGCCGCGGCATCCCTACACGCGGATGCTGATCGGCTCGGTGCCGAGCCTGGCGCCGCGGCATCGCGAGGCCGCCAAGGCGCCGAAGCCCGTGCTGCGCACCGTCGACCTCACCAAGGTCTACGGCGGCGGCTGGTTGCAGAGGCGCGAGGTGCGCGCGGCCGATCGGGTGAGCCTCGAGGTGCGGCGCGGCGAGACGCTCGGCATCGTCGGCGAGTCCGGGTCCGGCAAGACCACCGTCGCCCGCTGCATCGCCCGGCTGATCGACCCCACCGCGGGCGAGATCTGGCTGGAGGCCGAGGAGATCGGCCGCCTCAAGGCGCGCCGGCTGCGCCCGCATCGCCGCCGCGTCCAGATCGTATTCCAGGACCCATACCGCTCCCTCAATCCGCGCCGCACCGTGGGCGCCGCGATCGTCGAAGGGCCGATGAACTACGGCCTCGGGCGCGCCGACGCGCACCGCCGCGCCCGCTCGTTGATGGCGCTGGTCAACCTCGACCCGGACGCGCTCGGCCGTTATCCGCACCAGTTCTCGGGCGGTCAGCGGCAGCGGATCTGCATCGCCCGGGCGCTGGCCATGGAGCCGGAGCTGCTGATCGCCGACGAGGCGGTCTCCGCGCTCGACGTCTCGGTGCAGGCGCAGGTCCTCGAGCTGCTCGACGACATCCGCCGGCGCCTCGACCTCGCGATGCTGTTCATCACCCACGACCTGCGGGTCGCCGCCCAGGTGTGCGACACCGTCGCGGTGATGCACCGGGGCCGGGTGGTGGAATGCGGCCCGGCCGGCGAGATCTTCGCCCATCCCAAGGACGACTACACCAAGTCCCTGTTCGCCGCCGCCCCCGGCAAGGACTGGAACTTCGGCCGCTTCGCCGCGTGAGGACCAGGTCGCATGATCAACCCCGCCATTACCCGTTCCCCTTGCGCTGTCGCAATGATATACGTAATGCAACGAATGGCGATCGGCCGGCCATCTCGGCTGCTATCGTTATGCTCATTCGAAAGAGCGAGGTGGCGACATGGCACAGCTGCTGGTGCGCGATCTTGACGATCAGGTGATGGCGCGGCTCAAGGAGCGGGCGCGGCGCAATCAGCGCTCGCTGCAGGCCGAGGCTCGGGCCATTTTGGAGGCCGCTGCCCCGCGCTACGCCAAGGAAGAGGCGCTCGAGGTATTTCGAGCCTGGCAGGAAAAGTTTCGTGGTCGCCCGATGTCCGACAGCGCCGATCTGATCCGGGAGGATCGGGACCGGTGAACCGCCTGGTGGTCGACGCCAGCGTCGTGGTCAAGTGGTTCCTGCCGGAGGCGCTGGCCGAGGCGGCGTTGCGGCTGGCGGCGAGCGATCGCGTCTTCCTGGCTCCTGAGCTGCTCGGCGCCGAGGTCGCGAACGCGCTCTGGAAGAAGCAGTTGCGACGAGAGGTGGATGGCACCTCTGCCGCGGGCATCCTCGAGAGCTTCCGCCGCGTCGCGATCGAGACGTTCGCGCTGATGCCGCTCCCGCCCGCCGCGTTCGCGATCGCGTCAGCGGCCGGACACAGCGTCTACGACTGCCTGTATCTTGCGCTTGCGGAGCGCGAGGAGTGCCCGCTGGTGACCGCCGACCGTCGCTTCAACCAAGCCTTCGCCGGCGGCCATCTCGGTCATCGCATGCTCTGGATCGAGGCCTTCAAGTCTTGAGCGACGATCGAACGCTGCGAGCGACGCGTTTCAGATTGGCGCCGAGAACCAGCCGGAATGGCCATCAGCGCAGGTCGGCCAGCAGCACGATTCGATCGCGCAGATCGTCCCGGGTCCCGGCCTTCTGCCAGAACCGGCGGTCGGCGGTGACGTACGTGCCGTCGAGGTGCAGGGCGAGCGCGAGATACGCGCAGTCGTAGACCGCGTGGTCGAGCCGGCGCGCCCATTCCAACGCGGACGGCAGCGGCTCCTCGCCGTCCCAAAGCTCGAGCGGCGACTCGCGTAGATCACGCATGCAGCCGGCGGCCTCCGCCGCGTTCAGCTTGCCGGCACGCATCTGGAACCAAAGCGCATTCGCCAACTCGACGAAGATGAACGCCGGCGCACGCAGCATCGCACCTCGATCCAGCATGCCCTCGGCCAGCCCGCTGTCTTCTTCGGGCAGTACCCATTTCAGCGCGACGCTGGCGTCGACGATCAGGGTCGGGGTCAAGCGGGAGCCTCGTCGCGGAACCGGCGAATGATGGCCGTCGAGTCGGAGAAATCCCGCCCCTCGAGGCTCTGGCGCCGTCGTCTGGCGATGCTCTTGAAGGACTTGCGCCGCGGCCTGAGCGCCTCCTCCAGGATCAGGCGATGCTCCGCCTCCGCCGAGCGGCCATGGCGCGCGGCCCGAATTCGCAGCTCCTTGATCAGAGCATCATCCAGTGCCCTGACGGTCAGGACGCCCATTCCGCGCCTCGCAAGCCATGACGAACGTCATGTAGTCGACGACTTGGATGCTGTCAATGACGACACGGGCTTTGAGGCCTCAGCGGGCGATCCGCGGCGAGATGTTCCAGACGCTCGACCCGGATGCCATGGCAGCCGCTGCCATTTGAATCAGCCATTCGCCGCGCGCCGGCCATGCGCGGCGGCTGATGCGCGGCCACGCCGCGCCCGACCTTCGAGGCATCGCCGAGGGTCAGCGCCAGGCGATCGCCATCGCGACCTCCTCGGCACCGCTGGTCTCGAATTCCAGCACCGGCGCCTCGAGAAGCTGATCGTCTTGCACGACCCAGCCTTGCAGCGGGTCGTCCTGGCCCGCGACGACCCGCAGATTCGCAGCACCTTCGAGCGCGATCCGCATCGCGCGGCCGGATGCCGGGTCGGTCGCGATCAACGAGCTTCCCTCCAATGTCACCTCCAGATCCGGCGCGAGATGCAAAAAGCCCCGCCAGGTCTGCGCGGCGCCCGACGGCTCGTTGAAGCTGTCGCGAACGCTGATCGTTCCGGCGGACTTGTCGATGGCGATCGTGCGCTCGAAGGCCGCGCCGTCGAGGAACCGGTCGGAACGGCCGCTCACTTGCCACACCCCGTTCTCGTCGGAGAAGCCGGTCAGGGCCACGTCGAGTTCTTCCTGCTCATTCGCGCCAAGGCCTTGCTCACCGCGGATGTAGGTGTTGTGGGCCCGGGCCGAAACGAGGAACTCGCGGACAGGCGTGCGCTCGTTCGTGTAGTGGCCGCTGTCGACCAGCCACCAGCGGCCGTAGTTGTGGACGATGAAGGAAAGCTCGTCGGCGTTTCGCTTGGCCGCCGGCAGATTCTGGACAGCTTGGAAGAGCAGGTACAGCTGCCCGCCCCTCGACGAGCTGTAGATTGCCTGCCCGTAATCCTCGAAAACCACGCTGCGGTCCGCGAGATAGGACTGGTTCGCCTCCTCGATGCCCCAGTATTCTGCGACCTGTGGTTTTACGGAGCGCCGCCTTCCGGACGCACCCGACATACCGATGGGTGGCAGGTCCCCCTCCGGCGTCAGGATCTGGCGGAGATACGCCGCGGTAGACGTGGCCTTCTCCAGAATGGGCAGCTCGCCGCTCAGACCGGTATCTGCCGCGACCCGGTCGAGATCGGTCAACAGGCGCAGGGCATAGTAAACGTAGCCCGGCGCGTGCTCCTTCCAGATGCCTTCGTCGGAGAACAGCTTCTTGGCGATTTTGTTCAGCCTGCGCTCGGCAAGCTGCCTCACTTCCCGACGGTCCGCGATGTAGGGCAGGTTGCCGATGAAGGACATCAGCATGATGTCCTGGCGAAGACCATGATTGCGGTAAGAGTAATTGGCGACGAGAAGCTCGTCCTTGTTGGTCGCCGCCAGGTAGAGCAGGTCGATGAAGCGCAGGTCGCCGAGCCCGCCATGGGCGCGGTAATAGTCGATCGCCAGGAGAATGGCGGAGAGGCGCTTGACGATGGTCCCTTCAAACCAGGCGCGGGTGCTGACGCCGGGCGGGACACCGTTGCAGCGGAACCAGTCGCGGATCACGGAAGCGATCGCGTCCTCCACGTCTGCGGACAGGCGTTCCCGGCTGCCGAGCAACTGAACGAGCCCGGTCCACCCATGCAGCTGGGTCGCGTAGTAGCGCCCGAGGTCGGCGGCGGACCAGTCGATGTTCTCGAGCGGCTGCCCCGGCTCTTGCGGCCGGACTATCATGGTACCCGCGCGGATGGCGTCGATCTGATCCTGGTACGAGCCCGTGGGATAGGCGGGGACGAATACGTCGCGATCATCGGCGAGCATTCGCTCGAGCGGCGGGACCGCTCCGTCGCCCGGCACTCGCGCCAGGTCGAAGGCATCGGCCAGCCAAGCCTCCGTCGCCCGTTGCTCGAGTGCGTAGTCGCAGGAGGCGTCGAGAGCGACCGTGGTCCGCCGCGCCTGATCGTTCAGCGGCAGTAGGTCGCCCGCTGCGAACCACGCCATGCCGGCGATGGACAACGCTACTGCCACCAGCCAGAGGCTCTTGAAGCTCAGAATCCGTCTCACCAGGGACACCCGTTGCAATGCGGCCCACGCCACTCTCCCCGACCGCCGAATCGACCGCGTTCACGGCACTCCGCAATCGCCCCGAATCCAATCGGAAGCTGATCCGACGCGAAGCTACATCAATCTCAATTCGTAGCGCACTTCAAGAGTGGCGTGTCGATCTTGCGCGTCATGCCCGAGTGCCCAGCGTTCGTGGCGCGACGAGCGGACCCCTTTCGATCCGGCGCGCGAGACGCGAAGCCGCGGTGCGGATACCAAGGTGACCGGAAAAGTCGCGCCTTCGAGCTTGGCGTCAGCGGGCGTCGGCCGCGTGGGCGGGCCGCGGTCCGTCGCCGCGGTCCGCGGTCCGAGACGCCCTTCTGGAACCATGGTCGTGCAGGACGATCGAGGCGACGGTCGCGGCGATCACGGCCACCGGCGCCCAAGCCGCCAGCATCGGCGGGACCAGGCCGAGATCGCCGAAGTTCGAGACCAGGCCGTCGAAGGTCCACAGCAGGAACCCGCCGCCGATACCGATCGCGATCAGGGCGGTCTGGGTGGCGCGGCCATGGGGCGGTCGCGCCAGCGCCACGGTCAAGAACAGCAGCATGGCCGTGGTGAGCGGCGCGGCAACGCGCTCGTGCAGCCACGTCTCGTAACGATACGCCGGCTGACTGCCGAGCTCCGGGTGTCGGACGACGCGCAGCAGATCGAGGAGCGGCATATCCGGCGGATTGGTGATCAGGACATCGAGGTCGCCGGGCGCGAGGTCGCCCGACCACGGCAGGCGCGGGGCGGTCTCGACCGCCGCTGACCCGACCCTGGAGCGGGCCACGTCGTGGAGCATCCAGCCCTCGCCCTCGGCCACGGCGCGCGCCGCTTCGATCTTGGCGATCAGATTGCCCTCCTGGTCGCGCTGGAAGATGGTCACGCCCCGCAGCTCGGCCTGGCCGGGGTCGATCTTCTGGATCCGAAGGATCTCAGAGCCGCGGCGCAACCAGGTCGCCGCGGGCTCGTCGCCCGTGTCGTAGTCACCCACGCCCCAGGTCCGGAGCTCCCTCATCGCGGCCGGTCGGGCCTGGTCCTCGATCAGGAGCTGGAACGCGCCGATCAGGACCGCCACCGGCAGGACCGCGACGGCAAGCCGGACCTTGGACAGGCCGCCGGCATAGATGGCGGTCAGCTCGCTGTGACGGGCCAGCTCGGCAAAGCTCAGGAGGCCGGCAAGCAAAGCCGCCACCGGGATCAGCTCGGCCAGGATGTCCGGCAGGCGCAGAACCATGTAGAGCGCAAGAGCCCGGAGCGCAGCATCGCTCGCCGCGATCACCTGATCGCTGTCGGCAAGGAACTCGAGGAGCAGCATGAATGCCGCCAGGCCGAGCAGCACCAGGGCAAACCGGCCCAGCAGGAGACGGGCCACGTAGCGGTTGATGATCGACCTCATGTCGTGGCTCGCGCCGACGGTTGCGGCCGGCGTCCGAAGATCGTCACGGGGCGTTGGCCGCGGAGCGCGCGGAGCAGCAGATACCCGGTCCCGGTCAGGAACAGCGCGAACGGCAGCCACAGCCCGAACTGCGGCGCCAGCAGGTCGCGCTTGGCCATGGCATCGCCGAAGTTCAGGGCTTGGTAGTAGACGATGAGGATCAGCAGGCCGACGAGGATGCCGCCGCGGCGACTGCGGATCGGCCCGGCGAGCGCCAGCGGCGCCGCCAGCAGCGGCAGCAGCGGCACCGAGGCGATCAGCACCAGGCGGATGTGCAGCTCGGCGGCGATCTCGGCCGCGCTCGGCTTGGATTCGGGCGTGGCGTGCCGGCGCGCCTCCCACAGCTCGAGCAGCGTGAGCTCCTTCTGATCGCGGCCGCGCGCCCGGAAACCCTCGATCTCCGTCTCCACCGGCCAGCTGAGATCGCTGAAGGACAGCGCATCGGCGCCCGCGCCGTCGGGCGCGATCTCGGCGCGCACCCCCTTCTCCAGGACCAGGACCGGCCGGCCATCCTCGGCGCTGCGGGCGAGCCTGCCATTGCGGCCGGTGACGACGATGGTCTCGCCGTCCTCGCCTGTCTGGTGGACGAAGACCTGCTCGAGCTCGAGCCCGCCCCGGCCGACCGCCGAGCGCTCGGCGAAGAAGGTCAGGCCGTTGGCCTGGATGAAGGTGCCCTCGAGCACCGCCGCCGACAGCGACGCCTGCGCGACGGTGTGCTTGAGCGCCCGGTAGGCATAGTGGGCATGGGGGTTGATGAAGCCGAGGATCAGGGCGGCGACGATGGTCATGATCGCGGCCAGGCCGAGCACCGGCGCAAGCAGGCGCCCGAGCCCGCAGCCGGCGGCCATGAGCACGACGAACTCCCCGTCCTGCTTCAGTCGCCCGAAGGTGAGCAGGACCCCGAAGAAGAACGCCGCCGGCAGCGCGATGCTCAGGTAGTTCGGCGTCAGCAGCAGCAGCATCTGGCCGACGTAGGCGAGCGCGTTGTTGGGATTGGCCACCAGGCTGAACAGGTAGAGGATGCGCTCGAGCAGCAGCACGGTCAGGCCGATCCCGGTCATCACCAGGCCGGTGGCGAGGATCTGCCGCAGGAGGTAGCGGTTGATGACGCTCAGCACCGGGATGCGGAGTCCGCCCGCTCGGCGCGCCCGGCCCCGCGACCCTGCGTGGGCCCGGGCGGTGGGTGCGGCGAGGTGTGGTGGAGCATGCAGCGTAGCACTGTCCGGTCGTCTCTCGTATGCTTGGTGTGGATCTTTGCTCTCTCCAGGCAGCTGTGGCGGCGGACCCCAAGTGCGAACCACGCGATGACCACCGAGGCCCTTTCTGCCCTCGCCGGTGATGCGACCCGGGCGACGCCGCGCCCGGACAAGGGCGCAGCGCCGGGACGGCCGGTCGACGAGGCGCCTTGGCGCATCTGGCTGATCCTTGGCGACAAGGCCGGCGACAACGCCCAGGTCCGGATCGTCGCCGACGCCCTCAACTGGCCGTACGCCATCAAGCAACTAACCTTCCGGGCGCCCTATGTCATCGGAAAACCGCGCTTTCGCAGCTCACTCCATCATGTCGATCAGGCGCGATCCGATCCCCTCGAGCCGCCCTGGCCCGACCTCGTCCTGACCGTCGGCCGGCGCCCGTCGATGGCCGCCCTGTGGGTCAAGGAGCAGGCCCAGGGCCGGGCCAGACTGGTGGTGATCGGGCGTCCCAAGCGCTGGCTCGACCGGTTTGATCTGGTGATCGCGCCGCCGCAGTTCCAGCTGCCGCGCCGCGCCAACGTCCTGCGTCTGAATCTCCCGCTGATGCGGGTCGACGAGGCGACGATCGCGGCCGCCGCGGCGGCCTGGCGCGCGCGCTGCGCCGATCTGCCGCGGCCGCTCACGGCGCTCCTGGTCGGCGGCCCGACC
>JBOHKK010000021.1:0-30570 GCA_050729115.1 Geminicoccaceae bacterium | reverse complement strand
CCCCCGACCGTGGGGCCGGGCAGACCACGCGCGGCCCGCTCCTCGGCCCACGCGGCGGTGCTCGCCAGCAGGGCATCGACGGCGCGCAGCGCGTCGGCGGCAAAGCTGACGCTCGGTCGGGTGGCGCCGAAGCTCGCCAGAATGCCGTCGCCCATGAACTTGTCGATGCTGCCGCCGTGCCCGGTCATCGCGGCGACCACCCGCGACTGATACTCCGATAGCAGCACCATGACGTCGCGGGGCGCGAGCTTGTGAGTGAGCGGCGTGAAGCCGCGCATGTCGACCATCACGATCGCCGCGGTCCGCAGCTCGGCCTGGCCCGGCTCGAGGGCCATGTCGCTGTCCCGGATCCGCCCTGCCACCTCGGGGGCGAAGAACCGCGACAGCTCGGTCGCCGCGACGTGATCCGTGACCGCCCGAAACAGCAGCTTGCGCGCACGCACGAGGCCGAGCGTGAGGATCAGCGTGACCATCAGCAAGGACACGACCTTGTCGACCTCGGCCCCGAGCAGGACCTCATAGGACATCGCGTAGGTCGCGAAATCGTGGGTGATCCCGGCGCCGCCCGCGCCGAAGACCGCATAGGCTACGAGCAGCAGCCAGCCGGCCGCGGCGGTGATCCCGGCGAGCAGCACCAGCCACGGCTCGAAGCGCAGCGTGCGGAGAGCGATCAGGATGAAGGCGTAGAGCATGGTCGGCGCCTTGAGATAGAGCGGCGGCGGCTCCTGGTATTGCAGATGAAAGCTCCAGATGGTGACCATCAGCACCGAGATGTCGACCACGACGGAGAGCGCGAGGAACCAGGCTTGCAGGCGGCGCTGCCAGGCGAGCCAGAGCCGGACGAGGGTGAAGGCGGTGTACACGGCGAGCGTCACCGGCACCGGCTCGAACGGCACCGTCTGCGGGTCGAACGCCTTGGGCGTGAGGGTGTAGAGCGCGGCGAAGCTCGCAACCGCCAGCAGCTGGAGCAGGCTGACCAGGATCTCGGTCTGATCCTGCTCCTGCCTGATGGTCGTCTGCACCCGCTCCGGCAGCCGTGCCGGCAGCGGCGGGCCGAACACGAAACGCCGCGCGCGACCGAGCAGCGGACCGAAGCGCCCGTCCTTGACGGCGAGCTCGGTGGTCATGCTCCGACCTCCTGATCGACGAGACCTCGCCCCCGTCAAAAATCGTTCGCTCAAAGGTAAGTCTCTACCAGATCCACCGTCGAGCTGACGCCGATTTGATCGAAGTTGCGGGCAAGCCAGCGCTCGCAGGCCTCACGGCCGATCGCCTTCAGATGCTCCAGGAAGGCCAGCTCGGCATTCAGCTTGCTCGACACCCCCAGCGGCTTCAACTGCTCATCGGCCTCGAGCAGATGGATATTCATCCGCTTGTAATGGCGGCGATCGAGCTTGCCCTCCTCGATCAGCCGGCCAACGAAAGCGATCGCCCGCATCTCGCGCATCAGGCTGGAGTTGAAGCTGATCTCGTTGACCCGATCCATGATCTCGCGCGCCGTATCGGGGATCGCCTCCCGATACAGCGGATTGATCTGCACGATCATCACGTCGGGCGCCTCACAGCGATAGATCAGTGGGAAGATCGCGGGATTGCCCATGTAGCCGCCGTCCCAATAATGCTCGCCGTCGTATTCCACGGCCTGGAAAAGAAACGGCAGGCATGCCGAGGCGAGGATCGCCTCGCGACAGACCTCCTCTCTGCCGAACACCTTGATCTTACCCGTGCGGACGTTGGTGGCGCAGATGAACAGCTTGATCGCGGTGCAGCGGCGGACCACGTCGAAATCGACCACCTCCTCCAGAACCTGCTCCAAAGGATTGTAATTGTGGGGATTGGTCTGGTAAGGGGACAGCATGCGGGTGACATAGTCGAAGATTACGTAGCTCGGCGAGTGGTCGAGCCTCCAGGTGCCGAGCAGGCGATCGATCGGGCTCCGCCGGACGGGACTGAAGCGGCCGGCTTCGGCCACGCCGAGCCAGAAGGCATCGAGCGTCTGGCGCGCGCCCGCGGCGCCGCCCTCGGCCATCCCATGCGCCAGCGCCACGGCGTTCATGGCGCCGGCGCTGGTCCCGCAGATGCCCTCGATCTCGATCCGCGGGTCCTCGAGCAGGCGGTCGAGCACACCCCAGGTGAAGGCGCCGTGGGCACCGCCGCCTTGCAGCGCGAGGTTGATCCGCCTGGTCGGGGTGCTCGCGCCGTCCGCGCTCATCGCGCGGTCCAGGCACCGTCGACCGGCAGCGCCGCCCCGGTGATCGAGCGGGCGGCATCGGAGCACAGGAACACGGCGAGCGCAGCGAGCTCTTCGACCTCGACGAAGCGCTTGCTCGGCTGCGATTCCAGAATCACCTCCTTGATCACGCGCTCGCGGGGCAGGCCGTGCGCCTTGGCCTGCTCGTCGATCTGGCCCTCGACCAGAGGCGTGCGCACGAAGCCCGGGCAGATCGCGTTGCAGGTGATGTTCGCCTCGGCGGTCTCGAGCGCCACGACCTTGGTCAGCCCGACCATCCCGTGCTTGGCCGCGACGTAGGCCGCCTTGTAGGGCGAGGCGACCAGGCCGTGGGCCGAGGCGAGATTGATGATCCGGCCGAAGCCGCGATGGCGCATCAAGGGCAGCGCGGCATGGATCGCGTAGTAGGCGTGCGACAGATTGATCGCCAGGATCGCCTCCCACTTGGCCGCGGGGAACTCCTCGATCGGCGCCACGAACTGGATGCCGGCATTGTTGACCAGGATGTCGACCGCGCCGTGCGCCGCCTCGGCCTCGCGCACCAGCGCGCCCACCTCGTCGCCTTTGCTCATGTCGGCGCCGGAGTAGCGCACGGTGACGTCGGTCCGCTCGGCCAGATCGGCGCGGATCCGCTCGATCTCTTGCGGATCGCCGAAACCGTTCAGGGTCACGCTGGCGCCGGCCTGCGCGAGCGCGCTCGCGATGCCGAGGCCGATGCCGCTGGTCGAGCCGGTCACGATCGCGGATCTGCCGGTGAGGTTGGCGCCTGGAAAATTGGCCATGATCGCCTTGCTCCGCTGAAGGTTCGCCGTGATCGCCGCACCGCCACCACTTTAGGTGCCACGTGGTGCGCTGCAACAATCGCAATCGTCGTCGGCGCCGGCAGTCGAATCGGTGAGTTCGATCGGCACGCAGGGTTTGCTTTCCCTCGGCGATCGACTATCTAGCGGGGCATCCGGAACGCGTGATGGCATCACGACAGCGCGAGGCGAGGAACCATGGCTTTCGAACTGCCCGACCTGCCCTACCCCTACGAAGCGTTGGAACCCTACATGTCGTCGCGGACCCTGCATCTGCACCACGACAAGCATCACCAGACCTACGTCACCAACCTCAACAACCTGATCGAGGACACCGATCTCAAGAATGCGTCGCTCGAGGAGATCGTGCAGGCGTCGGCCAAGGATCCGGCCAAGGCCGGGATCTTCAACAACGCCGGCCAGGCCTGGAACCACAACCTGTTCTGGCGGATCATGAAGAAGGGCGGCGGCGGCACGCCCGGCGACGAGCTGGCCAAGCGCATCGACGACGCGTTCGGCAGCTTCGAAGGCTTCAAGGAGCAGTTCAAGACGGCGGCGGTGACCCAGTTCGGCAGCGGCTGGGGCTGGCTCGCGCTCGACGGCGACACCCTCAAGGTGCTCAAGACCCCGAACGGCGCCAATCCGCTGGTGGACGGCATGACCCCCTTGCTCGGCATCGACGTATGGGAGCATGCCTATTACCTCGACTACGAGAATCGGCGTCCGGAATACGTCGCGGCGTTCCTGAATCATCTGGTCAACTGGGACGAGGTCGCGGCGGAGCTGCAAAAAGCCCTGTAGGGCTTCGAGCCAGGCGCCGATACGAGCGCCGGCCAAAGACCATGAGCAAGGGGGTGCGCGCCAAGCGGCACCCCTTCGATTGTGCGAGGCAGGAGGTCATCATCTGACGTCGGCTCTGTAGGATCGACGTGATGACCGCTTCGCGCCCTCGTCCGCCTCTGATACTGGCACTCTTGCTGGCTCTGTCCGCGTGCGCCGCGACCACGACCGCGATCGGCAAGCGCACGCTCGACGTCCAGACCAGAATGACCGAGTCGATCTTCCTCGAGCCGGTCACGACCGAGAAGAGAACGGTGCTGGTCGAGGTGCGCAACAGCTCGGACCGGCCGGATCTGGACATCGCGCTGGCGGTCCGTGCCGCGATCGCCCTGCGTGGCTATCGCGTGGTCGATGACCCGAAGGACGCGCATTTCCTGTTGCAGACCAACATCCTGCAGGTCGGCCGGACCTCGAAAACCGCGGCCGAGGGTGCGTTCGCCAAGGGCTTCGGCAGCGCCGTGGTCGGGGGTGCCGCCGGTGCCGGCATCGGCCGGGCCGCGAGTGACCAGAGCGAGGTGATGATCGTTGGCGCCGTGGCCGGGGTGGCCGCCTCCGCGGTCGCCGATGCCTTCGTCCAGGATGTCACCTACAGCATCATCACCGATGTCCAGATTTCGGAACGGGCCGGTGAAGGCGTCATGGTCACCGAGCGCATGTCGCAGGACCTCGCCCAGGGCAGCGGCGGTCGGCGCATCCTGTCGGCCACCGAGGTGCATGACTGGAAGCGCTATCAGACGCGCGTCATGAGCTCGGCCAATCAGGTCAACCTCGATTTCGAGGACGCCGCACCGGAGCTCACGGCAGGGCTCACCCGGGCGATCGCCGGGATCTTCTGAGCCGCGGCCGTCGCCGGGACCGGCGGGATCAGCCGATAGAACGAGACCGGTTCCCCAAAGCCTTTGAGCGCGGCGCTCTGCTCGAGCGGCATCTGGCCGCGCAGCAGCTCGCGCACGCGGGGATCGGCGAACACCTCGGCCGAGAGGACGATGTCGCCGCCGACGCTCTCGCTCTGCAGCCGTGCGGCCAGGTTCACGGTCGAGCCGAAGTAGTCCAGGCGATCGTTCAAGGTGACCGCGATGCATGGGCCGCAGTGCACGCCCAGCTTGATCGTGATCGCCGGGCCGTCGCCACGATTGAAATCGTCGAGGCGCGCCTGCACCGTGAGCGCCGCCGCGACGGCATCGACCGGGTCGGCAAACGCCGCCATCACCGCGTCGCCGATGGTCTTGACCACGCTGCCGTCGTGCTCACGCACCACGGCTGCGAGGAGCGCGAAGTGATCGCGCACCAGGCGGTAGGCCCGGGCGCTGCCGATCGCCTCGTACAGGGCGGTCGAGCCTTTGAGATCGGTGAACATCAGCGCGACGTTGCCGATGCTCACCTCGTCGCCCGGCCGCAGCACCTGGTCGGAGAACAGGTCGCGAAACGCCTGCGTCGCACTCAGCCGGTCCGCGCTCAGCGCGTCCCGCACCCACTCGCGCTCCTCGATCACGAAGGTCAGCGGCCGCGCGGCGCGGTTGCAGAGAGCGAGCTTACCGAGCTCCGGCGCCGGCCCTGCGCCCACGCGCTCGTCCGGCTCGACGATCACCGTCGGGAAACCGCCCGCCCGCCACTCCAGGTCGAGCTCGCCGCCGGGCTCCAGCGTCCGCAGGCGATAGCTGCCGTGGGACAGCCTGGCGTCGAGCACGCGGGTCGTGCCGGCGGCGACGGTGACGTGGACCTTGATGTGCGGGGTCGACATCGGGCCGAACAGACAGTACTCGCCGCCCGCGATCGGCCGGATCGCTGCCGCCGGCCTGAAGCTGGCTTCAACGTTGCGACTGAACTCGCGCTCGTAGTCGATGTTGCAGGTGTTGCAATGGGCGCCCCGCGGCAGCCGATCGAGGCTGCCGACGTTGGCCTTCGCGATCCGGCAGCGCGGGCACAGGAGCGACCATTGCAGATCCAGCAATCCGGCGCGGACCGCCTGCAGGCAGAGCTCGATCACCTCGCGCTCCGGGCGGCGCCAGGCACGCGCCAGCCGCAAGGGCCGGATGTGCCAGAGATCGACCTCCTGCGCGCCGAGGACCAGCTCCGCGAGGCGACCGGCGAGGCCATGCCCGTGCGGCGTCGTCTCGATCCGCCGGACCATGCCGGCGGCGCGCTGCCTCGCCCCTTGCGGCAGGCGCGGCGGCGGGAAGTCGAAGGGCGTCGCGCGTACTCCGGCCGCGTATTGACGGGCGTCGTCGGCGAGCTTGGTGAAGGCGGCGCCGGCGCGCTTGAAGAACAGACCGGAGCGCAGCAGGAAACTGCCGAGAAGGCCGGCCGGCTCGGCGGCAATCCGATAGCGACCCTCGCAGCCATCCTCGGTCGGGACGAGCCTGAGCTCGGCGCACAGCGATTTCAGCGGCCCGTTCTCGAAGTATCGGCAGTGCTCGAACCACTCGGCGTGGACCCAGTTGACCGGCTGCTCGCGCCACGCGAGCCGGAGCGGCCCGACCCGGCAGCGCCCGAAGTAGCGGACCGAACCGTCCGGCTGGGCGATCTCCTCGACCTCGTGCTTCGGCAGCGCGGCCGCCTCGTTGAAGCGCACGGTGTCGGCCAGGCTCGCCCAGATCGCCTCAGGAGCATGGCCGTCGAAGCGCCAGAGCCATTCTCGGCTGATCGCCCCGCGCACGCTTCACCTCCGTTGTGGCGCCGACAGAATCTATGCTCGTTGATTGCGCAATACGAGCGGAACGCCCCTGGAGGCGCTGACGACGCTGGTGCAGGGGCGATCGGCGGCGCGGCGCCCTCAGATTGCGATCAGGGCCGCCGCGACCCGCCGGTCCTCGGCGAGCAGGACGTTGAAGGTGCGGCACGCGGCCCGCGTGTCCATGGATTCGGTGACGATGCCGTGTGTCCGCAGAGCCTGGCGCAGCTCGACGGGGGGCAGCGCGAACCTGACGCCACAGCCGAGGATCAGGATCTCGACCTCGGTCGCCCCGGTGATCGGAGCGAGGCTTTCGAGCGTCACGGCGGGCAGCTCGCTGACCGCCCAGGGCAGGGTCCGGTCGGGCAGCACCAGGACCGAGCCCTCGTGCCTGGCGCCGGCGATCGTGAAGCCGCCCTCACGGTAGGCCTGAATCTGCTGGCGGCCTTCCGCAACGATCTGGGTGAACTCCATCAGCGCCTCCCGCCTTCGCCCACATCCTCCATAAGGTGCGCCGCTGCAGCGCGCCGCCAACCCTGGGCGCCGCCCAATCCGGAGTCCCGCTCGGCTCAGGGCGTCTGGGTCGCCGGCGCGAGGCTCTCGCGGCGCAGATTGAGGTGCAGGAGCAGCGGCGTGGCGACGAAGATGGTCGAGTAGGTGCCGACCAGCACGCCCCAGATCATGGCGAAGGTGAACCCGCGGATCACCGCGCCGCCGAACACGAACAGCGCGATCAGGGCCATGAGCGTGGTCAGCGAGGTCATCACGGTCCGCGCGAGGGTCTCGTTGATCGAGCGGTCGAGCAGCGCGGGCAGCGCCATGGTCTTGTAGCGGCGCAGGTTCTCGCGCACCCGATCGTAGATGACCACGGTGTCGTTGAGCGAATAGCCCACGATCGTCAGCAGGGCCGCCACCGTGCTCAGGTTGAACTCCAGCCCCAGCAGCGAGAAGATGCCAAGCGTCAGGATCACGTCGTGGACCAGAGCGACCACGGCGCCGACGCCGAACTGCCACTCGAAACGGAACCAGATGTAGGCGAGGATCGCGACCAGCGCATAGATGACCGCCTGGGCACCCGCCCAGAACAGCTCCTGGCTCACCTTGGGGCCGACGTACTCGACGCGCCGATAGGAGATGTCCTCACCGAATTGCGCGGCGAGCGCTGCCTTGACCTGATCGACCGCGGCCAGCTGCGCCGCCTCGTCGCCCGCCTGGCGCTCGATCCGGATCAGGACGTCGGTGGGCTCGCCGAATTCCTGCAACGCCACCTCGCCGAGCCCGAGGCCGCCCAGGGTGGCGCGCATGGCGCCCAGGTCGGCTACCTCACCCGGCATCCGCACCTCGATCAGAATGCCGCCGCGGAAATCGATGCCGAGGTTCAGGCCCTTGATCGGCAACAGCACCAGCGACACGAGGACCAGCGCGGCCGATATCGCGTACCCCAGATGCTCGAACCGCAGGAACGGGATCGTCGTGCGATCGGGGACGAAGCGGAAGCTGAGCATGGCCGCGCGCTCACACCGGCAGCATGGCCGGGCGCGTGCGCCGCATCCAGGTCGCCATCAGCAGACGGGTGAAGGTGATGGCGGTGAACATCGAGGTGATGATGCCGATACCGAGCGTCACGGCAAAGCCGCGCACCGGCCCCGAACCGAACACATACAGCAGCACCGCCGCGATCAGCGTCGTCAGGTTGGCGTCGATGATCGTGCGCATCGCCTCCCGATAGCCGGCATCGATCGCGCTCATGGGCGAGCGACCGACCCGCACCTCCTCCCGGATCCGCTCGAAGATCAGGACGTTGGCGTCGACCGCCATGCCGATGGTCAGCACGATGCCGGCGATCCCCGGCAGCGTCAGCGTCGCCTGCAGCACCGAGAGCGCGGCAACGATCAGCACCAGATTGATGATCAGGGCGACGTCGGCGAACAGGCCGAACAAGCCATAGTAGAGCGCCATCAGCACCACGACCAGGATCAGCCCGATCACGCCGGCCCATTTGCCGGCCTCGATCGAGTCGGCGCCGAGGTCAGGGCCGACGGTGCGTTCCTCGACGATCTCGAGCGGCGCCGGCAGCGCGCCAGCGCGCAAGAGGATCGCCAGCTCGTTGGCCTCCTGGACCGTGAAGCTGCCGCGGATGATGCCGCTGCCGCCGAGGATCGGCTCGTCGATGCGCGGCGCGCTGATCACCTGGCCGTCGAGCACGATCGCCAGCAGGTCGTTCACGTGGTCGCGGGTGACGTTGCCGAACTTGCGCGCGCCCACCGAGTCGAAGCGGAAGCTGACCACTGGCTGGTTCTGGTAGTAGGTCGGCTGGGCGTCGACCAGGCTCTCGCCGCTGACCTCGACCCGCTTGCGCACGACGTACGGCGGCGCCTGGCCGTTCTCCGCGCTCGGCAACAGCTCCGAGCCCGGCGGCAGGTTGCCCGAGAGCGCCTGCTGGACCGGGGTCTCCAGGTCGACGAGGTGGAAGGTCAGCTTGGCCGTCTGGCCGAGCAGCCGCTTGATGCTGTCCGGGTTCTTCTCGCCGGGCACCTGCACCAGGATGCGGTCCTCGCCCTGCCGCTGGATGGTCGGCTCGCGGGTGCCGATCTCGTCGATCCGGCGCCGCACGATCTCGAGCGACTGGCGCACGGCGGAGTCCTGAAGCTCCTGTGCCGCATCCTCGGACAACGAGATCTCGATCCGCCCGCCGCCGCCTTCCTGGAAGATCAGCTCCGGAGCGATCCCGCCCGGATCGAGCTCCTCCAGCACCTCGAGGGCGCGTCCCGTGGTCGCGGGATCGGTCAGGGTGAAGGTCGCGGCGTCGCCGCGCACCCCGAGACCGCGATAGCCGATCCGCTCGGCGCGGAGCGCGCCGCGGACCTCGTCGACCAGGCTGATCAGGCGCTCCTCGATCACCGCCCCGACGTCGACCTCGAGCAGCAGGTGCGAGCCGCCCTGGAGATCGAGGCCGAGATTGATCTGCTCGTGGGGCAGCCAGTCCGGCATCCGCTCCATCTCGGCGCGGGGAAACAGATTCGGCAGGCTGTAGACCAGCCCGAGCACGCAGATGCCGAGGACGATCGCGATCTTCCAAGTGGGAAAGCGCAGCATCGCCGGCCCGCGCTACTTCTTGCCGAACAGCTGCGACATCAGGCCCGGCTTGGCGCCGCTCTCCGGTGCCGCCTCGGTCCTGCCCGCCGCCGCGCCCGCCTGCGGCCTGGTCAGGAGCTCGGAGATCGTGCTGCGCGCGACGCGCACGCGGACATCCTTGGCGATGTCGACCAGGAGCGTGTTGTCGTCCTCGACCTTGACCACGGTGCCGACGATGCCGCCGGCGGTGAGCACACGGTCGCCGCGCTTGAGGGCGCCGACCATGTCGCGGTGGGCCTTCATCTTCTTCTGCTGCGGTCGGATCAGCAGGAAATAGAAGACCACGAAGATCAGCAGGAGCGGCATCAGCGAGATCAGATCGAAACCCACCGGGGCGCCCCCCGCCTGAGCGTAGGCCGGGGCAATCAGCATCGCGTTCCTCTTAGAGAGCCGGTTAGAGAGCCGGGGCGCAATTGGCGGCGGACTATAGCGCCGCGCCTCGCAAAAGCAAGAACGCGCGCGTTCCGCCGTCACCAGCATCAGATGGTGCGGCCCGCGGCGGATTCCACCCGCCAGCCGTGGCGCCAGGCGCGATGGGCGGTACGGCGGCGGTGCGTGCCGCGGACTTTCGCGATGATCGCCGCCGACCTGGGCGACCGCGCTCGCCCGCGCGTTCGGTACGATCCTTCCCGAGCCGACAGCCTGATTGCGCCGGTCCCCCGCACCGACGTCGTACCGCTCGACGCGAGGAGGGATGCCTGGAATGGACCCGAAGGCGCGATTCCGGAAAACCTTCCCGACCTGAAGGACACCAAAGGCCGAGTTCGCGATCGGGACCGATCCCAACCCTCCCCGCTCGAGAGCCGGTGCCAGGCTCGCAGAGTTCCGACCTCCGCTCGCCCGGCATCGACCTTCTCTTGGGCGCGGCCGGCGAGTGCGACCGCGCCGTGCTCCTTGGCTCAGTCCAGGATGATCTCGCGGGCGTCGTTCTTGAGCGCCTCCGCCTGCCGGAGCAGAGGGTTGCGGAAGGGCGGCGGGACGGTCTCGCGGGCGTCGAGCTCCAGCTCGAGCGCCTCGTCGAGCAGCGCAACCGCGTCCGGATAGAGATCGAGCGGCCCGCTGCTCAGCACCTCGATCGCATCCCTGGTGTCGGCGATGACCAGAGCGATCGTCCCCCGCGCCCGGGGCGGTGGCTGGCGCTGCGCCTGCTTTGCCAGCGCGTTGCCGTTCCGGATGTTTTCGAGCGCGTTGAGCGCGCGCAGAAACGCCGCGACCCGATTGATCTGGGGGGCGTCCAGCTGGAATGGATTGTCGCCCGAGAAGGTTGCTTTGGTGTAGAAGCGGACCGCATCCTCGATCGTCTTCGCCGAGTTGTTGTGGAAGAAGGGTCCCGTGTCGGCCGCTTCGACCAGAGAGGCGCTGTTCATGGTGCCGTTGCCGTAGAATTCGGCCGCAATTTTTTCAACCTCGTATTCCGGCTCCGAACCGAAACCGCCGTCCCCCGGCATCTCTGGGTGGAACCGACGGGCCTCCGTATCGGTGAGATTGACGACGTTGGTCGCAAAGTTCCGATTGAAGCCGTCGGCGTTGTTCGCGCCGGCATTGTTGTGGCAGCTGGAGCAGGCCCGATTGGTGCCGATCCCTTCGAACAGGTCTTTGCCCGCCTGGACGTTCTCATCGGCGAAGTTGAGCGTCGCGAGATCGATCTCCGTCTGGCGGCCGAGCGACAGCTGGAATGCCTCGAGCGCATCCAGCTCGGCTTCGGTGGGCAGGCGGAAGTCTTCCCCGGGCTCGCGGTTCAGGGTCTTCGGGAGGTGCTGGACGATGGCCCCGATGGCGAACGAGCGTAGCGCGCCGTCGCCGGGCGCCCCGTCGCCCGACCAGCCCGTGGCGTGGACCACCGTGCTGCCGTCGGCACGGGTCAGGTTGTCGTCGCCATCGGGGTTGACCGCAATCGAGACCCCCAGGCCGAGCGTGTGCGGCACGCCGCGAAACACGCCCGGCCGGTCGAAGCCGTCGAGATTCTCGAGGATCAGTCCGAAGCGACGCATGAGCTCGGGATGCTCGAGCTCGGCAAGATCCGGATTGAACTCCGCGACGAACAGAGGATCATCGTCCGGCAAGGTTGCGATGAACGCCGGATCGATCGTGAAGTTGTTGGTCGGCGGATGGCAGGAGGCGCAGGTTCGTCCGTTGCCATCGAAGGTCTCGTTCATGAACAGCTGGCGTCCTCTCTCGACCAGCCGCTTGTTCCGGACAGCGGCGGGTCGCTTTTCGGCCGGTGGAACCTGTTTGAACCGGGCCATGATCTCCGGATCGACCGGGGTCGCCTCGACGACGCCCGGAACGAAGGCGGCGAGCACGCCGAATACGACCATCGGGCGGGCGTATTTCAACTGAAAAGAGATATTGATCATTGTTGCTCCCTGCACGCGGGGCGCAGCCTCGCTCCCGAAGGAGCGGTGTCCCCATCGGTTATTGATGGCGCTCTGCGCGAACGCGCGGCGCCAACGGTTCGAGGGTCGGGTTGTGGCTCAGAGCCCGGTTGTCGTGGCGCTCTCGACGCCTCCCGCGTCTTGAGCCCGCTGTTCCAGAACCGGTGGGGCGCCTGGGCGGCACCAGGCGCCGACCGGCAGTAGCCCTGCCGGGTTCCTACTGGTGGGCCAGTTCATTCTTGTCTCCCTTGCACGCGGGGGCGCAGTATCGCTCCCGAAGAAGCGACCTCCCCGTCGGTTATTGATGGCGCTCTGCTCGAACGGCGGCGCCAATGATTCGAGGGGTCGGGTTCGGCTCAGAGCCCGGTTGTCGTGGAACTCTCGACGCCTCCCGCGTCTTGAGCCCCGTCCTCCAGAACCCGTGGGGCGCCTGGGCGGCACCAGGCACCGAGCGGCAGTAGCCCTGCCGCGCTCCTACTCGTGGACCCGTTCATCGTTGTCTCCCTTGCACGCCGGGCGCTGGACCGCCCCCGAAGAGGCGACCTCCCCTATCGGTTATTGTTGGCGCTCTGCTCGAACGGCGGCGCGAAGAGACCGAGGGTTCGGTTTCGGCTGGGGAGCTTTGTCCGACCTGAAATTATTGAGATCTCCCGCCGGTTTGAACCCGTCCCTTTGCAAGGCAGGAGCAATCAGAATCTACGACGGCATGTCAAGGTGAAATTTATTCCCCGCCGAGTCTAAATATTGTTCGTCGGTAGGATTGCCCTTCCCAGCCGAAAGTCAAACTGCCAATCAGCGTGGATGCCGCACGCCATAGCAGTGCACGAGTTCAGGAGTTGTTCTCTGTAAGCGCGGGATGAATCTGACGGGATGCCCGCCAAATTGATGCTCGATCTCATGACTTGTTTGCTGCCGACGCCGGCTGCATGATGCCCATGCGGGCTCTGGGGAAGGACGTGGGTCGGGGAGGGACGCGATGCTGGAGACCACGGTTGCAGGCAGCCTGCCGAAGCCGGCGTGGCTGGCCGAGCCGGAGAAGCTCTGGCCGGCATGGCGCCATGAGGGCGCCGAGCGCGCCAAGCGCGACGCGGCGCTGGTCTGGCTCAAGGAGCAGGAGGCGGCCGGGATCGACATCGTCTCCGACGGCGAGCAGTTCCGGAGCCATTTCGTCCACGGCTTCCTCGAGAAGATCGAAGGCATCGACTGGGCCAGGAAGACCAAGATGGGGATCCGCGACAACCGGTACGTCGTGGACGTGCCCACGGTCACCGCGCCGGTCCGCCGCCGCGGCTCGATTCACGGCGACGAGGCGCGGTTCAGTCGCGCCTACACCGGGCGCAAGCTCAAGTTCACGCTGCCCGGGCCGATGACCATCTGCGACACGATCGCGGATGCCCCCTATGGCCGCCGCGCCGACATGGCGATGGCGTTCGCCGGGGTCCTGAACGAGGAGGCGCGCGAGCTCGAGGCGGCAGGCGTCGACGTCATCCAGTTCGACGAGCCGGCCTTCAACGTGTTCATGGCCGACGTCAAGGCGTGGGGCATCGACGCGCTGCACCGGGCGATCGAAGGGCTGACGTGCACCACCGCGGTGCACATCTGCTACGGCTATGGCATCGAGGCCAACATCCGCTGGAAGCAGACGCTTGGTGTGGAATGGCGCCAGTACGAGGAGATCTTTCCGGCGCTGAACGCCAGCCGGATCGCGCAGGTCTCCCTGGAATGCGCCAACTCGCGCGTGCCCATCGCCCTGCTCGGGCTGCTCGAGGACAAGGACGTCCTGCTCGGCGCCATCGACGTCGCCTCGCTCGAGGTCGAGACCCCCGAGCAGGTCGCGGACGTGATCCGGCGGGCGCGGGCGCACGTCGCTGCCGAGCGCATCCTGCCGTGCACCAACTGCGGCATGGCGCCGTTGCCGCGCGAGATCGCCGTCGGCAAGCTCAGGGCGCTCGGCGCCGGGGCGGCGCTGGTGCGCAAAGAGCTCGGGAAGTAACCGGTCGCGCGGCCTGGTGGGCCTCGCCTCGAGGATGGATCGCGCTCAATCGAGTCGGGCGAATACCGTCTCCGCCTCGATCTGGTCGACGTCGTCCGGGCGTGCGAACGGCTCAGGGGCCGGCTCACCCGGTCGGCGTGGCCGACCGATGCGGGCGAAGAAGTCGTCGAGACCGCCTCTGCCCCCCGGCAGCATGACCCAGCACATCTTGAGCTCGCGGGCCGGGTCGGTGTTGACGAACTTGTGCCGGTGGCCGGCGCCGACATAGACCGTGGTGCCGGCCTGGAGCGGGTGGGCCCGGCCGTCGATCACCGCCTCGCCCCGGCCCTCGAAGAAGAACAGCAACTCTTCCTGGGCGGGATGGACGTGCTCGCGGATGTGGCAGCCGGGCGCGATCACCTGGATGCCGGTGGCAAAGCTTTGGATCGATGGATCGGTGCGGTGCGACACCCGGATCTCGGCATGGCCGTTCGCGGGCACCGGCTGCCAGAAGCTCTCGCCTTGCTCCGGCTGGATCACGAACACCTGGCTGGTCGCCGTCCCGCTCATGCCGCGCCTCCCGGCTTTCCCCGATCTGTTCCTTACGGTCCGCGCGCGCGGACCCGGCGCACCATACCAACTCACAAGAGCGCGGGCCACCGCGACTCGCGCATCGACCGAGATGCACACACCAAGTGAGGCAGGGGCTCGTTGACTGGCGCCATGCGGAAGCGCCACTCGAGGGGCAGTGCGCGGAAGACGCGCTCGTGCGCCGCGACGCCGCTGGTCCTCTCGTCGTCCTGCTCTGGCAGTTCGAAGCGAGCTCCGCGAAAAGTCCTATGGGCCGGCACCAGCGCGCGGAGGGAGGCGCGGTGCCGCGCGCCGGCCCGCAATCGTCACATGTCGTCTTCGACGTCGTCGGCGGTGTCGCTCATGGCGCCGCCCGCGGCAGAGACATCCTCGCCCATACCTTCCACGGTGTTGCAGCTGCTCAGCACCAGCGCCATGAACAGGAGCGCGCTGAGGCCGAGCATCCAGCCGAGCCGGTCGCTAGGCGCATGACGAAGCGCTTTGGCCATCTGGTGTTCCCCCTTCGCTGTTCTTGTAGACTTGGCCGACAACGGGTGCAGCGGCGAAAAGGTTCCGGGACTGGGGGACGAGGGGATTGCAGCGCAGGCGTCCAGGGGGCGCCTCGGCAAGCGCCGATGGCGGGTGATCGGCAGCACCGGGCGCCGATGAAGGGGCATTCACCCGGTTCTCCCTCGCCCTGCCTGCTTCTGTTTGCGATTGCGCGCTGCGATCGATTGCCCGCGCTGCTTGTCTTCGGCTTGAATATCGTCCCGGGCCGGTCAAGGGCGCCTCATGTGGTCGCCGGACGCTCCGGGGCAGCCGCGCGACGCTGGCCGTCGGGCGGCGGGCCGGCGACAATGTTCGGATCATGTTCGCTCAGGAGGATCGACTATGGTCAAAGAAGCGGATGCCGTAACCAAGGCGGACCAGGAGTTGGATGCGGTCAAGGAGCACATCCAGGCCCTGCGCACCGAGCTCGCGACCTTGACGACGCACATCAAAGGGTTGAGCAGCGCCAAGCTCGAGCAGGCCCAGCTTGCGGGCACCTTGAAGATCGAGGAGCTTGGCGCCGATCTCCAGCGCGCCGCCGATGCGCTGCGCCGGCAGGGTCAGGCGTCGGTCGCTCAGCTCGAGAGTACGATCAGGGAGAAACCGCTGATCAGCCTGCTGGCGGCGTTCGGCGCCGGGGTCCTGGTCGCCCGCTTGCTGGAGCGCAAGTGAATGATGCCCTGGGGGCGCCGTTGGTGAGCGCGGTGTTGCGCTCGAGGGCGGTGCGCGACCTGATCGCGCGTCTCGTCGCATCCCTGATCGCGGCGGTGCTGTTCGCGATCGCCTTCGGTTTTCTGGTGGCGACGCTCTATATGGCCCTGACCGAGGCCGTGGAGCCGCCGCTGGCTGCGCTCCTGACCTCGCTTTGCCTCGGTGTCGTCGCCTGCCTGGTTCTGCTCGTTCTCCGTTTCCGCAGGCGGCGCCGGGCGCCCGCGGGAACGGTCGGCGTCGAGGCGCTGCTGCTTTCGGTGACCGATCAGGTGCGGCGCGATCCCTGGTCGTCGATCGTGATCGCCGCGGCGCTCGGCGCCCTTGCCGAGATCACCCGGTCGGCGCCGTCGTCGCGGCCTCCGACGTAGCCGGCAGGGCCGAAGCGCGCTCGATCAGGCCCGCCGGGCAGGCGTCCCGCCGCGGCGCGGAAGCACGAGACCCGTCTCGGCCGGACTGGATGCCGCCGTGAGGGGCCGGCACGTGGCCGACCTGCATGCCCATCGAGGATCGCCCGCGTGGATCTCGGCTGGTTGTCACAAACTGCCGCTGCTGGAGCCGCCGCAATTTTAAACTTTTTGTTTCGAGTGTGGCCCGCCAGCAATAGCGCTTTGGCGCGTAATGGCTAAGCTGTTGCGTCATAGACGGCACGCGCGTCTCGCGACGGAAACAAAGGATGTGCCGCATGAGCGCTAACAAGGGGTGGGCCGCGAACCGCCTCGAGATCGGGTGACATGGGGAAGCCGTCCATGAGCCTGACGGCGCAGCTTGGCGAGTTGCGCCGCGCTCATGGTGACCTGAGCGGTCTTGCCCTCCTGCGCGCCCTGCTCAAGGAAGGGCCGCTTGCGGGCAAGACCGCGCTGGTTTCTTCGTTCGGGGCCGAGAGCGCCGTGCTGCTGGACATGGCGGCGAGTATCGATCGCGCAATTCCGGTCATCGTTATCGACACCGGCAAGCTGTTCGCGGAGACGCACGCTTATCGGGAAACCCTGGTCCTGGCGTTGCAGCTGCGCGACGTGCGCGTGGTCCGGCCCGAGACGGCGACGGTGGCCCGGCACGACCCGCGGGGCGACCTCTGGCAGCATGACCCCGACTCGTGCTGTCACTTCCGCAAGAGTGAGGTTCTCGAAGCAGCGCTCGCCGGCTTCGCCGCCTGGATCACGGGGCGCAAGCGCTTCCAGGGCGGGCTGCGCTGGCGCCTGCCAACCATCGAGCCGGAGTGGCCGCGCGGGCGGATCAAGATCAACCCGCTCGCCCCCTGGTCCGCGGAGGACCTGGAGAGCTACCGGCGCCTGCGCGATCTGCCCAAGCATCCGCTCCAGGAGCGGGGCTACCCCTCGATCGGGTGCGTGCCCTGCACCCGCCCGGTCGCGCCGGGCGAGCCGCAGCGCGCCGGCCGCTGGCGGGGATCGGAGAAATCCGAGTGCGGCATCCACCTGAGCTGCCGCGCGTCATAGGGTTGTAGTGGCTGCGTCCGACCGGCGGGTTGAAAGGAAGGGCGCCGTAGATCTACCCGGCTTCTATCCGCCCCACGACCTGAGCCCCTTCGGTGCCGTCGACCTCGAGGACCACCGCCTCGCCGGAACGCGCGCCGCGGCCCGTGATCGCAGCGATCGTGACCTGATGGGTGACCAGGACCACGAGCGGCCCGTCCTCCGGCAGGCCCGCCAGGAACTCGCGCAGCGCCGCCAGATTCGGTTGCCGGTCGGCCGGGCGCTGGTGGAACGAATTGAGGGCGGGCAGCTCCTCGACCGGTCCGAGATCGAGCAGCGCCGCGGTTTCGAGGCAACGACACCACTGGCTGGAATAGACCTCGGCCGCAGTGATCCCGGCGGTGCGCAACCGCTCCCCCAGACGCTTCGCCTGCGCCCGCCCTTCCTCGTCCAGGTTCCTCTGGGTCGCACAGTCGCCGAGGCGAAAGTGGTCGGGATCGCCGGTTCCCGGCGCCTGGGCATGGCGGAGCATGACCACGTAGCCACCTTCGTCCAGACGCTCGATCGGGAACGGTTCCGCGGCTGCCGCGGGCTGGCATGCGGCGGCCAGACCGAAGCCGAGCGCGGCCAGTCGGGCCCGCCATCTCGACATTCTCTCGAGCTGTCCTCGCGTCAGCGCCGCGCTCCCCGATTCCCGCCGGCTTGCCAGGCCGTTGGTCATCAAGATGGCGCGCCACCCCCCGGCGCCAAGGCCGAGGCGATCAGAGACCGAAGATCGAGGACAGTCCGGCGCGCTCGCCAAGATGCGCCATCACCGCTTCCTCCGGCGCGCCTGCGATTTCGGCGGCGGCCGCCAGCACCAGGGGCAGCAGGCCGACGTCGCCGACGGAATTGAGGAAAATCCGCGGCCGCGCCAGGACCCAATGGACCGCGGTGCGGATGTCCTCCTCGTGGTCGAGCGGCTGATACCAGGTGGCGCGATCGCGCGCTGCCCCCGCGGCCCACGGCCCGCGCGCGATCGACTTGATCGTCTGCACCGCGACGCCCCGCCGCTCGCACAGCGCGACGGTCGCCTCGAAATCGGCGGCGTAGGTCTCGTGGTGCGCGCAGAGCCAGTTCCAGGGCATGAGAACCGAATCGAAGTCGAAGCGCTCGAGGCTGCGGCGGTGCATCGCGGCGACGCTCCAGCCGTGACCGGTGACGCCGATGAACCGGACCAGACCCGCGGCGCGCGCTTCCACCGCCGCGTCCAGGGCGCCGCCGGGCGACAGCGCCTGATCGCAGTGGTCCGGATGGACCAGCGCATGGAGCTGAAGCAGGTCGATGCGATCGGTGCGCAGCCGCTCGAGCGAGTTGTGGATGTCGCGTCTGGCGCCTTGGTAGTCGCGCTCGCGGGTCTTGGTCGCCAGGAAGAAGTCGTCGCGATGGCGATCCATCCAGGGGCCGATCCGCAGCTCCGAATCGCCGTACGAGGGCGCGGTGTCGATGTGGTTGACGCCGTACTCGAGCAACAGATCGAGCACACGGTCGGCGGTCGCCTGATCGACGCGGCCAAGCGCAGCGCCGCCGAACAGCACCGCGGAGCTTATGTGGCCGGTGCGCCCGAAGGCGCGCTTCTCGATCGCCATCTGCGGTCTCCCATGTCCGGACGTGGCCATCATCATGACCAAGGTGCCAGGCGAGGCAAGCTTCGGCGGCATCGCGACGCGGCTGGGTCAACACCGCCGTGACGTCGACCACCTGAGGCTCTCGTGCCGTCGGCATCGATATGGCCCATGCCCCGCAGGGCTTGTCCGCAAGGATCGGACGCGCGAGAACCACGGATCGCTGATCGCGGCAGCCGGGCACGGCCCCGACTCGGCCAAAAACGCGAGAACCCCCGCAGATGGCCCGATGACCACGAGCATCGCCGCCGGGCGCGATCCGTGGCAAGATGACGGTGCGCGGATCGGCGTCCCGCGCGAGGTAAACCTGGGGACACGGCCATGGCGGATGCCTCAGCCATTCTCGAGCAGATCCAATCGGACGACGTGCGCACCGCCGACTTCCGGTTCACCGACCTGCGTGGCCAGTGGCAGCATGTGGCGGTCGCGGCCGGCGCCGTCAGCGAGGCGCTGCTCGAGCGCGGCGTGATGTTCGACGGCTCGGCGCTCGCCGGCTGGCGCGACGTCAGCCAGTCCGACATGCTGCTGAAGCCCGATCTCGCGAGCGCGGTGCTCGACCCGTTCAGCGCCCAGCCGAGCCTGATCCTGATCTGCGACGTCGCCGAGCCGACCACGGGTCTCGGCTACGAGCGCTGCCCGCGCTCGGTCGCCGAGCGGGCCGAGGCGCACCTTGTCGCAAGCGGCGCCGCGGAGCGCATCCTGATCGCCCCCCAGGCCGAGTTCTGCGTGTTCGACGACGCCCGCTTCGCGGTCGCCACCAACGAGGCGTTCTTCCGGGTGGATTCCGAGGAGGGCGCCTACAACTCGGGGACCGGCTACGACGTCGGCAACAGCGGGCACCGGCCGCGGCCGGGCGCGCCGCTCGCCGTGCCGCCGATCGAGCACATGGCGGACCTGCGCGCCGAGATCTCGACCATGCTCGCCACCATGGGGCTCGATCCCCGCCAACAGCACCACGATACCGCGGCCAGCCAGAGCACCATCGCGATCGGCGCCGACGGCTTGGTGCGCAGCGCCGACCGGCTGCAGATCTACAAGTACGTCGTGCACAGCGTCGCCCATTCCTACGGCAAGAGCGCGACCTTTCTGCCCAAGCCCATGGCGTTCGAGCCGGGCTCGGGGCTGCACGTCCAGCAGGCGCTGTGGCGCGAGGACCGGCCACTGTTCGCGGGTCAGGGCTATGCCGACGTGAGCGACGACTGCCTGCACTACATCGGCGGCATCCTGCACCACGCCCGCGCCCTCAACGCCTTCACCAACCCGACCACCAACAGCTATCGGCGGCTCGCCCCGGGCGGCGGGGCGCCGCGTCAGCTGGCCTATGCCGCGCTCAACCGTTCGGCGGCGATCCGCCTGCCGTTTGCCGACCAGCCGGGGGACAAGCGGATCGAGGCGCGCTTCCCCGATCCGGCCGCCAATCCCTATCTCGCGTTTGCCGCCCTGCTGATGGCCGGCATCGACGGGATCGTGCGCCAGATCGATCCGGGCGAGGCCATGGACCGCAACCTCTATGACCTGCCGGCCGAGCAGATCGACGATCTGCCGACCGTGTGCCGCACGCTGGAGGAGGCGCTGGAAGCGCTCGATCAGGATCGCGGCTTTCTCACCGACGGCGAGGTGTTCACCGACGACGTGATCGATGCGCACGTGGCGCTCAAGCGGGCCGAGATCGAAGCCGTGGAGCGGGTGCCCCACCCGGTCGAGTACCAGCTCTACTATTCGGCGTGAGGCCGGATCGTCCGGCATGAGCGCGGCACCGGGCCATGGCCGCGCGGCGTCGTCACCCACCGAGAACCCAACCTGGCGATCGATGCCGTACCAAGGTCGCAGCCGGCGCGCTGACCCCAACCCCGAGCCATGTCGCCGATGTTCTACTATGCCTCGAAGGTCCTCTGGGTGCTCGCGCAACCGAGCAATCTGCTGCTGGTGCTCGTGGTCGGGTCCGCCCTGGCATTGTTGCTCGGGCGGCGCCGCCTGGCGGCCTGGCTGCTGTACCCGGCAGCCCTGGCGCTCCTGGTCGTTGGCCTGATGCCGGTCGGGCAGTGGCTGACGCTGCCGCTGGAGAACCGCTTTCCGGCGCTCGCCGAGCCGCCCGATGACATCGACGGGGTCATCGTGCTGGGCGGCGCGGTCGACCTTGCGGTCGCAGAAAGTCGCGGGCTGGTTGCGTTCAAGGAGAATGCGGAGCGGAACATCGCGTTGGTTGAGCTTGCCGAGCGCTATCCAGATGCCAAGCTCGTGTTCACCGGGGGCAGCGGTGGGATGCTCGGCACCGGGATCAGTGAAGCCGACGTGATGCGCGAGTTCGCGCGGCGACATGGCCTCGACGGGCGCGTGATCTTCGAGGATCAGGCGCGCAACACGTACCAGAATGCCGTCCTTTCGAAGCCGCTCGCCGCGCCCGCGCCCGAGCAGCGTTGGCTGCTGGTCACGTCGGCGTCGCACATGCCGCGTTCCGTGGGCGTGTTCCGCCAGGTCGGCTGGCGGGTCATCGCCTACCCGGTCGACTTCCGCACGAGCGACGAGGTCGGCTTCATGCAGGGTCCGGATGCGGCCAGGCGGTGGACCGAGTTCGACCAGGCGATCAAGAGCTGGGTCGGCCTCGCGGCCTACTGGCTGACCGGCCGGACCAGCGCCCTGTTCCCGGCGCCCTGACCACCCGGGCGTGGCCGGCGTCAGTGCGCCATGATCACCGGCAACTCGGCAGCGCCCAGCATGTGACTGGTGGCGCCGCCGAAGATCATCTGGCGCAACCGGCTGTGGGTGTAGGCGCCCTTGAGGAGGAGATCGGCGCCGAGCGCGCCGCACTCCTCGAGAATCGCGGCGCCTACCGAGCGATCGCCGGCCTTGACCTGGCGGGTCCGGGCGGCAATGCCGTTACGCACCAGGCCTTGGGCGATCTCGGCGCCGCTCGGCCCCGGCACCATGCCGTCTTCCACGCTCAGCACCACCACCTCGGCCCCGGCCAGAAACGGCATGGCCAGCGCGATCGTGCGCGCGGTCTCGGTGCTGCCGTTCCAGGCGATCACCACGATTTCGCCGAGCTTGTCCGGCGGCGTCGGCGGCGCGATCAGGATCGGGCGGCCGCTCTCGAACAGGGCAGCCTCGAGCGCGCTCATCGAGGGCACCGCCGCGCCGGGCAGCGGGCGGGCGACGCAGATCAGGTCATAGGCGCGGCCGAGGCTGCCGAGGGCTTCGTACCCGGCGACCGCCTCGTCCCGCCAGCTGGCGGCCACCTCCGCGCCCGGCAGCACGCTGCTTGCCGCCGCCACGCCGTGCTCGCGCATGAACGCTTCGTAACGCTCCCGGAGCTGCCGGTCGAGATCGCGATCCGCACGCTCCAGGTCCTCCACGATCTCGCTCGCGGGGATGAACGCGCCCTCGGGCGCCACCGGGATGATCCGGGGCGCGCCCGGCCGGGCATGCAGACCGTCGATCTGACTGTCGAAGCGCCTGGCAGCGAGCAAGGCACAGGTCAACACGGAGGCCAGGGCCTGATGCTCGTCGACGTGAACCAGAATACCGCGCATGGTCATCGACCCAACTCCTCGGCACAGGGCGATCTATATATCTATTATAGCAGATCGCGTACTATAGCAGATCTCGCTGCGCCTGCTCACGGTCGACTCGAGCGGCGGTCGGTCGTCACCGGAGGCGACGCTCACGACGTCGCAACGTCGTCGACCGATGTCGCTGGAGCCGCCCGGCTCGACGCGCAGATCAGGATACAATCGGCGCGGGTGCTCCTATAGTTGCGCGATGACCAGGCTGCGCGCTCTGTGGTCCGGCGATCTGCCGCTCGGCAAGGCGTTTTGGACCTACGCCGTCGCGGGCGGCGTCGCCGTCAACGGCGTCACCACCTTGCTGCTCCTCGTCCTGCTCGCCGCGGATCGACCGGTTACGGCGCTCCTCGTGGGCTACGGCCTGCCCCTGCCGTACAACGTCACAGCCCTGGTTGGGGTATGGCGGTCCGCAGGGCGCCACGAGGGCAAACGCCTGCATGCCGAGCTCGCCCGCATCGTCACGCCCGTCCTGATCGCGGTGCTGTCGCTGCTTTGATCTGCGGCCGGCTCGGCGCGCCATCGGCCTCGGCGCCCGCGCCCCGGGTCACCCCTGCCGCTCGAGCCACCGGCCGAGGCCGCGCGGCCGCGCTGCCCTGCCAGGGTCGAGCCGATGATCGTCTGGACTTCAGCCGCTCGCGCGGGTGCCGGCGTAGACGTCGGCAAGCGCCAGCTCGATCCCGAGGGCTTCCAGCCGCAGCCGGCCCGCGAGATCATCGAGGAACACGCTCCACCAGCGGCCGTCGGGCGCGCGGGTGGCGATCTCCACCTCGACCCGCGCGGCATCGACGTAGACGAGGTGCGTGAGCGCCGGGATCGCCTGGTAGGCCCAGCGCTTGCGCACCAGATCCTCGCTCCGGGTGCTGGGAGAGAGCACCTCGACCACCACCACCGGGTCGGAGCATTCGATCGCCTCGTCGGCGAGCGGTCCGCAGCGGACGAACACGTCGGGATAGGTCACCATGCCGGCCGGTGAGACGACCTTGAGGTTAGAGCCGTGGACGTCGCAGTCGGGTCCGCGCAGCGCCACGTGCAGCGCCGTCAGGATGTTGCCCGCCACCAGGTCGTGCGCGCGGTTGCCTCCGGCCATGAGGCGAACCTCGCCGTCGATCAGCTCGTAGCGGGCCTTGCGGTGGTTCTCCCAGGCGATGAACGCCTGCGGTTCGGTCGGCGCCCTGGCAAAGCGTGCGGGCATGATCAGGGGACTCCAAGGACCACCGAACCGTAACCGAAGCGCGGGGACCTCGAAAGCCCGCGTGAGCTCTCCGCAAGGGCCGGGAGCTGGCTGGCCACCGCTCTAGCCTCGTCTTCCCTGGTCACCTGCCAGCGCGCGGCGCACCGCTTCGCGCAGCTCGGGCAGCACGTCCTGCGCGAACCACGGGTGCCGGAGCAGCCAGGGGCCATTGCGCGGCGAGGGGTGAGGCAGCGGAAAATGGCTCGGCAGATAGTCAGGGAAGGCGCGCACGGTCGCGGCCAGGCTGTGCTTGCAGCGGGCGCCGAGGTGGTGCGCCTGGGCGTGGCGGCCGAGCACGACGGTCAGTCCGATCGCCGGCATCAGGGCGCGCAGGCGCGCCTGCCAGCGCGGCGCGCACTCCGGCCGCGGCGGCAGATCACCGCCCGGTCCGCGGCCCGGATAGCACAGGCCCATGGGCAAAATCGCGACCACCTCGGGGTCGTAGAAGGTCGAGGCGTCCAGGCCGAGCCAGCGGCGCAGGTTGTCGCCGGCCCGATCGGCAAACGGCGTGCCGCTCAGATGCGCGCGCCGGCCCGGCGCCTGGCTCGCGATCAGGATGCGGGCACGCGGCCCGATCTGCACGATCGGCCGCGGCCCGAGCGGCAATCGCTCCGCGCACTGGCGGCAGACGCGCACCTCCGCGAGCAGGGCGCCGGCGTCAGTCAAGATCGCCTTCCCCCGGCACCAGCTCGTAGCTCGCCTCGAGCTGGTGCTCGGCCAGCGCCTCGACCGCGTCGCGGACCCGCGGCCATCGACTCGGCGAACGCCGGCGCGACCATCGAGGACGGCGCGGCCCCGGTCGTTGACGATGGCGCCATGCCGAGCTCGCGACGTTCGGACAGCGCTTCTTGACCGTGCTGGCGGGGACGCGCTGAGCTGGGGTGGCCATGGCACTGCATCGGTCGGCTCCCGATTCATCCGGCGGATCGCGGCGACACGGACCGTGATCGCTGAGGTCGGGCTCGGCAAGGCGCTGCCCTCAACCCATCTTCGCGGCCGCGGCGACGAGACTGCCACCAACCGGATCGCTCGCGGGCGGAAACTGGCCGAGCCCGGATCGGGCGCTACCGGTCCGTCGGCGGCGCCTGCGCGCGCCTGAAGGTGCCTTCGCCGTGGACATCGAGGTTCTCCACGACGACCTCGGTTGCCTTGCCGTCCGCGCCGAGCGTGAAGGTGATGCCCGCCGTGCCGACCGCCGATTCGCCCTCGGTGACGTAGGTGAACAGATCGCGATCGTAGTGCGTCATGGCGAAGGTCATGCGTTCGGGGCCTTGAACGATCGCAAGCCCGCCATCCTTCTCGATGATCGCGATCTCGCCGAAGAAGAGGTTCTCGTAGGTCCCGAGATAGGCGGCGTTCCCGGCCGCCGGAGCGGGCGGTGCGGGCGGCTCGGCATATTGCGCGCTGGTCTGGTCCTCCATCATCGCGGCAAAGGCCTGCCGGTAGAGCCGGAACCAGTCCTGGGTCGGCTTGCCATACAGCGCGGTGTCCATGAACGTCGCCGCCACGCCCTCGGCGACGCCCACCGGCGCCCCATTGGTCAGCACCACGATGCCCAGCCGATCGCTCGGCGAGAGGTTCACGTTCGTCCCGGTGCCGAGGGCGAATGCGCCGGAATGCGAAAGCCTGAGGCGCCCGTCGTCGGCATAGTTGACATTCCAGGCGAGGCCATAGAACCCCGGTATGCCCGAGAGGCTGCTCGGGTTGATCATGATCTGCGGCATGTGCGTGGCCGCGAGCGGCTGCTCGGCGACGATCTGATCGCCGTCGAACTTGCCGCCAGCGAGCTGCAGGCGCAGCCACTTGGCGAGGTCGTTGACCGAGGAGCTGACGCCACCCGCCGGCGATTCGGGATCGGGGTCGCGCTGGTATTCCTGCACCCATTTGTCGTCGATCAGCACATGGCCCAGCGCCTTGTTCTCGCGCGCGACGAAATCGTCGTGGCGCGAGCTCGTCGAGGTCATGCCGAGCGGCCGGTAGAGCTTCTGCTCGGCCGCATCCTCCCACACCAGCCCGTAGGCCTTGGCCGCGGCGACGCCGCCCTCGGTCAGTCCGAAGTTGGTGTAGGCATAGCCCGCGCGGAAGCTGGTGCCGGGGCGCTGATGGCGCAGGCGATGCAGAATCTCCGCGCGCGTGAAGCCGAGGTCCTCCAAGAGATCGCCGGTGTGCTCCGGGAGCCCGCTGCGATGGCAGAACAAGTCGCGGATCGTGATCTCGCGCGTGACCCACGGATCGTACATCTCGAACGCGGGGTCGAGGTCGCTGATCCTCGAGTCCCAGGTGATCCTGCCGTCACCCACCAGCGCCGCCACGATGGTCGAGGCGATCGGCTTGGAGACCGACGCCAGCTGGAAGACCGTATCGGCGTCGACCGGGTCTCCGGTGTTGGTATCCCTGACCCCGAACCCCTTGGCGTAGACGACCTCGTCCTCGAACACCACGGCGACCGCGAGGCCCGGCACCGCGTTCTCGTCGATCTGCTTTTGCGCCAGCTGCTCGAGCGCATGGACGGCGGCCTTCACCTGCTCCGCTCTTACCTGCCCGTGGTCCTGCGCATCGGCCAGGGTGGCGCTGGACAGGATTCCGCATACGGCAAGGGCCATTGCAAGGCCGGAAGCTGATCGTTTCATCGATTGCTCCGTCATTGCGAGGAGGTGGGGTTGCGCCAGGAGGCGGGGTCGCGAACCGCTTCGACCACGTCACGCGCGGCGCCGACGACCAGACCGGGCTGCTCGACCTGAATGTAGTGGTCGCTTTCGGTCGCAATCGTGTGGCGGGCGCCCGGCAACAGCGCGGCGAGACCGTTCTGGCCCAGGCGCCAGGCCTGCTCGAAAACCGTCGGCGAGAAGCTGGCGGGAACGTCCGGTGGCAGGGCGACCGGCTTGGCGCGCGACAGGACGAAGAGCGGCACATCGCGAAGCGGCGTGGCTGCCGCGGCCTGCCGCATCCGATCCGAGGCGGCGCCGAAATCGACCATCTCGAGGTCAGGGTAGCTCTCGAGGCCGGGCGGCGCCGGTCGGGCAAGCTCTTCGTACGCGGCCCATTGGTCCGGACCGAGCAGCGCCGGCAGCGCCTCCGGCCAGGCGTCGACCAGGACCAGCCCGGCAACCTCGTCGGCATAGGTGCTGGCATAGAGCCGCGCGAACAGGCCGCCGAGCGAATGGGCCACCAGCACGTAGGGTGGGGCGAGTCGTGCTGCTTCGAGCAACCCGTGCAGCTCGGCGACGATCGCGTCGGCGGTTCGCGGCATCGCCACCGGATCGCTCTTGCTGCGAAGCGTCGCGTCGAGAATGGTGCCCGGACGATCGTAGGCGCAGACCCGCGTGAAGCTCGCGACCGCGGGCATGACCATCGTTTGCCCGGGCTCACCCTGCACCGTCCAGATCTCGGCGGTGTTGCGATAGCCGGAGATCAGAACGACGACCGGGCGGCCGGAGCCCTGGCATTCGAGAAACAGCCTGCGCCCGTCCACCTCGACAAGTCCGGAGAACTCGCCGTTGGCGGGAACAGGTTGGGCGCGCCCCGGCGCCGGCGCGCTGAGCATGAGGGTCAGGGCGATGAGCGCGGCCGCTCCTGGGCTCGACATGATTGCTCGAAACTCCCGCTGCTCAAGGAAGCAGAGCTTCATGGATGTCACGGGTGTCCTCGCCGGCGGTCCTTGGCACGCCCCCCGGGGGGAGGCGCGCCCCTTGGCGAGCGGGCGGCCAACCTCAGTCAAGATCGCCCTCCCCCGGCACCAGCTCGTAGCTCGCCTCGAGCTGGTGCTCGGCGCCATCGGTCCGGAGCCAGCTCGAATACAGGTGAAAGCTGCTGACCGGAAACGCCTCGCTTCGATAGAGAGCGTGGCGCATGAGGTAGGTGCCGAGCCGGGTCGGCGACAGGGGTGCACGGATCCGGGCGAGCGTGACGTGCGGCGCGAACTTGCGGCTCTCCGGCGCCAGCCCGGCGTCGCGAAGCGCCCGGTCGATCCGACGCTTCAGGCGCGCAAGCTCCGCGTTGTTCTCGACCCCCACCCAGAGGGCGCGCGGCTCGCCGCGCGGCGGAAAGTGGCCAAGGCCCTTGAGGGTCAGTTGGAGCGGCGTCGCGGGCACGGTGGCGAGCGCCTCGACGATGTCGCCAAGCGCGCCGTTGTCGACCTCGCCGATGAAACGCAAGGTGAGGTGCTGCTGATCCGGGGTCGACCAGCGCACGTCGCCCAGCCCTCGGGCCAGGGGCTCGAGCGAACGCTTCACCGGTGCGGGCAGATCCAACGCAACGAACAGACGGGGCACCGCAACCACCTCGAACGACGTCGCCCCCTCTATAGAGCGACGCTGCGCCCTTGCCAAACCACGAGCATGGCCATACGTACGGGCTCGATCGCCGGCGCCCCCGGGCGACGGTCCGGAACGGAAGGTGTGGTGACGATGCGCGGACGAGGATCTGCCGGCGCCGACGAGTTCCTGCGCGAGGTCGACGAGGCCGTCCGCCAGGACCAGTGGCTGAAGCTGTGGCGGCGGTACGGCAGCTACATCCTCGGGGCGGCGCTGGCGGTGGTGATCGGCGCCGCGGCCGGCGTCGCCTGGCGCACCTGGCAGCAGCACGAGCGGGCCGACGAGGCCCGCCGGTACTTCGCGGCGCAGCAGCTACTGCGCGACGGCATGCCGGCGGAGGCGGCCAGCGCCTTTGCCGCGCTGGCGGACGACTCGAGCAGTGGCTTTGGCGTGCTCGCCCGGCTGCGCGCCGCCGAGGCCCAGGCCGCGGCGGGCGACCGCACGGCTGCGAGAGCGGCCTTGGAGCGGCTCGCCACCAATGACGACGCCGCGCCGGTCTACGGATCCCTGGGTGAGCTGCTGGCGGCGCAGCAGCAGCTCGCCGCTTCCCAGGCGCCGGCGGCGCCGACCGAGCTGGAACCCCTCACCGGCATCGACGCCCCCTGGCGCTACAGCGCGCTGGAGCTGCGCGCGCTGGCGCAGATGCAAGGCGGCGACACCGTGGCCGCCCGCCAGACCCTGGACGATCTGCTCGCCGATCCGCTGACCCCATCCGATCTCGCGCGGCGCGCCGCCGAGCTGCTCGCGTTCCTGGGCGGTCCGCCGGAGCCGGCTGGCGCCGATCAAGGAGCCCTCACGGAGGCCGAATGATGGGCCGCACCGGCCTCGCTCTCGCCGCCCTGCTCGGACTCGCCGCCTGCTCCGGCGACGACGCCTGGTTTGGCGCCGCCGAGGACCCGCCGCTCCCCGGCGAGCGGGTCTCGGTGATGTTGCTCGAGCGCGAGCTGACCGCTGATCCCAATCTCGCCGACCTGCCGATCGAGCTGCCGCCGCCGCTCCGGAACGACAGCTGGCCGCAGAACGGCGGGGTGTCGACCCACGCCATGCACCATCTCGCCGCCGCCGACCAGCTCGACCTCGCCTGGCGGGCCGACATCGGCGCCGGCTCCCCGGATTCCGGCCAGCTGCTCGCCCGGCCGGTGGTCGCCGAGGGCCGCGTGTTCACCATGGACGCCGAGGGCACGATTCGCGCGTTCGATGCCGACAGCGGCGCGCCGGTCTGGGCGTTCGCGCAAGAGCAAGAGGACGGGCTGATCGGCGGCGGCCTGGCGTACGCCAACGGTTGGCTGTTCGCGACCTTGAGCTCCGGCGCGGTGCTCGGGCTCAACGCCGGGAGCGGCACCGAGATGTGGCGGCAGTCGCTGTCCTTGCCGCTGCGCGCCGCGCCGACCGTCGCCGAGGACCGCGTCCTGGTGCTGAGCGCCGACAACCAGCTCTACGCGCTGGAAGGCACCAGCGGTCGCCCGGTGTGGCGCCATGCCGGCTTCTTCGAGGGCGCCGGCCTGCTCGGCGGCCCCAGCCCGGCGGTCGATCGCGGTCTGGTGGTCGTGCCGTATTCCTCGGCCGAGGTGTTCGCGCTCCGCCTCGACAACGGCCGGCCGTTGTGGAGCGATACCGTCGAGCGACCGCGCCGGACCCAGGCCCTCGACCAGATTACCGACATCGACGGCATGCCGGTGATCGAGGACGACATGGTCTACGTCGCCGGCTCCGGCGGTCAGCTGGCGGCGATCGACGTCCAGCGTGGGATCCGGGCCTGGGACGTCGACGTCGCCAGCACCGACACGCCGTGGGTGGCCGGCGACTTCCTCTACGTGTTGACCACCCGCGGGGAGGTGGTCTGCCTGCTGCGCGCCAACGGCCGCGTGCGCTGGGTCAGTCCCCTGCCCCGGCTCACCAACCCGGACGACCCGGGCTCGAGGGTGATCGTCTGGTCCGGCCCGATCCTGGTCGGAGATCGGCTGCTGCTGGTCGGATCGAACGGCCAGGCGGTGACCATGTCGCCCTACAACGGCGAGATCCTCGGTCGTCAGAACCTGCCGGGTCCGGCCGTGATCCCGCCGGTGGCGGCGCGGGGCAACGTCTACATCGTGACCGAGAACGCCGCGCTTCTGGCCTACCGCTGACCGCACCGCGACGAGCCTGCCAACCTTCGGCCTGCTACGGCTGGAAAGAGACTTGGACGCCACGCTCGGCACCGTCATTGCGAGGAGCGCAGCGACGAAGCAATCCAGAGGCCGCTCCTGGAGAGCGCCACGGGTCCTTGCGCACCCTCGCGATGACGCCGCGACGGCGAGTGGCGGTTCGGCGCCCCAGTTTCATCCCCAGTGGGCCGGCCTTGCCGGTGGGGAACTCATACCGATCCCGCAAAGTCGTGACCTACGGGATCGGTATCGCGCGCGGGGTTGGCTGGTCGGCCGCGCGCCCCAAACGCGCGGGGTTGGCTGGTCGGCCGCGCGCCCCAAACGCGCGGGGTTGGCTGGTCGGCCGCGCGCCCCAAACGCGCGGGGTTGGCT
>JBOHKK010000020.1:0-31417 GCA_050729115.1 Geminicoccaceae bacterium | reverse complement strand
GGCGGCGCCATCTGCCGTCTGGTCAACAAGGACCGGCAGGCGCACGGCATCCGCTGCTCGGTCGAGAGCACCGGCGGCTCGGTGTACAACGTCAACACCATGCGCCAGGGCGAGCTCGACTTCGGCGTCGTGCAGAGCGACGTCCAGTACAATGCCCTGAACGGCGTGGGTGGCGAGTTCGAGGGCCAGGGCCCCTACGAGGACCTGCGCGCCGTGTTCGCCGTGCATCCCGAGCCGTTCACGGTGCTGGCCCGGGCCGACTCCGGCATCGCGACCTTCGACGACCTCACGGGCAAGCGGGTGAACGTCGGCAATCCGGGCTCCGGCCAGCGCGCCACCATGGAGGTGCTGATGGACGCCAAGGGCTGGACCATGGACGACTTCGCGCTCGCCTCCGAGCTCAAGTCGGCGGAGCAGAGCCAGGCGCTCGCCGACAACAACGTCGACGCCATCGTGTTCACGGTCGGCCATCCCAACGGCTCGATCCAGGAGGCGACCACCACGACCGACGCCAAGCTGATCCCGGTGGCGGGGCCCGAGGTCGACGCGCTGGTCGAGGAGAACCCCTACTACTCCAAGGCGGTGATCCCGGGCGGCATGTATCCCGGCAACCCCGACGACGTCGCGACCTTCGGCGTGCGCGCCACCTTCGTCAGCTCGGCCGCCGTGCCCGAGGAGGTGGTCTATCAGGTGGTCAAGGCGGTGTTCGAGAACTTCGAGGACTTCAAGAAGCTGCACCCGGCGTTTGCCAAGCTCGAGAAGGCGGAGATGATCACCGCCGCGCTGTCCGCGCCGCTGCATCCGGGCGCCGAGAGATACTACAAGGAAGCCGGCCTGATGTAGTCCAAGTACCGGGGCGGGCGGCTGCCTGCGCGCGCTCTGCTCTGGCGAGCGTCCCTTGCTTGAGCCGCTCGCCGCGCCGGGACTGAGCCGCCCCTGGGTGATCAAGGGAGGTCAACCGATATGAGAATTCGATCCAAGCGCAGCCTGGCCTTCGGTTTGGCCGCCGGCGCGGCCCTTCTCGCCGCGGGCGTGGCCTCGGCCCAGGACGGCCAGTTCATCACCATCGGCACCGGCGGCGTCACCGGCGTCTACTATCCGGCCGGCGGCGCTATCTGCCGGCTGGTCAACGCCGACCGCCAGGAGCACGGGATCCGTTGCTCGGTCGAGAGCACCGGCGGCTCGGTCTACAACGTCAACACCATGCGCCAGGGCGAGCTCGACTTCGGCATCGTACAGAGCGACGTCCAGTACAACGCCCTCGAGGGCCTCGGCGCGGAGTTCGAAGGCCAGGGCCCGTTCGAGGACCTCCGGGCGGTGTTCGCGCTCCACCCCGAGCCGTTCACTCTGCTCGCCCGCGCCGATTCCGGCATCGCGACCTTCGACGATCTCCAGGGGCAGCGGGTCAACGTCAGCAATCCCGGCTCCGGCTCGCGCGCCACCTTCGAGGTGCTGATGGACGCCAAGGGCTGGACCATGGACGACTTCGCGCTCGCCTCCGAGCTCAAGTCGGCCGAGCAGAGCCAGGCGCTCGCCGACAACAACGTCGACGCCATCGCGTTCATCGTCGGCCACCCGAACGGCTCGATCCAGGAGGCGACCACCACCGTGGATGCCAATCTGATCCCGGTGAGCGGCCCGGAGGTCGACGCGCTGGTCGAGGCGAATCCTTATTTCTCGAAGGCGGTGATCCCCGGCGGCATGTACCCGGGCAATCCCGACGATACCGAGACCTTCGGCGTCCGCGGCACCCTCGTGACCACGGCGGGCGTGTCGGACGAGGCGGTGTATCAGGTGGTCAAGGCGGTGTTCGAGAACTTCGAGGACTTCAAGAAGCTGCACCCGGCGTTCGCCAAGCTCGAGAAGGAGGCGATGATCAGCGCCGGGCTCTCGGCGCCCCTGCATCCGGGCGCGATCAGGTACTACCAGGAAGCCGGCCTGATGTGAGCCGTTTGCGGCTCACCAGACGCGGGGCGGGGCGAGTGGCCCCGCCCCTCCCTTTGAGTGGCGCAGAACGGCAGACGCTCGGAGGCGCGGGCTGCTCGCGTTCGACCAAGCAGAAGAGTAGAACCGATGAGCCGCGATTCGTCATCCAGCACTAAACGCTGGGAACAAGCAGGCGCCGTATCAAATGCAACCCCGCGAACAGAGCGCCAACCGAAAGCGCGAAGGATGCGATCGTATAGACGGCGCAAAGGGCGAAATCTTTACGCTCGAAGAGCACGGCGAAATCGAGGGAGAAGGAGGAGAAGGTTGTGAACGCCCCGAGCATGCCGGTCGCCAGGAACAGGCGCATCGCGGTCGATGTGCTCCAGACCAGCGCCATGGTCTCGACCAGCGCGCCCATGGCGACGGAGCCGACGATGTTGACCATCAGTGTGGCATAGGGAAAGCCTGTGCCGAGCAGCTGCCCGGCCGCGACGTAGACCAGATAGCGGGCGACCGTGCCGATCACGCCGCCCGCGGCCACCGCCAGGAGGTCCATCATCCGGTCGCTGGAGCGTGTGCCTGGATCTGGCCGAGCCGAGGGCCATCCGCCCTCAGTGGCCGACTGTCCAGGCATAGCGGCCATGCGCGTGCTCGAAGCGACGCGGCCCCTGGGCACGGCGGTCGCGTTCCGCGAGATGAGGAACATCTTCGCGCCGGGCGACCCCGGGCTCATCGGCGCTACGCTCTTCGCGCGCGCGCGCTTTGCGTTTGCTCGTATCCATGACTGCCAGGTGGGGCGCCGAAACGGCACGCGGCGCGGAACTGCCACAGCTCGGGCAGGTAGCCGGCTGCCCGGCTTCGCGCATCGGCCGCCACTGGGTGAACTCCGAACAATTGCGGCAAATGTAGTTGTATAGGGGCATCTTGGGCTCGTCCTCGCGGATATTGGGTGCGGCTTACGGGGCCGCTACATCTTGAGATAGCCCTGGAACAGCAGCCATGCGGGCAGCCAGGCCGTGAAGATCCCCTCAAGAGCCGTCACGTAGCCTGTGAACCGAGCGATCGGCCGCTGCAACGCCAACAGCAGGAAGAACAGGAACCACAGCACGGCCCAAGCGAGCCAGTTGAGTCCGAGCCACACGAGCCACGGATCGCCGCCAGCGTCGCGCAACAGCAACAGTCCGGTTGGCACGGCCGTGATCGCCACGAACAGGCTGTACCATCCGAGCGCGCGCCCGTCCGCCCCGATGTACTGGTTGATTGCGACCCACAAATAGGTGAATGCGAACAGCAGAATGTAGCCGCCGAGGGCCACGAACTGAATGTCGACTGTCGCGCCCGCCCCGCCGCGGAAGATGGCGTAGATCGCAACCAGGAACCCGAGTATACCTGTGAAGACGTTGATCACTGCGATCTCTTTATTCGAGATCTTGAGCGCACTCACGTCGGAAGTCTGGCCAATAAGCCAGATCCCATTCAGGAAGAGCACCGCGCCAACGTAGAGAAGAACCGCCGCTACCATAGCGCCTCCTCCCGGCCATCGCTTGGCCTGAGACGTTCGTATATCCAGTGCTCCCCTGCGCGTCGCACGACGGTCGGACGGCGCCGCCCCCGCCAGCACACAGGGGGGGAGCGCCCGGATGGAAGGCTTCCTCCCGGGCGCTCCAGTCCACGCTAGCCTCGCTTAGGACGTCCGCGCCTCCTGGCCGCGACTGGCGGTTACCGGCCCTTTCGCGCTCGGCCGGATATCGAAGTCGAAAATCGCCGTCGGGACGTACAGCGTGCAGCAGGCGTTGGGGATGTCGACGATGCCGCTGATCCGCCCTTCGACCGGGGCTGACCCGAGGAGCAGATAGGCCTGCGCTCCGGTGTAGCCGAACTTCTTGAGATACTCGATCGCGTTCAGGCACGCGCGCCGGTAGGCGATCGTGGCATCCATGTAGTAGTTGGTGTTGGTGTCGTGATCCACCGAGACACCGATGAACGTCAGGAACTCCGAATACCTCGGCTCGACCCGGCCGGGCATGAATACCGGGTTGGTCGTGATGCCGTACTTCGCCATGCCACCCTTGATGACATCGCAGCCGAAGTCGATGAAGCCGCCTATCTCGATGGCACCGCAGAACGTGATCTCACCATCGCCCTGACTGAAGTGGAGATCACCTCCGGAGAACTTCGCGCCCGACACGTGGACCGGATAACAAACTCGTGAGCCGCGCGTGAAGTTCTTGATGTCGTGGTTGCCGCCGTTCTCGCGGGCAGGAACCGTGCGGGCCCCTTCCTTCGCGATCTTGTCCTTATCGCCGCCCGTGGCCTTGCCGGCCAGGACGTCCTTTTCGTTCGGCGGCAGCGCCAGCGGCGGCACCCGGTCCGGGTCGAGGGCGATCAGCGCGCGCTCCCGATCGTTCCACTTCTTCAGCAGCTCCGCCGAGGGTGCCGTGCCGAACAGCCCCGGATGGGTGATGCCGGTATAGCGGATGCCCGGCAGGTGGCGCGACGTCGCATCCTGTCCATGGAAATCCCAGATCGCCTTGTAGGCGTCGGGGAAGTGGTCGGTAAGGAAGCCGCCGCCGTTCACCTTCGCGAAGATGCCGGTGTAGCCCCAGCCCTGGCCAGGCGCCGGCCCGGTATCCTGCGGCGGCTGGCAGGGGCCAAGATCGAGGATGTCGATCACCAGAAGGTCACCCGGCTCGGCGCCCTCGATCCCGATCGGGCCGCTGAGCACGTGGCAGCGGTCGAGCTTGACGTCGCGAATGTCGTTGGCCGAATCGTTGTTGCCAATCTGACTATCCGTCCATTCGCGACATTCGACCCGAAACTCTTCCCCGGGCTTCACCCACTCCGTCACCGGAATGTCAGGGTGCCACCGGTTGTGCCCGGGCACCTCCTGGTCGAACATCGACTTGGACTGGTCCACGTGAAATGCTACCTTTGGCATCGCTTGCCCCCCTCTTTGTGCTGCACACAGCGCGGGGCGCGCCCGCGCACGGACAGCAGAATTCCTCTCGAGCTGGCCGGAGAGATTGGGTTCCGAGCTCGTGCCGGCAGAGACGCACAAGAATCCTGCCGCGCGGCACTACCAGCCACCACCGCGTTTTCGAAGAGAAACTTCGTACTGGCTCCCGGCTCTCGGCAGCGTAGCCGAGTTCCCTTCGGAACCATGATGCCTTACCCCGGCCGCGCCGCCGTCTGACCGCGACGCCTCATGCAATAGCTTCATCGATCGGCATGACTCCGTCAACCAAAAGGTCATGTCGCTCACTACACTGTGAGATCTTGCCTCGCCGGTGCACAGAGGCGCTATTTTCATGCAATTGGTGCATGCGCCGGTGTAAAAATCGCCGAGTGCCATGATCATCGCCGAAAACAAGCATCATCGACTTGGAGGTGTCAAATATGTCGGCAGATTCTCGATCGGGCCGGGTGTGCCGGGTGCGCTATCGGTACTCGCCCCTCAGCCTGAACCGTCCGCCGCAGATCCGGGCGAACACTGCCTACGTGATCGGCGGCCTCTACGGCAATCGTGAAGCGCTCGACACTATCCTCGCGATGGCGGAGCAGGAGCGCCAGCGCGGGGCTGACGTTACCCTGATTTTCAACGGCGACTTCCACTGGCTCGACATCGGCCCCGAGGATTTTGTTCACGTCAGCGAGACGGTGCTGCGCTATGCCGCGACATCGGGCAACGTCGAGGCCGAGCTCGCGGCCGAGGACACCGAAGCGGGGTGCGGCTGCGCCTATCCGGAATACGTGAGCGAGGCGGTCGTCGCACGCTCAAATGCCATCATGGCGCGCCTGCGCCGCACCGCCGCTGCCTTCCCGGAGCTTCGCCATCAGCTGGGCGACCTGCCGATGACCCTGATCGTGGAGATCGGCGGCGAACGCATCGCTATCGTGCACGGCGACCCGGAGTCCCTTGCGGGCTGGAACTTTGCTGTCGAGGCGATGCCGCCTGATGGAGCGATCCCCGTGCCGTGTATCCAGGACTACTTCCGTAAGGCGGGGGCACGGGTCTTTGCCTGTACCCACACCGGTTTGCCCTATGCGCAGCGTTTCTTCGTCGACTGGCGAACGCGCCTCGTCGCCAATAACGGCTCGGCTGGCATGCCCAACTTCGCGGCCACGCGCTTCGGTGTGATCACGCGGATCTCGGCGGATGAACGGATCCCGGAGGCGAGCCTTTACGGGTGCCAGCTCGACGGACTGCGGATCGACGCCTTGCCGGTGCCCTACGACCACGAGGCATGGCTGTGGCGCTTTCTTCGCGACTGGCCAGAGGGCTCGCCCGCACACCACTCATACTACAGCCGCTTGCTCGATGGCCCCGACTTCTCGCTTGACCGGGCAGCTCGGGACGGCGTGACAATAGACGCTGGGAAAGGGCGCCCCTAGGGCAGTCGATGGCTTGGCATTGGAGGCGCGCCGGCTTCTAATGCAGAAGGGACCGGCCCTGTTGCCGGCCACAAAGCAAACCACGGGGCGTCGCCATGACCGAATCGTCACGCGATGATTACCGGCCCGACGAGGCCGCGCTCCAGGAGATGGTGGCGGAGGTCGACACCGGGGCGCGTCATCCCGCGGGCGCCGCCGGCAAGATCCTGCTCTGGACCGCGATCGCCTGGTCGCTGTTCCAGCTCTGGTACGCCTCGCCGCTGCCCTTCATCCTCCATGTCTTCGTCCTCAACGACACCGAGGCGCGCGCGATCCACCTCGCCTTCGGCCTGTTCCTGGCGTTTACCGCCTATCCGGCGCTCCGGCGCTCGCCGCGCGACCGGATCCCGCTGCAGGACTGGGTGATGGCGCTGCTCGGCGCCTTCTCCTCGCTCTACCTCTTCCTGTTCTACGACGCGCTCTCGAGCCGCCCCGGCAATCCCACCACCTTCGATCTGGTGGTCGCGGTGGTCGGCATGATCCTCCTGCTCGAGGCGACCCGGCGCGCGCTCGGCCCGCCGCTCATGATCGTGGCGCTGGTGTTCCTCAGCTACGTGTTCTTCGGGCCCTCCATGCCCTTCATCCTCGCCTGGGCCGGCGCCTCGGTCAGCAAGGCGATGTCGCACATGTGGCTGACCACCGAGGGCGTGTTCGGCATCGCGCTCGGGGTCTCGACCAGCTTCGTGTTCCTGTTCGTGCTGTTCAGCGCGCTGTTGGACAAGGCCGGTGCCGGCGCCTACTTCACCCAGCTCGCCTTCGCGCTGCTCGGGCACATGCGGGGCGGCCCGGCCAAGGCCTCGGTGGTGTCGTCGGCGCTGAACGGCGTCGTCTCCGGCTCGTCGATCGCCAACGTCGTGACCGGCGGCGTGTTCACCATCTCGCTGATGAAGCGGGTCGGCTACACGCCGGTCCAGGCGGGCGCGGTCGAGACCTCCTCCTCGGTCAACGGCCAGCTCATGCCGCCGGTCATGGGCGCCGCCGCCTTCCTGATGGTCGAGTATGTCGGCATCCCGTACAGCCAGGTCGTCATGCACGCCGTCCTGCCGGCGGTGATCTCCTACATCGCGCTCTACTACATCGTGCATCTCGAGGCATTGAAGCTCGGCCTGCGGCCGATTCCGAAATCCGGCCCGGCCAGGACCTGGCTGCAACGGCTGATGGGCGTGCTACTCGGCTTCGTTATCACCGCGGCGGTCTGCGGGGCGGTCTATTACGGCGTACGCCTCCTCAAGCCGCTGTTCGGCGACTGGGGGTTCTGGGGCTTCACGCTGCTCCTCTTGCTCGTCTATGTCGGGCTCGTCGCCTACTCGTCGCGCTTTCCCGACCTGGCGGAGGAGGACCCGGACGAGCCGATCGAGGCGCTGCCCGAGCCCGGACCCACGTTCAAGGTCGGGCTGCACTTCCTCCTGCCGGTGGTGGTGCTGGTCTGGTGCCTGATCGTCGAGCTGCTCTCGCCGGGCCTGTCCGCGTTCTACGCCACCGCGCTGATGATCCTGATCGTGGTGACGCAACGGCCGCTGTTCGCGTTCTTCCGCGGCCAGGCCGACCGCGGCGCGGCGTGGCGCCATGGCCTGCTGGATTTGCGCGACGGCCTCGCCATCGGCGCGCGCAACATGATCGGCATCGCGGTCGCGACCGCCGCCGCCGGCATCATCGTCGGCGCGGTCACGCTGACCGGGGTCGGCCTCAAGCTGACCGAGTTCGTCGAGTTCATCTCGGGCGGCTACCTGATCCTGATGCTGATCTTCACCGCGATCATCAGCCTGATCCTCGGCATGGGCCTGCCGACCACCGCGAATTACATCGTGGTCGCGACCCTGATGGCCCCGGTGATCGTCGAGCTCGGCGCCCAGAGCGGCCTGATCGTGCCGCTGATCGCGGTGCACATGTTCGTGTTCTACTTCGGCATCATGGCCGACGTGACGCCGCCCGTCGGCCTCGCCTCGTTCGCCGCCGCCGCGATCTCGGGCGCCGATCCGATGCGGACCGGCCTGGTCGCGTCCTTCTACAGCCTGCGCACCGCGGTGCTGCCGTTCCTGTTCATCTTCAACACCCAGCTGCTCCTGATCGGTATCGACAGCTGGATCGAGCTGGTGCTGCAGGTGATCGTCGCCACGGTGGCGATGCTGATCTTCGCCGCCGCCACCATGAACTACTTCCTGACGCGAAGCCGCCTCTGGGAGAGCGTGGCGCTGCTCCTGATCGCGTTCGCCCTGTTCCGGCCGGGCTTCTTCTGGGACCGGATCTATCCGCCGCTCCTCGAGGTCGAGCCGGCCCGGATCTATCAGATCGCCGAGGCGGTGCCGGCGGGCGGCAGCATCCGCCTGCACGCCGAGGGCATCACCCTCGAGGGCGACGAGGTCTCGAAGACCGTGATCCTACCGCTCGGGGCGCCTGGCACCGGCGAGGAGCGCCTCATGAGCGCCGGCCTCGAGCTGAGGGAGGAGGACGGCCGCATGCTGATCGACCTGGTCCAGTTCGGCAGCGTCGCGGCGCGGGCCGGCCTCGACTTCGATTTCGAGATCACCCGGGTGCTCCTGGTCAACGCCCGCCCGCCCGCGGAGCTGATCTGGCTCCCGGCGCTGCTCCTGCTCGGCGGCATCATGTGGCTGCAGCGCCGGCGCAGCGCCGAGATCGTCCCGGCGCCGGCCCCCGCGCCGGCCGGCGAGGACTGACGCTCATACCCGGCTCACCAGGTTCGAACCTTTGCTTGCCCGGTATGATACTTCATCCTTGGGGCGCGCGGCCGACCGACCAACCCCGACCGCGAAGGTCAGAACTGCGCAGGGCCGGTAAGAGGCCCTCTTGGGAAGACGCCCATGTTCCGCAACATCCTGGTGCCGGTCGATCTGTCGGACCAGCATTCCTGGCGCAAGGCGCTGCCGACCGCGGTCGGCATGTGCGAGGCGTTCGGCGCCAGGTTGAACGTGATCACCGTGTTGCCGGATTTCGGCCTGCCGATCGTCGGACAGTTCTTCCCCGAGGGCTACGAGAACAAGCTGCGCCGGCAGGCGGCCAGGCAGCTGAAGGCGTTCGTCGCCGAGCAGGTGCCCGACGCGATCTCGACCCGGCGGATCATCGCCGAGGGCAGGATCTATCGGGAGATCCTGAGCGCCGCCAAGGCCATCGAGGCCGACCTGATCGTCATGGGGTCGCACCGCCCCGAGCTCCAGGACTACCTGCTCGGCCCCAACGCCGCGCGCGTCGTGCGCCACGCCGACTGCTCGGTCATGGTGGTGCGGGCGTAGAGGACTATCGCAAGATCTCTTCGACGCTCTGCTGCCACTGCCGGGCGGGACCGCCCAATCGGGCCGCAAGCTCTGCCACCTCTTCCCTGTATTGGCGGGCTGCGTGCCGCACGACCACTTCGGGCAGCGACCTGTCGATGGATTTCTTGGCTATGGCTGTCATCGTTTCCCGGAAATAGCCATCATTGAACCGTACTCCAATGAACCGGCAGATCGCGCAAAGGTAACTTTTCGGATTTCTGACCAGATCTTCATAGAACAATATCAATATCTGCTCGCCTGGGAACAACGAGCTCCATACATCCAGCGTGCGTGAATAACGGGTGCGGGCCTTTGAGCCATGACTATTGATGTGTCTCAGAAATTCGTGCGCCGGGACGTCGTCGATCCGGCGGCCTTTGCGGACGACCATACCCAGTTTCGCCTGTGACAAGACACGCTCCACCGGGTTGCGCAGCACGTAGATGATTTTCACACCGGGCATCATGGCATGAATTCTTCGCACCCCATCGCGCTCCAGGGAGCAGTAGGCTTCGGCAATCTCTCCTGCGGTTTTTTCCGTTGGAAGCAGGCCCTGATACCAGCGGTCGTTGACGACCGGCCGGGTAAAGAATCTCCTATACCAATCGCTGGTGTCGGGATCGCCGTCGACGAACGCCTCTTTCCAGTGGCGCCTGAGCTTCTGCAGTCGGTAGATCTGGAAACGCGGGTGAAAATAGGCGATGTTCTTGCAAGGCGGCACCCATACATCCGGATGTCTTTGCAAATTGAGATGAAGCCATGTCGATCCGGTACGCGGTGCGCCGATGTACAGGAAACTCGGGACCGATCCGGCACTCGGCCTAGGCGGCATTGGGTTGTCGGCCTCCCCCAAGGGAAACGCCAGCGGAGCCGAGGCAGCCGAGTGGCCGCACGGGCTGCCCCTCACGCATCGACGGTTGCTCCAGATCAACCCCGCTTTCCAGATATGTCAACTGGCGGTGGTTTCCAGGCCTTTTGGGTAGGAAGCTTGGAGTTGGGGCGCGGGTCGGCGGGCGACGTGGCTTCGTTCACGCAGCTGCGGCGGCGCGGATCGTGTGCCGGCCGCGGCGCGGCGCCGGACACGGTGATCGAGCGAGGCCCGGCGCGGTGAGATTGACCCTGTGACTGACTGCCTCTACCAGTGGATGCGGGCAGGCCAGTGGATGTCGGCGACCATGCATCACCGCCCGTTTGGCGTCTCAGCTTCGCACAGGCTGGCTGCGGCGACCCGCGAGGATCGGCGATTGCCGCTCGTTCATACCGCTCGAACCGCGCTGATCGCGCTGGTGGCGTGGTCCGGCGCCAGCGGTGCGGCGCTGGCCCAGGGCGCGCCGGGGGCGCCCGGCACGACCGGCGTGTGGAACCATGCCGGCAAGACCGGGGTCGGGACCTCTTACGAGCGCTACGTGGACGGGCAGTATCGCGACGATGGTCCGACCGGCGTCGTCTCCAAGGTGTGGTTCTCGATCGCAGAGGGTATCGTCACCGAGACGGCGCACGGCCTGATCCACGAGTCCCAGATCAAGGACCTGCAGTTCCTGGTGGTCGGCCCGGACTTCTTCGACGAGGAGAAAAAGGATACCGACCACCACATCGAGTATCTCCATGTCGACGGCGGCGGGCGGCCGTTGTCGCTCGCCTATCGGGTGATCAACCGCGACCGGGACGGCCGGTACACGATCGAGAAGCACGTCTTCACCGACCCGGACCGGCAGGCGCTGTTCATGCGGGTCGTGTTCACCGCCCATGCCGATGCCATCACGCCTTACCTGCTGGTCAACCCGCACGTCGAGAACACCGGGCCCGGCGATGTCGCCTACGTCGGCACGGACCATCTCGGCGCGCGCCAGCAGCAGGACGAGTACGTCCTGGTCCGGAGCACCGCACCCTTCGTCAAGGCGTCGGCAGGGTTCGCAGGCGTCTCCGACGGCTGGCAGGATCTGAATGACGATCGGATCATGGATTGGACCTATCCCTGGGCCGACCACGGCGGCGGCAACGTGGTCATGATGGCCGAGCTGCCGACCTTGAGCCGCGCGAGCGCGACCTGGGACTTCGCGATCGGCTTCGGCTCCTCCCACGCCGCTGCCGTCGCCGAGGCCGACGGCGCCTTGGCCGCGGGCTACCAGGCGGTCCTGGACCGGTACAACGGCGTGGGTGCTGCGATCGGCTGGCAGGACTATCTCGCCAGCCTGTCGGGCCTGCCCGGCCTGCGGGCCATGACCGGCGATGGCGGCAAGCTGCTCCACGCCAGCGCACTCGTGCTCAAGGCCCTCGAGGACAAGCAGCACGCCGGCGCCCTGATCGCGTCGCTGTCGATCCCCTGGGGCGACGTGCTCCTGGCGGACGTATCGAAAACCGGTTACCGCGCGGTCTGGCCGCGTGACTTTTACCAGTGCGCCATGGCGCTCCTGGCGCTCGGGGACACGGCGACGCCGGTGGTCGCGTTCGCGTACCTCGAGCAGGTGCAGGTCGGGCCCGGTACGCCGGGCAACGCCGGGGCCACCGGCTGGTTCCTGCAAAAGACCCAGGTCGACGGCACGCTCGAGTGGCGGCAGGTGCAGATGGACCAGACGGCGATGCCAATCATGCTGGCCTGGCGGCTGTGGCAGGCCGGCCTGCTGAGCGATGCCGAGATCTCCGACTGGTATTGGCGCATGCTCAAGCCCGCCGCGGAGTTCCTGGCGGGCGGCGGCGAGGTGAGCATCAGCGGCGAGGCGCCTTACCGGGTCGATCCCCCCTGGACCAGGCTGGAGCGCTGGGAGGAGCAGGCGGGCTATTCGCCGTCCACCACGGCCGCCGTGATCGCCGGGCTGGTGGTCGCGGCCGACATCGCGCGCGCGGCGGCCGATCCCGGCGCTGCCGCCTGGTACGAGGCGAGGGCAGACGTGTTCGCCGCCAACGTCGAGCGCTGGATGTTCACGACCAGCGGACCATTGAGCGCCCAGGCGGGCGACGGCCGCCACTATCTGCGCATCGCGACGGACCACGATCCGGACGACGGCGACGCGATCCTGGGCGCGAACGGCAAGCCCGCGCTCGACGAGCGCCGGATGCTCGATCCCGGCTTCCTCGAGCTGGTGCGCTACGGCGTGCGGCCGGCGAACGACCCCTATGTGCTCGACAGCCTGGCGGAGATCGACGACACCTCGCTGCCCGACCACCTGCGGGTCAGATACCTGTTCCCCTGCAACGGCGGGACGGCCGCCGGCTGGCGCCGGTACGGCAACGACGGCTATGGCGAGCGGACCGATGACGGCTCCGCCTACGCCGGCCGTCATCCGGACCAGCGCGGGCGGGTCTGGCCGTTCCTCTCCGGCGAGCGCGGGCATTTCGAGCTCGAGCGCCTGAAGGCAGACGCCGACGGCGCGCTCGGCGCCTTTGAGCTCGACGGGCTCCGCGCCGCCTACGTCGAGGCCATGGAATGCTTCGCCAACCAGGGCCTGATGCTGCCCGAGCAGGTCTGGGACGGCTTCGGCAACAACGACACCTACGGCTTCACGGCCGGCGAGGGCACCAACAGCGCCACGCCGCTCGCCTGGACCCATGCCGAATACGTCAAGCTCGTCAGATCCCTCGTGGACCGGAACACCTGGGACTCCTATCCGATCGTGCGTGCGCGCTATGCGGCGCCGTACGCCAGCACCTTCGTCCAGGTGTTCGTGCGCGGGACGAGCAACGGCTGGGGCACCGGCGCCATGCGTCTCGTCGGCGACCACACCTGGCGGCTCGAGGGGGTGCGGTTTGCGGATGGCAGCGACGAGCGGTTCAAGTTCGACCTCTACGGCGACTGGTCACGCAATTTCGGCGACGACGACCGGGATGGCCGGGCGGATGCGAATGGCGCCGACGTCCCCGTGACCGCGGGCGCAGGTGCCTACACCGTGACCCTCGACGACCACACCATGCAGTATTCGGTCGTGAAGGAATAGACCTCGATCTCGGCACCGCCGGGACAAGAGCAACCCGCGACGGGGCGCCGCGCTGGAACCCGACGCGCCGCGCGGCCGTTACCCGAGGCGCGCTCGATCCGTATGCCGATCACGCGGGATCACGAACGAGGAGGGCGGCATGTTCAAGTTCCTGCGCAACGCCATCATCCTGCGGCAGATCTGGCGGATGTGGAAAGGCCGCCGCCGAGCCTAGGAATCCCACGAAGTCGTGACCTTCGGGATCGGGATCGCGTGCGCGGTTGGCGTGCCGCTCGGCACCGACCACGGAGGTCGGTGCCGGGAGCCAGGCACGCGGCCGCGCGCCCCAAGAGCGCGCGGGCTCCAGATGGGGCGAGCATGTCATCGCGGACAGTGGCTGATGAGCGACATGGTGGGCTCGGTCCAGCGCCGGATCCGGTCGATGTCGGCCGGATCGGCCTGCGCACGTCGGCCATTCGCCAAGGCAGCTCGCTTCTCGAAGCGACAGGTGTAATTCTGGTCGAAGGCGCGGAGCATCTCTTCGTCGTTGTCGAGCTCGCAGAAGACCAGCACCCGGCGAAACAGCTCCGGCGACAGATTCTCCAGCGAGATCTCCATGTAGCGGTCAGGCGGCAGCCGTCGCCCGAAGTGGATCGCGGTCTCCGCACACATCCGCCATTGCAGGGCGCAGACGTCGAGGATCTCGAGATCGCGCACCAACCCATCGATTCCGGGTAGCCGCGGCCCCCAGATGTTTTGTCCGAGGCCACGGGCAATCGACTTGGGGGCCAGGCGATAGAGCGCCTCCTTGGCGTAGAACGGAAGCCGGCGCCAGCTGATCTCGCTCGTCCGCTTTCTCAGATGCCCCGCACGGAACGACTCCATGCCGTAGGCGTGCTCTCGCCAGAAGCGGTAGATCCCCAGAACCGCATCGATCGGGTCGCGCACGATGTGGATGAACCGGCAACCCGGCAGCACGGTCTCGACGAACGCCGGCCGGAGCGAATTGCTCGGGGTCTTCTCGAGCAATCGGCTCGCGCCGGCGTCGCGCACGCAGCTTGCAAAATAGCCACGGATGTAGCGCCTGACCTCCGCGCGGGCATCCTGCGGCGAAAGCATGTCGGATTTGTGATCGTTGCCATAGCGCCAGACGAGCCGCGGCTCGTGGATGTAGGCCAGCGAGGCGTGATGGCCGAGCGTCCGGCCGAGCATGGTCGTTCCCGAGCGCGGCGCTCCGATGATGATGATCGGTCGATCCAGATGTTCGTCGGCGCCGTTCACGCCGTGCCCCTCTGCCCGCGAAGCGACGCCCCGGTCCGATGGCGTGGGGTGAGGCATGGCAGTGCACCTCCTGATCAGGGGCCCTAACATCGCAACCACGCCGAGAGATCCTGTCCGATCTCGTCTTGCAGCCTCATGATATCCGCGCGATAGTACGACACCATGAGCGACCGTAATTCCGGACTCAGCTGCGCTTTCCGAAGGTTTCTGTTCGCAAGTCGCATGGCCGGTCCGCGTAACCTTTCGGGGACGATGCGCTTGACGAGCATGCGTTTGCGCCGCGCCCGGTTGATCACATGCTGCAAGACAGTGCTTCGTGGTATGCCGGACACGTTGTAAATCTGATCGGCCTGGATACAGTCCAGAGGCTCCACACCGATAAAATCGAAAAGATCATTTACAGTATCCATAGCGTGATTTTTCAGGTCAGAATGGAGTATCACCTTGATATCGCTCCGCGGGAACAAGCTCCAGAACCGAGACAGCTGGCTTGCGTAGAGACCCTGGGCCAGAATCGGCCGATCACCTGGCAACGACTTCCCCTGTATCTCGCGTTCAATCTGAGGCTGTAAATCCTCCATCCTGCGGCGGCCGTTCCGAACATGCATCATGAAGTCCGAAAAGGCCCGGTCTGCCGGGTCGCGGAGCACGGCAATCAGTTTGGCGTCCGGCGCCTCGCGTCGGATCAAGCCTGCGGCCACTTTGCTGAAGAGGTACGACGGACAAACTTCCCCGATCCTCTGCTCCGCGGACGCCGACCGAAACAGATCTTCGTATTCGGCCCGAGCTTCAATCCGGAATCCAAGGTGAACATCAGGAGCGAAGAAGTTCGTTTCCTTGACGATACGATGGAGAAAAATCCGGTCATGCTGTGCCAACATGTAGTTCAATGCCGTCGTCCCCGACTTGAAAGCGCCTATGACGAAGAAGTCAGGCATGGACATGGAATTGCCTCTTCTGGCCGGCGACGCGTTTCTTGAACATCAAGCCGTTCTGGATGCCCGGGCCAATGCCGGACATGATGAACGGTAAAACATCCGCGCAGACAGCATCAACCCGAGAAAGGTCCAGAACACCACTCCCCCGACGCCGATCAACGTGTTGTAGGAGGCTGTCATCGCCAAGATGGCGAGGACGACCGCGCCGGCGGCTTTCACAGCGAGATCCTGCCGCTGAGCGGGGCCGCCAAGTGCCTCGCTCAGCAGCCAGAGCAGACCTCCCAGATAGAGTAGCGTTCCGGGCCAGCCAAGGACGAACATCACCTCCAAAACGCCGCTGTCGATGTTGCGGTACTCGGCCAGATCAACCTCGTCGGCGAGCTTGGTCGCGAGATTGGCGGAGCCGATGCCTTGGCCGACCAAGTTGGTCGAAGAAACCAGAAAGAAGTCGCCATAAAGTGCCAACCGAGCGCGGAAGCTGTCATCCCCGTCGATCTGCTGCATCGTTTCGAATCGATCGGCGACCCTGTGCGCGACAGGCTCGAGAAGCAGCAGCGGCAGGCTGAGCAGGCAGACGAGAATGCCGACCGCGAGCAGCCTTATCCTTTGCACGCCGCGCGCTCGAACCAGCAGGAAAACCGCGCCGATCGCCCAACCGAGCCACGCGGTCCGGACCAGGCTCAGCAGCAGACTGACGTATCCCGCTCCCCCGGCGACGAAGCGGAACGGCCCCTTGGCTGCGAACGCGAACAGCAGACCGGCCATCATCGCGAGCGCAAACGGCTGGGGCGAGTTCATCGTGCTCCACACGCGCACCTTGAAGGGGTAGGGTCCTCCGATGGAATTGATCGGGCTGGCGCGCATCCAGTAGGCATCCCAGGGGGGCAGGACGAAGAACTGCACGATGCCGTAGATGCCCATGGCGAGCACGCCCCACAAGAAGACGCGCTGGATTGCGTCCCGGTAAAGCGGATACTGCTGCCAACGCGCCGCCACGTGGAAGCCGAACACGACGGGGACGATCCAGGTGAGCAGGCCATAGCTGGCGGCCGCGGGGCCGGCGCGGACGAAGCCGATCGAATACCCGTAGTTGAGCGCCATCAGGATCAGCACGAAGGGGAAAAGCGGAGGTTGCAGCAGTTGCGGCAGGCAGCGCAGGAGCGTGAGCGCCGCCATGCCGCTTACGAGATAGGGCGCGATCATGACCGGGCTGATGTCATTCCAGCCGATCTGGTAGTCGACGAGGCGCCGGACCTCGGGCGTCAGGAACCATAGCCACCAGGTAAAGCCGAGGTAGAGCGTGGGATGCTGGAAGTACAGCGTGGCACCGACGACCACGGCGGCGGCCGGAAAAACCAGCTGGACGATGTGGCCCAAGCCTGCCGCGAGCAAGCCGGTGACGAGGGCGGTGAAGCCGACGACCAGGCCCCAGGGGATGACATCGGGGACGCTGAGGCCCAGCGGTCCGCCCAATCGGAAACTAAGCGCCTGATGCTGCGCCGCCATGTCTTACGTGCCGGCAGGACAGAGGTATCGAAGGTTCGCGCCCGCATGAAGGGGCAAGCGCCCGCGCCACCGCCGGCTCGGGGTGGGACACGGGCATCGTTTGTCGCGGTCAGGCGGCTCAGCGCTGCATCCGGCGAGCATTCGGCTCCCTAACCATACCCACGGCCATGATGTGCTTCCCGTCCCTTGGCCACCGTGCTCGCATGACCTTCAAGGGCGCGCTCCTGGCGAGAATCGACCCCCGCGCGAGTCTTCCGTCTGTACGGGACCCGACGCAATCGACGGCCAGTCGAGGGGCACCGTTGAACGCTGCCACCCCGTCTGGACCACAAGACGTCGGCGTCTCCCGGGGCGTCTCCCGGAGCGTCTCCGCGGCGATCCGCAGCACCTGCATCCGTGCCGCAGGCTACGCCGCGACGCCGGTCCGCCGCGCGCCCAGCCACTCGGCTGCGGCAAGCGCGGCCCCGGCCGAGTCAGTGATCTTGCGCGTCAGCCAGGGCACGCGTCGTTGCGACAGCAGCTGCTGCCTCGCCGCGAAGGCGGCATGGAACAGGCGGCGCTCCAGCAGGCACCAGTGGAACAGGCGCCGATGCTGCTCCGCGTCCAGGCTTCGGTCTTGTTCCATGAACGCTTGCAGCAGCGCGGGGTGATCCTCTCGGCGCACGGACTTGATCAGGGCGGCCAGATCGGCATGGGGCAGGCCGATGCCCGCCCACTCCCAGTCCAGCACCTTCAGCTGGCTCTTGTCGTGGCGGTGAGCGAGAACGTTGTGAACCGCGAAGTCGCCATGGATCGGTGCTCGCAAGCCGTCGTCATAGAACTCGTCCCGCTGGTGTACCGCCGCGACGTCATGCCATCGGTCCAGCAGTGTTGCGACCGCACTGTCGGCGATCAGGGCCAGGTAGTCGGCGAGGTTGGTGCCTGCGTACTCGAGCAGCCGTTCCGAATACCGACGGTCGTAGCGGATGAGACCGTCGGCATGCTTGCCGACGAAGGTCTTTCTCAGGGCTCGCTGTACCTGCACGAGGGCGAGGCCGCGCGCGGCCTTCAGGGAGTACAGCGTGCCACGATGCCGTTCCGCATAGCTTGCGGCGAGATCCTCGAGCAGATACTGAAAGTGGCGACCCGGCTCGATCTCCCGAAACCAGAACAGCTGCGGCAAGAATGGCGCGAGGAAGGGCTGTTGCATGCGGTAGACCACCGCTTCCGGCGGTCCGGGAGAGATCGGCAGCCCTTGCAGGGCGGGACTGAGCTCCGCGCGGTAGCACTCGTCCTTGAAGATCAGCCGCCAGCTCGCGCCCGCTTCGGTGCGCAGCTCGAGGCGGTAGGTGCCGCAGACGCCGCCAGATTTCCAGCCCGACAAGCGCAGATGCGCGCAGCGCTTCAGACCGCCCCTGCCATGCTCCCGGCAAAGAGCATCCAAAGTCTCGAAATCCAGCCCGCCCGGCAGGCCATCGCAACGCCGGGTACGGTCGCGGACGTACCTTGCCACGCGGCGTAGTGCCGGAGACCTGAGCGCCAGCGAGCGCAACATGTTTTCCGCCATCGTTGCTGAGCTCGCGATACCCGGGGCCGTCACCCTGCCGGAACCGAGCGCGGCTGATTCGGCCGCTTTGCGTCGGACCCGGCGAACGCCCTCGGCCGCAGGCCACGCCGCTGGCCCGGGTTTTGCCCGGCGCTCAGCCACGCGACGGCGGCGAGCACGGCTGCCGTCGAGCGCCTGGTCGCGGGTTGCAGCCAGCGGACGTGGCGTGGCGACGCCAGCTGCTTCCTGGCCAAACGGGCGGCATCGAGCAGACAGCGCTGCAGCTGACCCCAGTGGAACAGGCGGCGGTGCTGCTGGGCGTCGAGCCGCCGGTCCTCTTCCACGAACGCTTGCACCAGCGCCGGGCGATCCTCTCGCGGCAGGGACATGGCCAGCGCGGCGAGATCGGCGTGCGGCAGGCCGATGCCCGCCCACTCCCAGTCCAGCACCTTCAGCTGGCTCTCGTCGTGGCGGTGAGCAAGAAGGTTGCGCATCACGAAGTCGCCATGGATCGGTGCCCGCAGGTCGTCGTCATGGAACTCGTCCCGCTGGTGTATTGACGTGACCTCATGCCATCGGTCCAGCAGTGTTGCGACCGTACGGTCGGCCGTCAGGGCAAAGTAGTCGGCGAGGTTGCTTTCTGCGTACTCGAGCAGCCGTTTCGAATATCGACGGTCATAGCGGATCAGAGCATCGGGATGCCCGTCGGCGAAGGTCTTTTTCAGGGCCTGGTGCATCTGCACGAGGCCGCGCGCTTTCACGTGGTGCAGCGTTCCAGGCCGCAGTTCGGTATGGGTGCCGGCGAGGTCCTCGAGCAGATACTGAAAGTGGCGGCCAGGCTCGACCTCCCGAAACCAGAACAGCTGCGGCAAGAATGGCGCGAGGAAGGGCTGTTGCATGCGGTAGACCAGCGCTTCCGGCGGCCCCGGAGAGGCCGGGAGCCCCTCGAGCATGGGGATGAGTTTGCGTGCCGACCAATAGCACTCGTCCTTGAAGATCAGCCGCCAGCTCGTGCCGGCTTCGGTCAACAGCTCGAGACGATAGGCGCCGCGCGGCTTCCAGCCCGACAAGCGCCGATGCACGCAGCGCTTAAGACCGCCCCTGCCATGCTCCCGGCAGAGACCATCCAAGGTCTCGAAGTCCAGCCCGCTCGGCAGGCCCTCGCAGCGCCGGGTGTGGTCCCGGACGTACCGTGCCACGCGTCGCACCGACCGTGCCGCGCGTCGTAGCGCGGGAGACCTGATCCCCAGCGACTGCAGCATGGTTGCCCCCCTTGTTGTGCGATGCGGGCCGTGACCCTGCCGGCCGCAACCGCGCGCAAGCGCCTCCGTGATGAGCCGTCCGCCACGGTCGTGGCGTGATCGCGGTTCATGCCCTCGATCGCCACCGTGCCAGTGAAACCGGAGCTATCCGCCGCTGGCTGACGTACCGGTCGGCCCGGCCACGACGGATCCTCGGCTTCGACTCCCCTCGCGGATCGCTCTTGGTCGTCGATCTGGATGACGCCGGTGGCCCCATGCTCATCGTCTCCTTCCTACCGGCCCCGCCAGAGCCACTCCACGTCCTTGCCTCGCGGCAACAGGCTGGGTGGGCTCACCTGCAACACCAGCGGGAAGCAGAGCAAAAGGACTGCCAGGCGGACGACGGTCGAGATGAGGACGGCGAATGCCGCGCCTGACAGTCCGAAGGCTGGCACCAGGAGGAGCATGCCGAGCACGTTCACGCCAAGGCCCAGGACGAGCAGCGCCGTCACCACGCCCGGCCGCCCGGAGCTCATGAAGGCCTGCATGAGAATAGTGCTGAACCCTACGAGCACGGCATCGATGAGCAAAATGCGAAACGGATCGGCGGCAGCAGCAAACGCCTCGCCGTAGAGCAGCTCGAGCAGCGGCGGCGCGGCGAGCGCCAACGGGAGTATCAGGGCGCATGCGACCGCCGTGCTGAGCCTCGCTGCCCGCCCGAGGAGCCTCACGGCGTCCTTGGTTTCGACCCGAGAGGCTTCCGGGAACAGCACCGCCACGATCGCGCTCGACAGCGCCACCAGCGGTCGGGCCAAGTGCTTGGCCACCACGTACAGGCCCAGGGCCGCGGGGCTGACCAGCCCGATCAACACCGCCCGGTCGACCTCCGTCGCGAGCGTCCCGACCACATCCTTTCCCCAGGAACGAAGCCCGTATGAAAGGAGTTCGCGAGCCGAATGCGCCGGTTTGCAGAAACGGGGTCGCTCGATGCGCGCGATCCAGACCAGGTTCGCCACCAGGACCGGCAGCGACGGGCTGAGGACGGCTACCGCGCCGGTGAGCGGATTGAGAAATCCAAAGGAAGCCAGCGCGGCAAGGGCGACAAGGGAGACCAGCGGTGGGACGTAGTGGTTACGATTGTAAAGCCTGAATTCTCCTCGCGCCTGTAAAATCCCTTTGGCTGAGCGCAGCAGCAAGGTCACTGGGGCAATCAGCATCGCCCACTGCGCGAAGGTGACAATGTGGGGAGAATACCCTTCCAGCCAGATCGGAACGACCAGGGCACCAAAACCCGCGGCGATCAGCCCGGCACAGAAGGTCAGTAGCAGCGCCACCAGTATGAGGCACGGCGCCTCGCCGCGCTGCGCCGCCAGAGTGTACGTGAGGGCGGGCCGCAGGCCCAGGGTGAACAGGCCCGCCGCCAAGGCAGGCCATAGCATCATCGCGCTCAGCTCGCCGCGGCCGGCGGGGCCAAGCCCCCGCGCCATGATCACCCCGGTGCCCACGCTCAGCACAAAAACCAAAACCGAGGTCGAAAAAACCTGCCTTATCGACAACAGAAGTCCGCTGGGTCTGAATATCGCCGCTCCTATCGTGGCCAGAGGCAGCCGATGGGTGTGAGGCAAGGTCACCCGCCCCTCCGATCGAGGGCGGTCGTCAAGCTCGGGAACGCGCAGGGCGTCGTTTCATGATGTGCCAGTGATCCGACGTTTCGCCAATTACAGTCGGCGTTCTTGATCAACGTTCGTCTCCGTGGGCCGTCAGTTGGCCAGCCTGCAGTGAGGATTGGCGAGCTTCATTCGGCTGCGCCCAGATCCGGCGCCTCGAATCGATGACCGGTGGCTGGCCCCGCCACCACTGGCTCAGAGCGCGCAGCGCCGTCACCGTACGGGGATCGAACGCCCAGAGAGCGTCGCCTACGAGACCTCTGAAGTTGCGGTCAATGGTCAACCAGCGCAGGAGATGGCCGTAGCACCGTAGGCGCTCCCTTCGATCTGCGACCCGGCGCGCGACGAGGCCGAACAGGGCGCGGTAGTGCCGCCACCAGGACCAGACCTGCTTCGCGGAGCCGTCGGCACCGTACCATACCAGGGTCTCATCGCGGCTCTTGAGGGCCTTGTGCACGAACCGTCCAGGATGGTCTCTGTGGATGAACAGCGGTTCTCTGACGTAAGTGAAGGGGCTCTCGAGGGCGAGGTCAGCGAGGAGCGCCTTGTCCGATCCGGCGTGGGGGAGATGAAGGGGTGTCTTGGCGAGCGCCTCGGCGCGGATCACGCCGTAGACGTCGATGGCATGGTGAAACGTGAGAACCGACGCCCCGAACCGCGCCGAAGGCCACGGCGAGTCTGCGCCCGTCGCGCTCGAGTCGAAAGTCGCGAGCAACTCACCGCGTTCTCCGATCTGCTGCACGAGCGTTTGGCACAGGACCGCGTCCGGATGGGCATCCAGTGCCGCGACGCACTGCTCGAGGTATTCGGGCGCCAGCATGTCGTCGTGAGCGGCCCACTTGAAGTACTCTCCCGATGCCAGCTCGAAGGTCCGATTGAAGTTCGCCGCCGCCCCGAGGTTACGATCGTTGCGGTAGTACCGGATCCGCCGGTCCGATGCCGCGTAGTCGCGGCAGATGGCTGCCGTTCTGTCGGTCGACGCATTGTCCGAGATGATGAGCTCGAAGTCGGTGTAGGTTTGGGCGAGGATCGACCCGATCGCGTACGAAAGGAACTTTTCGCCATTGAATACCGGCAGTCCGATGCTCACCCGCGGCGCTCTGGGACTTGACATCGTTGACATACCCGTTCTTAGGACTTACCGGCGTGACATGCCCGATTGATGGTCGCCAGCACCTCAGTCGTCGCCAATACGCCGGTTGGATATGCGTACCTTGCGAGGAATCTTCACCTGACGCTCCGCTTGCGCGGCACGAGGACCGCTGACGTGTCAAGCGAAGGAGGCTCGGGCAACGCCACGCGGATCAGTTGACACGGTGGGGAGTGCTCGTCTGTGCGGTACCAGACGCAAGCCCTGTGCTGGCAAGGAAGCGAAGCGGGCCGGCAGCTTCGTCGACAGGGCAAGCACGATGCCGATGCCGTCGCGGAGCGTGTCGAGCATCGACCTCGGCAAGGGCGGTGTGCCGTCATGATCGGGCGCGTCATCAAGACCGCCCGGGGTCCCGGCCGTTCAACAGCATCGTTGTCGATGACGCGCCGTGGTCTGGCGCCATGTCCAGTGTCTTGTGACGGCGATGTCGCGGAAGTAGAAAATCAAAGGCGAACATCGCCTTTAGCGCGTGCGTATTACCTATGGTGTCGCGCATTACCTATGGTATACTAGTGACAGCCGAGTCCGCGACACCTATGGTATAGGTCCATAACCGGTCGGTGAGGAAACCCCACTCTGAGATGTTGACTGCTGGTTGCACTGGGCACACCGGTTCTTGGGAAAGAGCGCCATGAACCGTCCGATCGAAAGGGTCGCCGTAGCGGGTGCCGGCACCAGCGGCATCGCGGGTCGGCTTGCGCCTCGGTTGCCTCGAATCTTGCGGCCAACCTGCCCGAGGGCGCCGTCGGCCGGGCGTTCCTCGGGCTGCCCGCCGGCGCGCCGGGAATGCTCGAGCGTGGCCAGGTCGGGCGCAAGAGGCGGCTTCGATCGGCCGCGTACGCAGGGCGAAGGCAGCCGCAGCAAGGAAGCTTCGACCTCGCCACCGCAACCTGGGGCGAGTCCAGGCCCGTCGCGCTGGCGCCCGACCATCAGCGACACCGATCGCACCATCGTGAGCTTTAAGGTATGTTGGCTGGCATAGCTGCGCCGAGCAACCGGGCGAGGTTCGAGCCGAGAAACCGGCTCCTGATGGCGCTTCCACCCGAGGACCTGCGGCGCCTTCCGCAACTCGAGCCCGTGGCCCTGCCGCATCGCAAGATCCTCTTCGAGGCCGACGAGCCACTGACGCGCGTCTACTTGATTGAGACCGGCGTCGTCTCGCTGGTGACCGTCTTCGAGGATGGGACCACTGTGGAGATGGCGAGCATGGGCCGGGAGGGTTTGGTCGGGGTCGGCACGCTGCTGGGCGGCGACACCGCCCTCGGCTGCTACGTCGTGCAGGTGCCGGGCTCGGCTCTGGCCGTGGACGCTGCCCGGTTCCGGGGTGCCCTGCAAGAGAGCCCGAAGCTCCGCATGGCCTGTGAGGCATACGCTCAGACGTTCTTCGCCCAGCTCCTCCAGAACGTCGCCTGCAACGCCGCACACACGGTAGAGCGGCGATGCGCGCGGCGACTTCTGATGAGCCACGATCGGAGCGACGGCGATAGTTTCGCGCTGACCCAGGAGTTGCTCGCCGAGATGCTGGGCGTGCGCCGGTCCACGGTGACGCTGATCGACCGCGCGCTGCAGAGAGCCGGGCTGATCCACTACCACCGCGGCACCATCACCGTGCTCGACCGGCCGGGCCTGGAGGCAGCCGCGTGCGAGTGCTACCGCGTGATCCGCGACCGCCACGAGCATTTGTTGCCGCGCACCTTCGGCTGACGGGGCGGCGGTCAGCGCCCGCGCCGTCCGCCGGCGCACGGGTCGAATGGCGCCGCGGTGGGTCCGCGGCACAGCCCGAGCCGGGTGGGATCCCGGCGCGCCGTCTTGGAACGCCAGATCGGCCAGGGCACTCCTGGAGTGCCGACGCCATCGCCCGCCCGGTTGAAGAAAATGGCTGACCCGTGATCGGCCTGATTGCTCGCGCTTACAACGGGTTCCATGAAAATTTGCATCAATTGCGTCGGATACCGCACAGACGGACGCTGACCACCGCGTTTCGATGATCCGTTCTCCTGGCGATTGACCGCGCCACTGTACTTCGAACGCGGAGCTGTCGAGAATGCTGGAGGGGATAGCCAAGCCGACCGACAGGGCGAAATTCGGACCGCGGAACTGGCTCCTCGCGGCGCTGCTGCCCGAGAACCTGCGGAGCCTGCGGCCGCACCTCGAGCGCGTGCCCCTGGTGGACGGAAGAGTTCTTTTTGAGGCCAGCGAGCCGATCACGCGCGTCTACTTCGTCGAGGCGGGTGTCGTCTCGCTGACGGCAGCGTTCCAGAACGGCAGCACCGCCGAAATGGCCACGGTGGGCCGGGAGGGCGTGGTCGGCGTCAATACCCTGCTCGGCAGCGATGCCGCCCTCGGCCGCTATCTGGTGCAGGTGCCCGGGTCGGCCTTGGCCGTAGAGGCCTCCCGGTTCCAGGGTGCGCTGCGGACGACCCCGGCTCTCCTTGCGATCTGCCAGGCATACGCCCGGGCGTTTCTCGGACAGGCGCTCCAGACTGCCGCCTGCAACAGTGTCCACACGGTCGAGCAGAGGTGCGCGCGCTGGCTGCTGATGAGCCACGACAGGCGCGACAGCGACACCTTTGCGCTGAAGCAGGAGATGCTCGCAAAGATGCTCGGGGTATGCCGGCCTACCGCGACCGTCGCCGCCGGCACCTTACAACGGGCCGGGCTGATCCGCTACAGCCGCGGCGTCGTTACGGTACTCGACCGCCCGGGGCTGGAGGGGGCTTCGTGCGAGTGCTACCGGGTGATTTGTGCTCATTTCGAGCGACTGCTCCCGTGCACCTATCAGCGACCGCTCGAGCGCGCCTACGGGCGTCCGCACCAGCCCGGCTACGAGCGACCGCACGAGCGCGCCTACGGGCGACCACACGAGCGCAGCCATGATCGGCCATTGTCACAGGCCTTCGGCTGACGGCAGATGTACCTTTGCCTTCGGTGCAGGGCCGCCACTCCGGCGCCGGTTTCCCGCCGGCGCAGGGCTTGCGTCGGGCGCGCACCAGCCGCTGCCCTCATTGTTTGGTCTGGTTGTGTCGCGCAGGCGGTGCTGATATAGATGCCGCCCGGCGCGGGGCGAAAAATGCGTTGCGGCGACCGGCCGGGATTGGGCGGTTCCGATGCCCTCCGGACCGGCGCGATGCGAAGACGAATACGGTCCGCGTGTGTACCATCCGCGGGGCGGAGGTGTCCTTCGCCAGAACCCGCTGCCACTGAACCGTGGCAATGGGGCGATGTGTGATCGCAGAACCGGGCCGACGCAGAGCCGACTCGAGCCAAGGAACCGGCTCCTCGCAGCCCTGCCGTCCAAAGACCTGTGCAAACTCCGGCCGCACCTCGAGCCCGTGGCCCTGCTGCGGGGGGAAGTTCTTCTCGAGGTCGGCGAGGCGCTGACACGCGCCTATTTCATCGAGGCTGGCGTCGTCGCGCTCGTGGCGGCCTTCGAGAACGGCACGACCGCCGTGTCGGCCATCGTGGGCCGGGAGGGGGTGGTCGGCGTCGGCGCCCTCTTGGGCAGCGATGCCGCCCTTGGCCGTCACCTGGTGCAGGTGACCGGCTCGGCCCTGACCATGGAAGCCTCCCGGTTCCGGGGTGCCTTACGAGAGAGCCCGAGGCTCCGCACAGCCTGTCATGCCTACGCCAGAGCGTTCCTCGGCCAGGTGCTCCAGTCCATCGCTTGCCACAGCGTCCACACGGTGGAGGCGCGGTGCGCGCGTTCGTTGCTAATGATCCACGACCGGAGCAACGGCGACACACTCGCGCTGAGGCAGGAGTTCCTCGCCGAGATGCTGGGCGTACGCCGGTCGACGGCGGCCGCCGTCACCCGGACGCTGCAGAAGGCGGGGCTGATTCGCCATTGCCAAGGCGACATCAGGGTGCTGGACCGCGCGGGATTGGAAGCGGCGGCGTGCGAGTGCTACGGAATCGACCGCGACCGTTACCGGCGGCTGCTGCCGGGCGCCTTCGATTGACCGGAGCGATCGCAATCCGGATGCAGGGCCCGCGCCGGCCCCGGCGCTGGTTGCCCTGCCGCCGCGCGGCTTGCGTCGGGTAGCGCACAGACGGGCACGCGCCGCCGTGTTCATTGCTCGCCGCACGACCTCGCTCAGGCGACGCTGCTTGGCGAGGCTATTCGAACTGGCCCCTGAGGCCGCGGGACTTCCTGCCCATGCCCACGATAGGTGGTCCGATGCCCGTCCGCCCGGTGCAAAATGGCCCGGCCCGTGGGCCGCGAGAAGGGCTCGTGCCCAACCGGAGGACGATCAGCTGATTCGGAAGGTCGTGTGATGAATTCAGTCACGCGGGTAAGGAAGAACGCGATAGAACGGCCAGCGGCGTCGCCTCCGCGGGAGGTAGAGTATGATCTTGGAGATATCTTCAAGGTTCTGCGCCGGCGGCGAGGTGTCATCATTACCACCGTACTCGTCCTCACCACCTGTGCTGGGCTGATTGCGCTGAATCTTACGCCCAGCTATACTGCTTACTCGACCATTGTCGTCGAACCGCGTGTAACTCACATCATAAGCTTCGATGAAACGCAGCGCGATGTGCCGGCCGACACCTCGACGATCAATACCCATGTCAAATTTCTGACCTCGAACTCTTTCGCGCATGGTGTAATTGAGCGACTTGATCTTGTGCAGAATCCGGAGTTCAATTCGGCCATACGAAAAAAGGAGAACGCGCCGGATGAGTTGCATCCGGTACTCTCAGAGGCATTGTCCTGGGCGCAGATACCGCTGGTCGCCATCGGCTTGGCGAAGCAGCCATCATCGGGGGCGCAGGACCCACTGCGGAGCGGCGATGGCAGCAACACTGAAGAGTCGGCTCCTGTAACTGCGCAAGTCGACGCAAGCGAGCCTCGGGTCGCGATCCCTGAAGCGAATCATTCCCCGGCCAGCGGCGCGGTTGTCCGGTCCGCCCCCGTTGTGAGTGAGTCGGAGGCCAGGGGCGGCGCGACGTCCGCGCAGGACGACAAGCATGGTTCCCCGGCCGTGGCTGAGGACGGCGCGCGTGATGCTCTCATGGAACTGGTCACCGAAGCTTTCCTCGGGCAGGTCGAGGTCGGCCCTTCTGGGCTACCGCTGGTCGCCGTCGGCTTGGCGAACCAGCCATCATCGGGGGCGCAGGACCCGCTCAGCAGCGGCGATCACAGCAACCCCGAAGAGGTGGCTCCTGGAACCGCGCAAGTCAAGCCAAGCGAGCCTCGGGTCGCGATCCCGGAAGCGAACCATTCCCCGGCCGGGAGCGCGGTCGACCCGTCCGCCAGACTTGTGCGTGGGGCGCCGGCCATGGCCGGCGCCACAACGGCGCAGGACGACAAGCATGGTTCGCCGGCGGTGACTGAGGACAGGGCGCATGATGCCCTCCTGGAGGAGGTCACCGAAGCTTTCCTCAAGCAGCTCGAGGTCGGCCCTTCTGGGCAGTCCTATGCCATTTCGGTCGCCTTCACCTCGGTCGATCCCGAGACCGCTGCCCGCGTCGCCAATACCATGGCCGACCTCTACGTCGAGCACCAGCTCGAGTCCAAGCAGACTGCCACCACGGGGGCTCTCGACTGGCTGGCTCACCGCCTCGATGAGCTGCGTGAGCAGCTGGTTCAAAGCGAGCGGGCTGCCGAGGAGTATCGAGTGGAGAACGAGCTCGCGGTGAGCGGCGACGGGCTCGGATTCAGCGACGAGGAGCTGGCGGCGCTGACGCAGGAGTTGATCAGGGCGCAGGCGGAGCGGGTCGCAACCCAGGCGAAATTGGATCGCATTCGACAGCTCCGCAGCAGCGGCCAGAACCTGGAATCGGTTCCCGAGGTGATGATGTCGCCGATCATCGCCGACCTTCGTCAACAGGAAATGGAGATCCTGCGTACGGAAGCGCAGCTTCGTCAGGAATACGGCCCGCGCCACCCGGCGATCATTCAGGTTCAGGCCGATAAGGACAAGTTCGCCGCCCGGGTCGATGCCGAAATTCACAACATCATCGCTGGTCTTGCGAACCAGGTAGCGACGATCCAGGTCCGCGAGCAGACGCTGCAAGTGAGTCTGGCGCGAGCCCAATCCGCATCTACCGACAAGAGCCGGGCCGAGATCCAGTTGCGGCTACTCGAAGGCGAGGTGGCATCGACGCGCACGCTGTACACGATGCTGCTCGACCGTTTCAAGGAGCTCACCGCGCAGCACGAGCTGCTGGAGCCGGGGGTGCGGGTGATTTCCGCGGCGGCCGTCCCTGTGAAGCCCAGCGCGCCACAGGTGAAGCTGATCACTGGCGCGGGATTCATGGGCTCCTTGATGCTCGGCACGCTGCTCGCCTTCGTCGTCGACCGCCTCGATCGGGGGCTGCGCACCGGCCGCCAAGCGGAGGAGGTGCTCAAACTTCCGCACATCGGCTTGATTCCCAAGCTCGGCGGCGACGTGCGCGGGCAGGGCGCTCACCGTTACCTCGCCGAGAAGCCCACCTCGGCGTACGCGGAGGCGATCCGGGGCGTGCAGACCGCGCTGTGTTTTTCGAACGTCGATCGGCCGCCGCAGGTGGTGCTGGTGACGTCCTCCGTGCCCGCAGAGGGCAAGACCACCCTGGCGCTCAGCCTCGCGACCCTCCTGGCCCAGTCGGGCTGCAAGACCGTGGCCGTCGACCTCGACCTGCGCCGCCCGAATCTCGGACACCCTTCGAGGGAGGCTGGGGGCGGCGATCTGGTCGACTACATGAGGGGCGAAAAGGCGCTCCACGAGATCCTGCATGAGGTCGACGAGGTGTACAATCTCCACATCGTTCCGGCCAGACGCCTGACCGCCAGCCCGACCGATCTCCTGGCGTCGCAGAGGATGGCCTCGTTGATGGCCGAACTGCGCGCGCGCTACGACTATGTCGTTCTGGACTCGCCCCCCGTGCTCGGGATGGCGGATTCGCGGTTTGCGGCGCGCCTGGCCGACGCGGTGGTGTTCGTGGTGCGCTGGAGCACGACCGGAGAGGAAGTTGCCCTGAAGGCGTTGGACATCCTCCGGGACAGCGGCGCCCCGATTGCCGGCACCGTCCTGACGCAGGTGGACGTCCGGCGGCACAGGAAATACAGCCCCGAGGACGTCCTGCACTATTACGGACAGTACCGGAGATACTACGTCAATTGAACTGGAGCTCGAGCTCGCCGGTCTCGGACGGGAACTCGCTCGCGGCCCAGCGTTGGCACACCTGCCGGTGCCAGTCTTCCCGGTCAGTGCCAGGACGAACGCGGCCAGACCATATTCCCCTTGGGTGGACCCGCGGCCCCGGCCCGCTCCCCCTCCCAACCACCCACCGATGGTACCCTTGGGGCGGTTGGGAGGGGGAGCGGGCTGGTGCGAGCTGATCGAAAAATGCGCTAGCCACCCTTCCGGGTAGCCAGGCGAGGGTATCGCGCCCGCGGATCGGGCCTGCCTGCGATCTCGAGCACCAGCTTCCTGCGCACCGCCTCGGCGAAGCGGTCGTCGCGATCAGCCGTGACGACGAAGCTTGCCGGGCCGCCGATGATCAGGTCCGCAAACGCCGCCTCGAGATCGTAGGCGACGGGACGTCCGCTGCATGCCTCGGCGCGGGAGAGGATGGCGAGGCCGTTGATCACGATGTCGGCTGCGAGCGCCGCGCCGCGCGCCGCCGCAATGGGCATGCCGCCGAAGCTGTAGGCGCTGTCGCCCGAGAAATCGATCACCTTGCGGTAGCCGTCGAACGCGTTGGTCTCGATCAGCGCATGCGCCACGGCGATCGCGTTGCCGATGGCGTTGGGCCCGAAGGCGCGCCGCGGCGCTTCGAGCACGGCCGCGGCGAAGGCGGCAGCGCTCTCGGCGCCGTCGACCACCGTCCAGGGCACCACGGTCTCCTGCGACGACGCCTCGCCCCACTCGACGTAGGTCACGGCTATGCGCTGCTCGAAGCCCTGAGCGATCGCGCCGAGCACCTCGGGATGGGTGATCGCGGCGGCGTAGCCCTGACGCTGGAACCGGATCTCGGCGTCGTCGATCGACCTCGAGGCGTCGGCCAGCAGCACCAGCTCGAGATCGACCGTCTCGGCGGCCGCCCCGTGCGCTTCGAGGATGCCGATCACGAAGACCGCCGCCGCGATGAGCTGTCGCATTTCCGCCTCCCCAAGCTCCAGACATCACGATAGCGGCGCGGCGGGCCTGTCGTCGACCTCGACGACCGGCGTCGCGCTCTCGATCGCCGGCGTACCCGGCTCAGCTTCGATCAGCGCCTCGAGACCGCCCATGTTTCAGACTGAAGGCGATGCCGCCCCGACGTCACATCAGCAGCGCGCGCGATCCCGATCAAGGGCGGCATGGCCCGCATCGCCCATCCGTGCGCCGCGCAATCCCCTAGGGTCGTCCTGGCCGGCTGAGCGGCATACCCAAGATCAAGGAGCCGTGGCTTGCGATGAGTGGGGCTCATGTGCAATCCTAAAGAGCGATTTACACATCGAAAGGGGCGGCCCTGTGCGAACCAACATCGAGATCGACGATGCGCTCCTCGCCGAGGCGATGGCGGCAACCGGCCTCAAGACCAAGCGCAAGGTCGTCGAGGCGGGCCTGCGGCTGCTCGCCCGCCACAAGCGACAGGCCAG
>JBOHKK010000019.1:0-31985 GCA_050729115.1 Geminicoccaceae bacterium | reverse complement strand
GCCAACCCCGCGCGCTGGCGCGCGGCCGACCAGCCAACCCCGCGCGCTGGGGCGCGGCCGACCAGCCAACCCCGCGCGCTGGGGCGCGGCCGACCAGCCAACCCCGCGCGCTGGGGCGCGGGGAGCGCGTGCGTGCGCAACCAAGGTTCTGCCGCTCGGGCGGACCTCTCTGCGCGGCGAGGGCCATCAGACATTGAACCGGAAGCGCACCACCTCGCCGTCCCGAACGACGTAGTCGCGCCCCTCCTGGCGCAGCTTGCCCGCCTCGCGCATCTTGGCCTCGCCGCCGTGGCGCACGAACGCCTCGCAAGACGCGACTTCGGCGCAGATGAAGCCGCGCTTGAAGTCGCTGTGGATCAGCCCGGCGGCGTCGAGGGCCCTGGTGCCGCGCCGGATCGTCCACGCCCGCGCCTCCTTGGGCCCGGCGGTGAAGAACGTGATGAGATCCAGCAGTCGATGGCCCGCGACGATCACCCGCTCCAGGCCCGGCTGCTCGAGACCGAGCGCGTGGAGGTACTCCAGCGCCTCGTCCCGGGGCAGGGCAGCGACCTCGGCCTCGATCGCCGCCGAGACGATCACGACGCCCGCGCCGACCGCCGCCGCCCGCGCCGCCGCCGCCGCGCTCAGGTCGTTGCCGTGAGCCGCCGCGGCCTCGTCGACGTTGAACACGTAGAGGACGGGCTTCGCGGTCAGCAGCTGCAGGGTTCCGAGCGCCGCGCGCTGCCCGGCGCCCAGCTCCAGCGCGTGCGCCGGTCGTCCGGCCTGCATCTCCGGCAGGACGGTCTCGATCAGCGCAAGTTGATCCTTGGCCTCCGGATCGCCGCCGCGCGCGCGCTTGGTCAGCCCCTCGACGCGGCGCTCCAGCGAAGCGATGTCGGCCAGCAGCAGCTCGGTCTCGACCAGCTCCAAGTCGCGCACGGGATCGACGGCGCCTTCGACATGGGCGACGTCGCCGCCCTCGAAGCAGCGCAGCAGGTGCAGGATGGCATCGACCTCGCGGATCGCCCCGAGAAAGCGATTGCCCAGCCCCTCACCCCGACTGGCGCCGCGCACCAGCCCGGCGATGTCGACCACCTCCAGCTGGGTCGGGACCGTCTTGGGCGAGCCTGCGACCCTGGCCACCTGCTCGAGACGCGGATCGGGCACCGGCACGCGTCCGACGTTCGGCTCGATCGTGCAGAACGGATAGTTCTCGGCCGCGGCCGCCGCGGTGCCGATGATCGCGTTGAACAGGGTCGACTTGCCGACGTTCGGCAGACCGACGATGCCGCAGTTGAAGCCCATCGCCCGATCCGGGGCTCAGCCGGCCGAGGCGGTCGGCGGTCTTGGCGCGGCGACCTTGGGCGGGCGCATGAGCAGGGCGACCTTGTTCATGCAGCCCGCATCATCGCCGGCCGCGAGCAGAGGCGCCCCCTCGGCAAAGGCGTCGAGCAGCCGCTCCACCCATTCCCGATCGGCGACGGCGAAATCGCCGAGCACGTGCCCGCTCACCAGGTCCTTGTGCCCCGGATGGCCGATCCCGAGCCGGACGCGCCGGAAGTCCGGCGAACCGAGCTGCCCGGCGATCGAGCGCAGGCCATTGTGCCCGGCGACCCCGCCGCCAGTCTTGATCCGCACCTTGCCGGCCACGAGGTCGACCTCGTCGTGGCAGACGACGATCTGCGCCAGCGGCAACTTGTAGAACCGGGCGGCTTCGGCGACGGCATGGCCGGAAAGGTTCATGAAGGTCTGAGGCTTTTGCAGGAGGACCTTGACGTCCCCCAGCCAGCCTTCGCTGATCAGGCTCTTGAACTTGGCGCGCCACGGGCCGAAACGGTGCGCTCGCGCCACCGCCTCGACCGCCATGAACCCGAGGTTGTGCCGCTGGCGGGCGTAGCGGGCGCCTGGATTGCCGAGCCCGACGAGCAGCAGCATGCGGTGGCGATCACTCCTGGCTCTGCTCTTCCTCGGCGGCTTCCGCCTCCTCGGGCACCGCTCCCTCGGCTTCCGCCGCCACCGCCGCTTCCTCGTCCTCGTCGCGGATGACCGTCGGCGCCGAGATGGTGGCGATCGTGAAGTCGCGATCGGCGATCGCCGGTCGCACGCCTTCCGGCAGGGACACTTGGCTGATGTGCAGGCTGTCGTGGATGTCGGCGTCCTTGAGGTCGAGCGTGATCTCCCCCGGGATGGCATCCACCGGGCACAACAGCTCGACCTCGCGGCGGACGATGTTGAGCACCCCGCCGCGCTTGAGACCCCGCGAGATGTCCTCGTTGGCGAACACCACCGGCACGGTCACGGTCACCGTGGCATGGCGGCCCACGCGCACGAAATCGATGTGCAGGGGCTCCTCCGAGACCGGGTGCAGCTGCACCTCGCGCGGCAGCACCCGCACCGATTCGCCGTTGACCCGGAGACTGCACAGCGTGCTGAAGAAGCGCGGATTATGGAGGGCCCGGCGCAGTTCTTTGCTCTCGAGCGAGATCATCTCCTGAGGCGCGTCGTCGCCGTAGACCACCGCCGGCACCCGTCCCGACCGCCGGAGCGACCGGTTCGCGCCCTTGCCGACGCCCTCGCGCGTCTGCGCCGACAAGCTGGTCAATTCCGCCATCACTGTTCCCCAACACGGATCTCGGGGGCGGCCCCCGACCTCAGTCGAACAGGCTCGACACCGAACTCTCGTCACTGATCCGCCGGATCGCCTCGCCGATCAGCGGCGCCACCGTGATCTCACGGATCTTGCTGGCCACCCGGACCGCTTCGGTCGCCCGAATGCTGTCGGTGATCACCAGCGTGCCGAGCCGGCTGGCGGCGATCCGAGCGACCGCGCCGGCCGACAGAACACCATGGGTGACGTAGGCGGCCACCGAGGTCGCGCCGGCCTCCAACAGCGCCTGCGCGGCGTTGCACAACGTCCCGCCCGAGTCGACGATGTCGTCGACCAGGACGCACATACGGCCGGAGACGTCGCCGATCACGTTCACGACTTCGGAGGCCCCCGCCCGCTCGCGGCGCTTATCGACGATCGCCAGACTGGCGTCAAGCCGCTTGGCGAAGCCGCGGGCGCGGCCGACGCCGCCGACGTCCGGGGACACGATCAGCAGCGCGCCGGGATCGTAGCGCTCTCTGAGATCGGCCGCCATCAGGGGCGAGGCATAGAGGTTGTCCACCGGGATGTCGAAGAAGCCCTGGATCTGGCCGGCGTGCAGGTCCATGGTCAGCACCCGATCGGCGCCGGCGATGGTGATCAGATTGGCCACCAACTTGGCCGAGATCGGGGTGCGAGGTCCCGGCTTGCGGTCCTGACGGGCGTAGCCGAAGTAAGGAATCACCGCGGTGATCCGCCGCGCCGAGGCACGCTTGAGGGCATCCAGGCAGACCAGGAGCTCCATCAGGTTGTCGTTGGCCGGATACGAGGTCGACTGGATCAGGAACACGTCCTCGCCGCGGACGTTCTCGTGGATCTCGACGAACACCTCCATGTCGGCGAACCGCTGCACCGTGGCGTCAGTGAGCGGCACACCGAGAAACGCCGCGATCGCCTCGGCGAGCGGTCGGTTGCTGTTGCCGGCGAGCAGCTTCATGGGATCGTGCTCCCATCACCTCGGGACCTGGCGGGGTCGGAGGTTTAACAATCACGCGCCGGAAAGTAAACGGCCCTGGCAGCAAGCGCGCCGCGGCGGCGGCCGGCCCCTCATGCACCTCAGGTGCGGCGGTGCCAGGTGAAGCTCGAGCTCACCGCATAGTTCCAGACCGCCCCGACCACGGCGCCCGACAGGCCGGCGAGCGCCCAGGGCACCTGCAGCTCGAACAGCAGCTGGGCGATCTGGAAATTGGCGAGCGCCCCGATGCTGCAGATCAGATAAAACGAGAGATGGCCGTACACGAGCTCGAGACCGCGCAGCCGGCGATCGCGATAGGTGAAGACGTTGTTCAGATTGAAGTTGGTGGTCATCGCCACGAGCGTCGCAATCACCTGTGACAGGTAGAACGCGAGCCCGACGAGGCGGAAGCACAACCCCAGGACCGCCAGGTGCACGACCATCCCGAACAGGCCGACCAGCACGAAGATCACGAACCGGACGGGCACATGCCGGCCGAACAGCTTGTCACCGACCAGCGTGACGTAGTCGAGCAGGACCGGCGCATCCAGCTTGCTGTGACCGTGCTGGCGCTGGCGGAAACGATAGGGGATCTCGGCGAAGCGGACCCGGCGCGGCGCCGAGGCGAACAGATCGAGCAGGATCTTGAAGCCGTGACCCGAAAGACGGTGCACCGTGTCCTCCACAAAGTCGCGGCGCATCAGGAAGAATCCGCTCATCGGGTCGCTCAGCTCGGCGCGCGAGATCGCGCGGCTGCAGAGCCGTCCCAGTCGGCTGATCAGCAGCCGGCGACGGCTCAGGTCCCCGACGCTGCCGTGCGCGGCGAAACGGCTCCCGATCACGACATCCAGCTGCCGGGCCTTGAGCGTCGCGAGCATGGTCGGCAAGAGCGCCTCGTCGTGCTGCAGGTCGGCGTCCATCACCGCGACATAGGGCGTGGAGGTCGCGAGCATGCCCTCGATGCACGCCGATGCGAGGCCGCGCCGGCCGATCCGCCGCAGCGCGCGGACCTGCGGAAACCGTCGCTGCAAATCCTGGAGCAAAGGCCACGTGCCGTCCTGGGAATCGTCGTCGACGAACATCACCTCCCACGAGATTCCGGCCAGGGCGAGCGAGAGTCTGGCAAGCAGCGGCTCGATGTTGCCGCACTCGTTCAGCGTCGGCACGATCACCCCGAGCTCAGGCGGCGCAGCGGCTTGACCCGGAGCAACTTCGGCCTTGGCCGCCTCCTGCGACGGGGCGTCTGCTTCCGGAGTCACTTGGCTCGGCAACCTGTCGGCCGGGACCATCGGCATGATCGTTAAAGAAAGCAGGTTGCGAGCAATCCGGCCAGCAGGATCAGGACGAACAGGGCGAGATAGGGCATCGGCGCCGGGCCGCGGCTCAGCTCACGATCAGATCGAGCGGGGCGCGCGCGAGCGGCTCCGGGCCGCGCTCGGTGATCAGCGAGGTGCGCCCGAGAGTCATCGCGAGGCCGGCCTCGCTGTCGGCGATGATCATGTGCAGGAAGAACACCATGCCCGGGCCGACCTCGACCGGGTTGCCGTGGAAGAACATCGGCCAATCCATCCACGACGGCGCATAGGTGGTGCCGAGCGAATAGCCGCAGGCATTCAGGCGGTGCGCGCGCAGCCCGTGGCGGTCGAACACGCCGGCATGCGCATCGAACACCGCGCCCATGGGGGTCCCGGGCAGCAGCGCGGCCTCGCACGCGAGGAGCGCCTCGAGGCAGGCGGCATGCAGCGCCCGCTGGCGCGCGCTCGCGGCGCCGACCAGCAGCGTGCGCATCAGGCAGGCGTGGTACTGACGATACACGCCGGCGAACTCCAGGGTCAGCTGGTCGGGCGATTCCAGCTGGCGTCGCCCCGACTTGTAGCGACAGAGCAGGGCGTCGCGCCCGGAGCCGACGATGAAGGGGTTGCCCGGGTAGTCGCCGCCGCCCCGGAAGATCGCCGCGTGCATGGCGGCGAGGATCGCGCCCTCGTCGGCGCCCTCACGGGTCTGCTCGATCGCCGCAGCGAGCGCGGCATCGGCGAGTCCCGCGGCGCGCCGCACATGCGCGAGCTCGGCCGCGGACTTCACCAGACGCAGCCGGGCGATCAGATCCGAGGCATCGATCGTCGCGGCGAAACCGCCCAGCGCCGCATCCAGCCGCCTGCCGCTCGCCGCGGTCAGCCCGTGCGTGTCGTACTCGACGCCGAGCCGCCTGCCGGCAAGCCCCTTCTCGGCCAGGAGAGCGCGCAGCTCCGCGGCCGGGTCGCTGCCCTCCCGGTCCACCCAGATCCGGATGTCCTCGATGATCGAGGTGTGCTCGGCCTGGCGCAGATCCGGCGCGCGCGTCAGCAGGACCAGATCGCCGTCCGCGCGCAGCACCAGGCACTGGAAGAAGCAGTAGCCGAAGGTGTCGTAGCCGGTGAGCCAATACATGCTCTCCTGCTTGAACATCAGCAGCGCATCCAGCCCGCGCGCGGCCAGCGCCGCCAGCGCCCGCCGCCGGCGCTCGGCGAATTCCGCTTTGGTGAAGTGCAGCGTCATGACTTGGTTCGCCTTCCTGGCCAGCTTCCGCCCAGCATGCGACCGTCGGGAGCACCTGTCGACCGGAGAGCGCGCCGCGCCGATCGGCTCGCTGTCCGACCGTCGACCCTGCCGCGCAATGCCTCGTTCTCCATGCTTCGCTGGCGTCCCCGTGCGCGGACGCGACCACGGGGGCGATCGGATGCTATGGTGATCCTCCAAGCACGTTCACCCAGGGGAAAACGCCTCGAATGCTCGGTCTGCCCTACACGCTGTTGACCGTGGCTGGCCTGCTGGTGGTGATTGGCCTGCTGCAGCCGCTTGCGGTCCGCCTCAACCTGTCGCCCACGGTGCTCCTCGCGGTGGTCGGGGTGTTCATCGGCAGCGCCGCGGGCTTCCTTCTGCAGACCGATCTGACCGACGCCTTCAACGACATCGCGGAGCTGATCCTCGACTTCCCGATCTCGTCGACCGAGGTGCTGTACATCTTCCTGCCGGTGCTGCTGTTCGAGGCATCGATTACGATCGACGTCCGGCGCATGCTCGAGGACGCGGCGCCGATCTTCCTGCTCGCCGTGATCGCGGTGCTGGTGGCCACCGCCGTCGTCGGGCTCGCGCTCTGGCCGGTGGCGGGGATGTCGCTCGTGACGTGCCTGCTGCTGGCGGCGATCGTCGCCACCACCGATCCCGCGGCGGTGGTCGCGATCTTCCGCGACATCGGCGCGCCCGGGCGCCTCAGCCGGCTGGTCGAGGGCGAGAGTCTGCTCAACGACGCCACCGCGATCGCGATCTTCACCTTGCTGCTCGAGATCCTGATGGTCGGTCGCGAGCCCGCCTTCGGCGCTGCCGTGGGCACGTTCCTGTACTCGTTTCTGGGCGGCGCGCTGGTCGGCTTCGTCGGCGGTCGCGTGCTCATGATGGTGGTGCCGTGGCTGCGGGACTCGCGTCTTGCCGAGATCACCCTCACGCTGGCGCTGCCCTACCTCGTCTACATCCTGTCGGAGCTGTACCTCGACGTCTCGGGGGTGATCGCCGTGGTCACCGCCGGGCTGGTGGTGAGCGCGCTCGGCCGCCACCGCTTCGACCCGGACAATCGCGCCTTTTTGGAGGACGTCTGGGCGCAGATGGGCTTCTGGGCGAGCTCGATGGTGTTCGTCCTGGCGTCGATCCTGGTGCCGCGCCTGATGATCGGCACGCAGTTCTTCGACCTGTTGCTGATCGGCATCGTGGCGCTCGGCGCGCTGGTCGCGCGCGTGCTGGTGCTGTTCGGCCTCCTGCCGCTGCTCAGCGCGGCGCGCCTCGCCGAGCGGGTCAGCCATCGCTACAAGTTCGTGATCCTCTGGGGCGGCCTGCGCGGCGCGGTCACGCTGGCACTCGCGCTCGCGGTCACCGAGAACCGCGCGCTCGATTCCGAGATCCAGCGCTTCGTCGCGATCCTGGCGACCGGCTTCGTCCTGTTCACGCTCCTGGTCCACGGCACCACGCTGCGCCCGATGATCCGCCTGCTCGGGATCGACCGGCTGTCCCCGGTCGATCAGGCGCTGCGCAATCAGGTCCTGGCGTTGTCCTTGAGCAACGTGCGCGACGCGGTCGGCCAGACCGCGGCCGCATACCACATCGAGGACGCCCCGACCCGGGACGTGCTCCAGCCTTACGAGGAGCGGATCGCCGAGGCCAGCGCGCGCAACACCTTCGATAGCGAGATCGACGATCGCGATCGGATCACGCTCGGCCTGGTCACGCTCGCCGACAGCGAGCGCGAACTGCTGCTCCAGCATTTCCGGCACCGCTCGGTGTCCCGACCGATTCTCGAGAAGCTGCTGGCCAGCATCGAACGACTCGCCGACGGCGCGCGCATTGCCAGCCGGACCGGCTACAACCGTGCCGCGCGTCGTCTGGTGACCTTCGGGGGCGGCTTCCGCCTTGCCCACGTTCTGCATCGCTTCGGCCGCTTCGACCGCCTCCTGGTCAAGCGGCTGGCCGATCGCTTCGAGCTCCTGCTGGTCAGCAGGATCGTGCTGGAGGAGCTGGCGCGGATGGTGCGCTCGCGCATGACGGCGGTGCTGAGGGCGAGGGTGGCCGACATCCTGGGCGAGATCGTCGACCAGCGTCTGCAGGCCACGACCGCTGCGCTCGACGCCCTGCGCCTGCAATATCCGGCCTACGCCGAAGCGCTGCAGCGCCGGTTTCTGCGCCAGTCGGGGCTTCGCCTCGAAGACGCCCAATACCAGGAGCTGTTCCAGGAAGGGCTGATCGGCCGCGAGCTCTACAACAATCTGCAGCGCGAGGTGTTGGCCCGGCGCGCCGAGGCGTCCGCCCGCCCGCACCTCGACCTTGGCCTCGAGGTCCGCGAGCTCGTCCGCCAGTTCCCGCTGTTCAAGGCGCTCGGGCACGCCGATCTCGAGAAGATCAGCCGGCTCCTGCGGCCGCGCTTCGCGGTCCCGGGCGAACGCCTGATTCGTCGGGGCGAGCGCGGCAACGAGATGTACTTCATCTCCTCGGGCGCGGTGGAGGTATCGGTCGGCAAGAACAAGGTCCGGCTCGGCCGCGGCGACTTCGTCGGCGAGCTGGCCTTGCTCAACGATCGCCGCCGCCGGGCCGACGTCACCGCGCTCGGCTATTGCCAGCTCCTGGTCCTGAGCGGGGACGACTTCAAGAGCCTGCTCGCCATGGACCCGGCGATCCGCGAGGCGATCAACCGGGTGGCCACCGACCGGATGAAGATGAATCTGGAGGAACGCAAGGCGGGCTAGACCATTTTCCCCTTGGGTGGACCCGCGGCCCCGGCCCGCTCCCCCTCCCACCACCCACCGATGGTACCCTTGGGGTGGTTGGGGGGGAGCGGGCTGGTGCGAGCCGATCGAAAAATGCGCTCGTCGAGGATCGAGTGTGCTGCGCCTGACGCAGATCGGGCGCGCGTCAGCAGGACCAGATCGCCGTCCGCGCGCGGCGCTGCCCGCCGGGTAGGTTGGGCAAAGCCCAGCATCTCATCCCGCCCGCTCCATGGGAGCGGCGGATTGTGTCGATGCCACTTGGCGGCGCCACCCGCTCGGCTTCGAAGATCCCACGAGGGCTCGACAGTCGCGCAGGTCGGCCCGACCCTCGGGCGAAGACCCGAGGGGAGGCCCGACATCCCGGGCGACCTCCGCTCCCCCTGCGGCGCGCCTCGCATCGCCGATCGCGAGCCTCGAATCTCGTCAATGAGCGCCATGGGCCGCCGTCGGGTCTCCCCCCGGGTTCTCGCTCGACGCCCACGATTGCGGACGGTAGCCCGAGGGTCGCGCCGGTCTGCGGCAGGAATCTCGAATCGCAACGACCATACATTGCGGATTCCCCGACCCGATTTCGCCAAACCGGGAACCGCTCCAGTACCAAGCGCAGGAGGTTTCGACTCTTGCGCTTGATCTGCGCGCCGGGGTTGGTCGAGCGGGCGGCGCGCCCGCGAAAGTGCAGACTGCGCGGGTCCGCCATGATCGCCCAGGCCGGAGTTCTGGAGCGGCGAGCCGGGACCATCGAGGCCTTGCCACTTGAATCCTGCTCATGCCGCCGTCACGCTGCCGGTATGGCCAAGCCGAGAACCCCGCTGCCGCCGTTCGCCGCGCTGCGCGCGTTTCACGCCGCTGCCCTGCACGGGCGCTTCCGCGACGCCGCGGCGAGCCTGGGCGTGACCGAATCGGCAATCAGCCATCAGGTGCGGCGCCTCGAGGACTTCCTGCGCACGGCGTTGTTCGACCGCTCCGGGCCCGGCGTGCGGCTGACCGCCGCGGGCCGGCGCTATCTCGAGCAGATCGATCCGGCGATCCGCCAGATCCAGGCGGCGACCGCAGCCATGCTGCGCCCGACCGGGCGCGACGTGGTGCGCCTGACCCTGCCGCCCTCGCTCGCCGCCACCTGGCTGATCCCGCAACTCGGCGCGTTCGAGCGCGCGCACCCGGAGGTCGACCTGCAGCTGGTGCCGACGACCCGGGTGGTCGACCTGCAGCGCGACCAGGTGGATCTGGCGATCCGCCACGGCAAAGGCTCCTGGCCCGGGATCGACGCCGCCTTCCTGCTCGAGGAGACGGCGCTGCCGGTCTGCGCGCCCGGCTATCTGACCCTTCGGCCGGACGAGGACCCGCTGGCAGGGCTCCAGCGCGTCCGGCTGATCGTCAACGCCCGCTTCCCCGACGAGTGGGAGGAATGGGCCCGCGCGCGCGGCCTGGCGCATTTTTCGATCAGCTCGCACCAGCCCGCTCCCCCTCCCAACCACCCACCGATGGTACCCTTGGGGTGGTTGGGAAAGAAAAAGTGTCAAGAAAGAAAAGGTGTCAGGAACCTTTTTCAAGGTCGGCGCTGGTGTCAAGAAGGAAAAGGTGTCAGGAACCTTTTTCAAGGTCGGCGCTGGGAGCCAGGCGCGAGAGGTCCGGACCATTGAGCGGCACAGGCGAGACGCCCGGGCCGCTTCGATGACCTCGCGCACCGGCCGTCCGGGTGATCAAGGGCAGCGGCCTTCGAACAGCGCGAGGGCATCGCAGGGCGGCGCGCCGGGCAAGGTGCACCTGCCCGCATCCGGCGTGGCCGCCGTCGCCTGCCGGGTCACCGCGTCGTCACCGCCGCGGATCGCGCAGGCCGGGCATGCCGTGTCACATGGCCGGTGATCCTGATGCCATCGGCCGGCGCCGCGCAGCAGCGCCACTCGTCGCACTGCCGGTCCTTGGCGTGTTCCGGTGCCGGCGCGATCCTTTGTGCTATGCTGAGTTCGCGCGAGTCCAGGTCGGGGCCAACCAATGAGATCCTATGTCTTTCGAGCCGAGCTGATCGAGGAGGACGATGGCCGCTGGAGCGCCGGGGCTCCGCTGTTGCCGGGTTGCGCGACTTGGGGCGCAACCAAGGAGGAGGCCTTGCGCAATCTCCATGATGCGGTCGAGATCTACCTCCGTGATGTCGAGCGCGCGGGCGCGGAGATTCCAAGTGGCGCCCCGCGCGAAGTCACGGACGAGCCAGTGGTCGCGGTTACCATCTGATCAACGGTCGTCCTTGGCGAGACTGCTCCCGAACGTCTCCACGCGGCGGATCGTCCGAGCCTTGGACAAGACGGCTTCAGCTTCACCGAACGGCAGGGCAGCCAACGGATCTACCGGCACTCGGATGGCCGTCGGGTCGTCGTGCGCTACCACCGCGCCAACGCCACCATGCCACCATACGTGCTGCGCAATCTCCTGGTCCGGAACAGGTTGGACCGAGACGGACCTGCGTCGGCTGAAGCTTATCAAATAGGCGCGATGACTGCGGCCGCGGCGCGACAACGGCCTGCGAGTCAGCGCCGACGAGCGCCCAGGTGGTCGAGTTCGACCCGAGCACCGGGCGATCGTAGGCGCGCGAGCCGGCCGTAGCAGGCGATCACGGACAGCGGCCGTCGTAGAGGGCGAGGGCGTCGCAGGGGGGCTCGCCCGGCAGGGTGCAGGTTCCCGCCTCGGGGGTCGTCGCCGTCTGCTCCCTGGTCACCACGTAGTCGCCGCCGCGGATCGCGCAGTAGCGGGCCTCCGGCGTCACGTAGCCCGTGATCCGGATGCCGCCGACCGGGCAGGCGCCGCGGAGCAGCGCCCATTCCTCGCACTGACGGTTGTCCTCGAACAGGCAGACGCCGTACTGGCCGCCATCGCCCGCGGTCTCGATCACCAGGCGCCCGCCCTGCGCCACGCAGTTCTCGGACGCGGGATTGGCGAGTTGCCGGGCCGAGGTCGAAGCATCGCCGCGGCAGCCGGCCAGGGCCAGGACCACGCTCGTGGTCAGGATGAGCGTCCGGCGCGTCGCTTCGGCCCTGATCATGCGGCCGGTCACGGCCGGATCTCGCCCGTCCAGCGATCGCGGTCGGCCCAGAACGGGCAGGAAGGGCAGATCGGCCCCTCGTCGTCGATGCCCTCCTCATGCGGGCAGCCGATGATGCGATCGGTCATGGCCACCGTCTTCACCTCGAACCGAGCGATGAAGTCGAGAACGGCCGCGCCGATCTCGGGGTCGTCGCGCAGGTCCTTGGCGGCTGACGTCCAGCGCCGCAGCTCGGCTGCTTCCTGATCGGCGCCAAGCAGGATGCCGACCGCCACCTTGCTCGCCCGGCGGTCGTCCGGGCCGTAGAAGGCGATCGTCGCCGCGGGATATCCCCGAAAGCCGCGACGGGCTTTTTTGCGCAGTCGCTTGGCCGGCTGGAATGCCTTCAAGGTGCCCATCGTGATCTGCCCGCCAGAGGAGGTCCGCCCGCCCCCGTGCCACTTCACGGGGTCAACGATAAGGACGTGGGGCGCGTCAGGCAAATCGTTCGGCAGGGGCCGGACCGAATGCAGAAAAACAGCGGTCTTGCCCGGCAAGCCAATCCTACACCGCACGAGAACCTGGGGTGCCGCCCGGTCATTCGCGGGTCAGCGTGATCGCGGCGCCCTGGCGCCAGAGGCGCCACTGCACCCAGACGCCGCTGGCATCGAACCACACGTGCTGGTCGAGATCGCCGGTGACTTCGTATTTGGTGGCGTCCACGACGCCGTCGCCCACCTTCAGTGGCTCGCGCCCGGCGGCCGTGACCGTGGCGTTCAGAAGCGCGCCGGTCCTCATGTCGAAGAACCGGTCGCGCCGGATCGCGCTCTCGAACGACGGCTCGCTCGGCGCGGTGTCGGCCGGCGCTGCGATCCGCCCCGCGGCGCCTTCGATGATCAAGCGGTCGCCTACGGCGCGGGCCGTGACCGGAAACGGCTCGCCGTCGTCCTCGATCAGGCCGTCGAACTCGACCAGACGGTCGTCCCGCCAGACCTCGCGGAAGCGGGTGCGGCGGTGGAATGCCGTGAGCCCGAGGATCTCGACCGCGAGCTCGGCGTCGTGCTCGACCACGACGGTGCCGTCCTCGCGGCGCACGCTCATGCGGTGCTCGCCGAGGTCGCCGAAGATCTGGTGCTGGATTCGATAGCGATAGCTCACCGGCACGTCGAGCGCGCGCGCATCGGCGGAGAGCACGAGCAGTACGGCGAGGAGACAGGCGCGCGGCCCCATTCCAGCTCCAGGCGGTGAGCATCGACGCCAGTCTGCCCCGCGGCGGGCCGGCCTCACAAGCCTGCGCGCACGGGGACCGACAGTCGGGTCAGCGTGATCCTGGCGCCGTCGTGCTCGAGGCGGGATTGCAGCCAGTTGCCGGCCTCGTCGTACCACAGCTCGCGCTCGAGATCGCCGCTCACGCGGTACTTTTTCGCCTCGACCTTGCGGCCCGCGACCGTGATGGTCTCGATGCCGGCGGGCGTGACCTGGACCTGTTGCAGCCGGCCGCGCTGGATGTCGAACAGGAGCGTGCGGTCGATCACCTCGTGGTTCCAGGGATGGTTGGGGACGATGGCAGCCGGCGCCTCGATCCGGCCGCGGCGTCCGTCGATCACGGTGTGGTCGCCGTTCGCCCGCGCCCTCACCTCGTAGACCTCGCCGTTGTCCACGATGCGGCTGGCGAAGGCGATCAGGCGACCTTCCCGCCAGACCTCGCGATAGGTGCCATCGCGCTTGAACAGCGGCACCATGAGGAGCTTGACCTCACCGCTGATCGCGGTCTCGACCACCAGGTCGTCGCCCTCGCACGAGAATGTGATGACGTGCCGGCCGACCTCGCCGTAGGTCTCGTGATGGACGACGTAGGCGGCCCGCTCCGGCGGATCGGCGCAGGCGAGCGCGGGGCCAGGCCACAGAACGAGCCCGGCGATCGCCGCCAGACGGCGCCGGTGCGGGTCGGAGCGCTCCATGGGTCGGGGTCGACAGACAGGAGGTGGCGGCGGCGTTGCCGCGCCCGCGTGTGACAGTCAGAAGGCGGCGTCCTCGAAGTCCATGACCGGGGCGCCGCCCGCCATGATCTGCGCGAACAGAGCCCCGCTCTCGGGCAGCATCTTGGTCATGAAGAAGCGCCCGGTCCTGACCTTGGCCTCGTAGAACGCGGCGTCGCCGTCGGCGCCCCCATTGGAGTGGGCCTTTGCGAGCTTCGCCTTCGCGACCTCGACCATGCGCGCCCAGAGCCAGGCGAGCGCCACCAGCGCGAACAGGCGCAGATAGTCGTAGGAGGCCGCACCCGCCTCGTTCGGATCGCGCAGGCCCTGCTGGGCGAGGTGCAGCGTGACCTGCTGGAGGCGCGCATACGCCTTGGCGAGCGGCAGGACGAACTCGGCGAGCTCGGGATCCGCCTGGTGCGCCTCGATGAACGCCATCACCGGGTGGAAGAAGGCGCGCAGGTGGCGGCCGAAGTGCGCGGGGAGCTTGCGCCCGACCAGATCGAGCGCCTGGATGCCGTTCGCCCCCTCGTACAGCTGGGTGATGCGGACATCGCGCACCAGCTGCTCCATGCCCCATTCGCGAATGTAGCCGTGGCCGCCCATGACCTGGACGCCGAGATTGGCGCAGGCCGAGCCCTGATCGGTGAAGTACGCCTTGATGATCGGGGTCATCAGCGCGATCAGGTCCTCGGCCGCCTGGCGCGCCGCCGGGTCCGGCTGCCGCCTGGCGAGATCGAGCGCCATGCCGATCCAATACGCGAGCGCCCGCGCGCCCTCGCTGCTCGCGCGCATGGTCAAGAGCATGCGGCGCACGTCGGGATGGACGATGATCGGATCTGCCGGCCGGTCCGGCTGCCTCGCGCCCGACAGCGCCCGGCCCTGCAACCTCTCGCGCGCATAGGCGACCGCGCTCTGGTACGCGGTCTCGGCGATCGCCAGGCCCTGCAGGCCGACGTCGAGGCGGGCATCGTTCATCATGGTGAACATCGCGCGCATGCCGCGGTGCGGCTCGGAGACCAGCCAGCCGGTCGCACCCTCGAAGCTCATGACGCAGGTGGCCGAGGCGTTGATGCCCATCTTGTGCTCGATGCCGGCGCACATCACACCGTTTCGCGGCCCCGGCGTGCCGTCGTCGCTCGGCAGGAGCTTCGGCACCAGGAACAGGCTGATGCCGCGCGTGCCCTTGGGCGCATCCGGCAGGCGCGCGAGCACCAGATGCACGATGTTCTCGCTCAGGTCGTGCTCGCCCGAGGTGATGAAGATCTTGGTGCCGGTGACCCTGTGGGTGCCGTCCTCGTTTGGCTCGGCGCGGGTGCGGATCAGGCCGAGATCGGTGCCGCACTGGGGCTCGGTCAGGCACATGGTCCCGCTCCAGCGGCCCGAGGCGAGCTTCGGCAGGTAGCGCGCCTTGAGCTCGTCGTCGGCATGCGCCTCGATCGCCAGATAGGCGCTGGCGCTCAGGCCCGGATAGGTGCTGAAGGCGAGATTGGCCGAGCACACCATCTCGTCGACCACCAGCTTGATCGCCTTGGGCAGGCCCTGGCCGCCGTGGGCGGGATCGGCGCCAAGGCCGGTCCAGCCGCCTTCGACGAAGCGGTCGTACGCCTCCTTGAAGCCCGCGGGCGTGCGCACCACGCCGTTCTCGTAGACGCAGCCCTCTTCGTCGCCGGCGCGGTTGATCGCAAACAGGACGTTCTCGCAGAACTTGGCACCCTCCTCGATCACCGCGTCGATGACGTCCGCGCTCGCGTCCTCGTAGCCCGGCAGCCGGCTCAGCCGCTCGACCTCGAGCAGCTCGTGCAGGACGAAGCGCATGTCGCGCTGCGGCGCGCGGTAGGTGGTCATGGCGCGGGCTCCGTCAGTTCCGCAGCGGCTTGCCGGTCTCGAGCATGTGCTCGAGCCGGGCAAGCGTCGCCGGGTGCTTGATCAGGGTCATGAACGCCTGGCGCTCGAGCTTCAGCAGATCGTCGTCGGAGACGGTCGCGGTCACGTCGGTATCGCCGCCCGAGAGCACCACCGCGAGCTGATCCGCGACCACCTCGTCGTGCGGGGTCGCGGCACCCTTGAGGCGCAGGCCGTCGACCACGATCCGCATCGCCAGGCGGGCGCTCGGTCCCGGCAGCGCGATCTCGGACTTCTCGGGCGCCTGATAGCCTTCGACCAGCGCCAGCGCCTTGGCCTTGGCATCGGCGAGCAGGCGGTCCCGGTTCATGGTGATGCCGTCGCTCTCGCGCAGGAACAGCAACTCCTTGGCCTCGAACGCGGACTTCGCCACCTTGGCCATGCCGATGGTCTCGAAGGCCTGCGCCAGCGGCGGGATCGGCCCGCCCGGGCGCTTCTGGTTCCGCACCCAGCGGGTCAGGAGCTCCGTGGATCCGGTCCAGGCCGGGACGACGCCGACCCCGGTCTCGACCAGGCCGATGTAGCTCTCGGCGTGCGCCTGCACGGCATCGGCGTTGAGGCAGACCTCGCAGCCGCCGCCGAGCGCCAGGCCGAATGGTGCTGCGACCACCGGAAACGGCGCGTGCTTGAGCTTGCGATAGACCTTCTGCCCCTTGCTGACCACGTCCTCGACCATCGGCCAGGCGGCGACGTTCGCGGCAAAGAGCGCGATCCCGATGTTGGCGCCGACCGAGAAGTTCTCACCCTCGTTGTAGACGACCAGCGCCTTGAAATCCTTGGCGACGATCCCGATCGCCTGGTCGATGAGGTCGAGGGTGTCGGGATCGATCGCGTTCATTTTGCTGTGGAACTCGAGGCAGGCGATCCCGTCGCCGAGGTCCCAGAGGCTGGCCGAGCCGTTCCGTGCGACCGGCTTGCCCCGCCGCTTGACGTCGGCAAGGAGCAGCACGCCGTCCGGGCGCACGACGTCGGCGTAGTCGCCGCCGACCGTCATGTACTGCAGCTGCCCGTCCTCGATCCGGTAAAAGGTCCGGTTGCCCACCCGCTCCAGGAGCGGCGGCACGGCGATGTCCGACGCCCTGAGCCGATCGCGGAACCAGGCCGGGCCGATCCGGTCGAGCAGCTCGAACGGGCCCCATTTCCAGTTGTAGCCGAGGCGCATGGCTGCATCGACCGCGGCGATGTCGTCGGCAATCTCGGGCACTAGGGAGCAGGCGTAGGCCAGCGTCCGGCTCATCACCCACCAGGCATAGCGCGCGGCGCGCTCGTCGCTCTCGAACAGGGCGCGCGGGCCGGATCTGGCGGCCTCGACGCACTCCAGTCGCGGCTTGGCGGCGACGTGATATTCGCCCGTCTCGAGGTCGATCGCCTCCTTGAGGCGCTGGCCGTCCGCCCTGTTCAGACGATAGAACCCGCCCTTACCCTTGCGCCCGGTGTAGCCGGTCTCGATCAGGCGGGCCACGCGCGGCCACTCGCGATCGACCTCGTGGAACGGGTCATCGGGCGGCAGCGCGGCGCGCAGGCTGGCGGCGACCTGCGGCAGGAGATCGATGCCGACCAGATCGGCGAGCCCGAAGACGCCGGTCTTGGGGATGCCGAGCGGCCGGCCGAGCACGGCATCCGCCTCCTCGACCGGCACACCGCTCGCGAACGCCTCGGCGAACGCCGCCTGCAGCCAGTAGCTGCCGATCCGATTGGCGACGAATCCCGGCGTATCCTTGGCCATGACCACGCTCTTGCCGAGCCGATGGTCGGCGAACGCGACGAGCGCATCGAGGGCATCCGACCGGGTCTTTGGCCCCTGTACGATTTCCAGGAGCCGCATGTACCGCGGCGGATTGAAGAAGTGGGTGATCAGGAAGTCGCGCCGAAAGCTCGCGGGCAGGCCCTCGGTCAGCCGGGCGAGCGGCAGGGTCGAGGTGTTGGACGAGACGATCGAATGCGGTTTCCGCACGCGTTCGAGCCTGGCGTACAGCGCCTGCTTGATCTCGAGGCTCTCGACCACCGCCTCGACGATCCAGTCGACCTCGCCGAGCTTCTCGAGGTCGTCCTCGAGGTTGCCCGGCGTGACGAGGCGCGCGGCCTGTCGGCTCATGAACGGCGCCGGGTCGGCCTTTTGCATGCGCGCGAGCGCGCCCTTGGCGAGCGCATCGCGATCGTCGGCGCCGTTCGGCACGACGTCGAGCAGCAGGACCGGAATCCCGGCATTGGCGATCTGCGCGGCGATCCCGGAGCCCATCACCCCGGCGCCGAGCACCGCGGCTCGCTCGATCGCCATCAGATCGCCTCCAGCACGGTCGCGATGCCCTGACCGCCGCCGATGCATTGGGTGGCGAGCGCATAGCGCCGGCCTTCGCGCTTCATGATCGATGCCGCCTTGCCGGTGATCCGGGCGCCGGTGGCGCCCAGCGGATGACCGAGCGCGATCGCGCCGCCGTCGATGTTCAAGGTGTCGGGGTCGATCATCAGGTCGCGCACGCAGGCGATCGCCTGTGAGGCGAACGCTTCGTTGAGCTCGACCACCTCGATGTCGTCGATCTCCAGCCCGGCGCGCGCCAGCGCCTTGTGCGACGCCGCGACCGGGCCGATGCCCATGATCTCGGCCTGACAGCCGGCGACCCCCACGCTCCTGATCCGCGCCAGGACCTCGAGACCGCGCTTCGCGGCATAGTCCTCGGTGCACACCAGGACCGCGGCCGCGCCGTCGGTGAGCGGCGAGGAGGTGCCTGCGGTCACCGTACCGTGCTCGTCGAACGCGAGCTTGAGGGCGGCGAGCACCTCCTTGGTGGTGCCGGCGCGAATGCAGCCGTCCGCCTCGATCGCCTCGCCGTTCCGGCGAATCGGCACGATCTCGTCCTTGAACCGGCCCTCGGCCTGGGCCGCCGCGGCCTTGTGGTGGCTCTGGACCGCGAACGCGTCCTGATCGTCGCGGGTGATCTGGTACTTCCTCGCGACGTTCTCCGCGGTTTCGCCCATGCTCACGTAGGCTTGCGGGTATTGTTCGACGAGCCGCGGATTCGGCAGGAAGTTGAAGCCGCCGATCTGCACCCGGGTCATCGATTCCACGCCCGCGCACACGAACACCTCGCCGGCATCGAGCTGGATCGCGCCTGCCGCCATGTGGATCGCCTGCATCGAGCTGCCGCAGAAGCGGTTGACCGTGGTGCCCGCCGTCGTGATCGGGAGATGCGCGAGCAGCGCGATCAGCCGGGCCACGTTCATGCCCTGCTCGCCCTCGGGAAAGGCGCAGCCGACGATCACGTCCTCGACGTCCTCGGCCGGGACCCCGGTCCGGGCGATCAGGGCCGCGACCACCTGCGCCGCCAGATCGTCGGGCCGGACCCTGGCGAGCGCGCCCTTGTGCGCGAAATCGAAGGGCGAGCGGGCGAAACCGGCGATCACGACGTTTTTCTGCATCGAACATCCCCTGCTGGCGGAGCGGGCGGCGGCCGCGGACATCACTATGCGTTCATATGGGTAATCGATCGATCCAGATCGACCGGCGCGCTATTGTGCCGGCTCATGACTAACGAGTGCTGAACGCCGGGACGCAAACGGGCCGTGCCGGCGGTGAAGCGGAGGGAGCGATGGCCAACGTCTATGAGCGCGTGGGGGTGCGCACGATCATCAACGCCAAAGGGCCATCCACGCGGTTGTCCGGCAGCCGCATGCGGCCGGAAGTCGCCGAGGCCATGGTCGAGGCGTCGCGGCATTGCGTGGACATGGCGGAGCTGCAGGCGCGCGCCTCCGAGATCATCGCCGAGGTCACCGGCGCGGAGGCCGGCCTGGTCACCTCGGGCGCGGCCGCGGGCCTGCTGCTCGGTGCGGCGGCCTGCGTCACCGGCCTCGACGCGGGCCGCATGAACCGCCTGCCCGACACCGCCGGCATGGCGAACGAGATCGTGGTGGTGCGCAGCCAGCGCAATTTCTACGACCACATGATCCGCGCGGTCGGCGTACGCCTGGTCGAGATCGGCCTGCCCGATCGCTACGCCGGCGCCGGCGCGCGCGATGCCGAAGCCTGGGAGATCGCCGATGCGCTCAGCGAGCGCACCGCCGCGGTGCACTGGGTCGCCGGTCCGAACGCCCGGCCGCGGCTCGACCAGGTGGTGGAGGTCGCCCATGCCGCCGGGGTTCCGGTGCTGGTCGACGCCGCCGCCCAGCTGCCGCCGGCGGACAACCTCAGACGGTTCATCGATGCCGGCGCCGATCTGGTGGCGTTTTCCGGCGGCAAGGCGATCGGCGGACCGCAGGCGTCTGGCATCCTGTGCGGCCGGCGCTATCTGGTCATGGCGGCCGCGCTGCAAAACCTCGATCTCGACGTGTTCTACGAGCTGTGGGCGCCGCCGATGCACTTCATCGACAAGACCCGGCTCAAGGGTCTGCCGCAGCACGGTATCGGCCGGGGCTGCAAGGTCGGCAAGGAGGAGATCGTCGGGCTGCTGACCGCGCTGCGCCTGTTCGTCGAGGAGGATGGCGCCGCGCGGCGCGCTCGCTGGCGCGCCCTGATGCAGGAGCTGACGGACGGGCTTGCCGGCCTCCCGCACGCCAAGGTCAGCCTGCTCGACGAGGGCGAGGTGCCGGAGGTCGCGCTCGACCTCGAGCCGGCGGCCGGCCTCGGGGCGCTCGAGCTGATGAAACGCCTGGAGCAGGGGACGCCCGCCGTCTTCGCGGACCCTTTGGCGATCGAGAAGGGCCGCATCCGGTTCGGGCCGATGTCGCTTCAGGACGGCGAGCCGGCGCTGATCGCGGCGCGGCTGCGCGGGCTGCTCGGCGGCGGCGCCTGATCCGGGGACCGCCATGGCCGGACGGGTCGAGGGCAAGGTTGCGATCGTGATCGGCGGCGCGCGCGGGATCGGCAGGGCGATCGCGGAACGCCTGTTCGAGGAAGGTGCGCGGGTCGTCATCGGCGATCAGCTCGTGGACGCAGGCAGTGCGGCCGCGAGGCGGCTTTCCGGTCGTGGCGAGGCGATGTTCGTCCCCGCCGACGTCAGTCGCAAAGACGCCGTCGACGCCCTGGTCGAGACGGCCCTGCAGCGTTTCGGCCGGGTCGACATCCTGGTCCAGAACGCCGGCATCTTTCCGTACACGATGCTGTCGGACATCACGGTCGAGGAGTGGGACGCGGTGCTCGGCGTCAACCTGCGCGGCTGCTTTCTCGCGATCCAGGCCTGCGCCCGTCCGATGCGCGCGCAACGCTACGGGCGGATCGTGCTGACCAGCTCGATCACCGGCCCGCGCGTCTCCAGCCCAGGCCACGCGCACTACTCGGCGAGCAAGGCCGGGATCAACGGCCTGATCCGGGCGGCCGCGCTCGAGCTCGCGCCCGACGGCATCACGGTCAACGGCGTCGAGCCCGGCAACATCCTGACCGAGGGCATGCAGGCGGAGCGCGCGCCCGAGTACATCTTCGCCATGGCGCGCTCGGTGCCGCTCGGCCGCCTCGGCACGCCCCAGGACGTGGCGCATGCCGTGCTGTTCCTCGCCTCGGACGAGGCCGCCTACATCACCGGCACCACCATCGTCATCGACGGCGGCCAGATCCTGCCGGAAAGCAAGGCGTAGCCGGCCCCGAGCGCGCCACGGCGGGCGCGGTCGTCTTTGGCGCAGTGACGAACGTCTCTGCATGCGTCATAGTACAGCATCAGCAGCGACATGTAGACGGAACGTCAACGAATTGGCAAACTGAGGACATTGTACTCATGGGAGGCGGTGATGGTGGATAGGTGTCGTCAGTCGATCGGTGTCGTGAAGGTCGTGCAAATCGGGGATGGCGCCTCACCATCCGAATTGGTGCCCAAAGGGCGGGTCGATCCAGCTGTTGTGAAGAGCGCCTCCACCTCCAGGCGCCCTGGTTCTGGCGACGGCGCTTTGTCTCTGTCTCCCGCCCACAGCCTACGCCATCGATTTTAGGAGCCTTCTCGACAAGGCATCCAGATCCCCGGAGGAGAACGTCGGCAGGAAGGTCGAGGACACGATCGACCAGGTCCTCGGCGACGAGGACGAGCCGGACGCGACCCAGGGCCAACAGCCGCCAGCCTCGACTCTGCCGCAAGCCTCGCAGCAAAGGCCCGCACCCGGACCGCAGTACACCGTCGCCGAGGTGCGCGAGACCCAGCGCCTGCTGACCGAGCTCGGCTACGATCCCGGCCCGGTCGACGGCGTCTACGGCTCGAAGACGCTGCGCGCCATCCTCGCCTTCGAGACCGACCGCGGGCTGCCGCCGACCGGCCGGCCAGGCGCCAGCCTGCTCGCGACCCTGCGGGCTGCGAGCGGAGAGCCAAGCTTGGCGAGAGGCCGGGAGGACTTGCTTGGGACATCTACTTCGAGTGCCGCCGACCTCCCGTCCGAGGCGGGAACAGCGGTCGCGCCTACCGCCGGGACTTCGGCACCGGCGGCGAGTTCCGCAGCAGAGCTCGGCGCGCAAGCAGGAATCCCCACCTGGAACGGGCGCCTGCTCGTCAGAGGCTCAACGGGGCTCTCGGGCGTCCCCACCAATGACGCCGTCACGCGGATGGGCCACTTGGCCATCCTTTTGGCGCTCAAGCAGTTTCCGGACATCGTCGAGGACGATGAGTTGGCTTTTGCCGCGCTGGAGCTCCTGGAGGAGCCAGTGCAGCGGCAGATCATCACGAACGCAGGCATAGAGGCTGAAAGGGTCCTCGGCGTTCGGAGGTATTGGGGGCGGCTTGACGAGTTCGAGCGGCGAGCCCTGCTACAGGGTATCCGTGGCGAGGCCATACCGATCCTAAGGGAGCGTGCGCCTGGCTTGCCCATCCCCACACTCGTACTTTGCAGCGTGTCATTTGCCGAGTATGACTTCGACTCACGGTATTTCCCGATTGGCGAGTCCGCGAGCCGTTGCGATTCAATGAGAATGAACGTCGCGGGGTATGGAGAAGCTGATCTCGGCAATCTGCATTCGCTGACGATCAAAGCTCCTTTAGCCACCGAGTACCTTCCGGATCGCGTGCCCGTCCCCTTGGAGGACGCCCAGGATTACAAGCGCCGGAACTTGCAGACGGTAGGAGCGTACCAGGAGGTCGCAGTCCTAGCGGTCGAGGCTCAGCTCGTTGCGCTGAAAGAGACGGAGTCAGAGCGGAATGTTCGGCGGTTTGAGCTCGTCTTCGATCTCGAAGGGGCGTTGCTGTTTCGTCCGGATGACCTGACTGCGCCCTTCGACCGGCTGGCGTTGATCCCACCGTCGTCGGTGAACACGGTCGGCGCCTCGCCGACCGGGCCGGTGCCCCTGGATGGCGAAACTCTGAACCTGATGCTGCTGGCGCGCGAGCTGGTGACGCTCGACGACTCCGACATCAAAAAGTGGGCGGCTGAGCGGGCCAATCGGGAAGCGTTCGGTCGTGAAGGCCCCTGGCCGCGGTTCTTCCCCAAAGAGGTCGCAAAGGAGTTGCCATTCGGCCGGCAAGCTGACCCCTTGCTGCTCGCCAACTTTGCGGAATGGAACCGGGCACGCGCGCGGGCTCTCCCCGAAGCCGTGGTTTTTGCGACCCGGACGGCGACACTTGACTGGCTTCAGCGTGATGGCCAGGCGGGCGCCGTGCAGGCGTTCGACCCGCCCGGTTCCAGCGCCGCATCGACGTATCGCGCCTTGGCGCAGCGGTTGGCAGTCCCGGAAGCGCAGCTCGTTGTGCCCGATGCATATGCGATGGGCTGGTTCCCACGCACGGAGGGCTTGGTCGGTCTGGGCCCGGTCGAGCTCGTTTTGGTCCTGCCCGCGGCGAGGGAAGCGTTCACGGTGGCGCTCGATCAGAGCATCGACTCGAGGGGAGATTTTCTGAACGTCAGCGTGGCAGTCCGCGTGCGCGATCTGCGCATCGACCGCTCGGAGGCGGGGCCAGCACTGGTCGTGCTCGATGTCGAGCCGGTTGCGGCGCGGGTCACCGCTCGCGCTCTCGGCGGCGCGGAGGTCGGCTCGGCGGCATTCGATATCCCGTACGCCGCTGTCGTCCGCGCGACTGCGGCAGGCGATGTCGAGGAGGTGGAGCCGGAACGGCGCGCCGCGGAAGCGAAGCAGGCCCGGCTCGACGCGATCCTGCGAGGCAGAACGGGCCTTTTGCTGATCCGACGCGGCGACGCCGACCGAATCACGCAGGTCTTGGCGGCAGATGAAAGCGTCGCCGAGCAGTACAGGACCATAGTCCTGGCGAATGGCCTCGATCTGCCTGCCAAGGCCAGAGTCCTAGGGCCACTCGGGCCCATGACCGCGCATTTCCTGCGCAACTCGCCGCGTGCCGCGGTGCTGGTCGACGGCGAGGTGTTCGCGCGGGAGCTGTTCGATCTCGTCGCGGACCTCGACCTCGAAGCCCAGGCTCTTGTCCCGGAGGGGGCGGCGCCAACCGAAAAGCCGATCGCGCCGCCGAGCGCAATGCAGGCAGTGACGCTCGAGACCCTCGCGCCTGGCGACGCGCCGTTGCTACTGGTGCGGCGCCGCGGGAACGCGCCGATCGAGCGGGTGTTCGCGCCGCGCGCTGTCAACTATGCGTCGCGAATCGGGGAGATCACGGGGCGAGCCCACTTCCATCGTGACGTCGAGCTGGTTCTGGATCTCCCCGAGAGGGCACAGACGATCGACTTGAACGAGGCGCCCGAGGTGCTCCGGATGGCGCCCGGCGCCGGGGTCGTGCTGCAGCGGGAGGGATTGGAGAAAATCCTTCCGCAGATCAGCGACCTCGACCTCGTGGCGATCCGTTTCCCGATCGAGGAATATCAATTCGGCATCCCGAAGGACCACACCAAGGGCGCGGACGCCTTCGCGATTCTCGGCATCACCGGCAAGATGGACGAAGCTGCGGCGCTCGAGGAGCTGAACTGGACCTTCGCGCCCGAGGAGATCGCGCGCGAGCCTGCGGGCGACGCCGTCCGGGTGTCGCGGGGGGCCTGCGACCCGGCGCGCGCGACGGCACCGGCCACGGCCGCTGAGATCGGCGCCTATTGCCTGACGGTGGCGCTCGCGGACGGCGTGGTCACGCGCGTCACGTTGCGTCAGGTGGTGGAAGGCGACGCCGCCGAGACCGCGCTGGCGGCATTCGCGGAGCGCTACGGCCGCTCGCAGCGCTTCCGCGAGGTCCGTCATCTCGAGCGCGGCGGCCGGCGCATCGTGGTCGGCTGGGGCGAGGCGCTCCACGCCGAGCGCGACCAGCTCGGCCGGGTCGGCGCCAAATCGCCGCCGGCGGTCCTGGAGGCGGTGATCTGGGTCGTCGACGGCGTCTCCACGGTTCTCCTGCACCTCGACGACGTGCCGACCGTGGCCGAGGTGAAAGCGGCAGAGGCTCCCGAGATCAAGTTTTAGGCGCCGATGACCCGGCATCGCCGGTCGCGGCGCGCTGCTGCGGTGCTGGCGCTGGGCCTCGCGACCGCGGCGGGCGCGAGGCCGGGTGCCGCTCAGAGCGAGGCGCACGGAGTATTCCATCCGCACGTGCGCGCGGTGATCCAGGCCTACTATCCGGCGCCGCAGGACCCCTCCGTTCTCGACTGGGCGGAGGGCATCGTCCTGTGGAACGCCCTGGAGGTCCTGGCGCTGCAGGGCATCCTCGACATCGGCGCGCTGGTCGCGACATGCGCTGGCCCGGACGCATCGGACCGGTCCGGGCTCGCCACCTGCCATAGCGAGGCGGCCTCGCTCGCGTTCCGATCGCAGGTCCTGGCGCTCGAGGAGGCGTGCCCGGTCGACCTGTCGGCGGGAGAGCGCGCCAGCTGCCTGTTCGCCTTCTATCAGGTGCTCGCGAGCCGGGAGCAGATGCTCCACGCGAAGTACCAACGCTTCCTGCTCGAGCTGTCGGACCTGGGGCGGGTCTACGCGAGCCACGGTCGGCCGGAGGTCATGCGCTTGCGGGCGATCCCGCAGCTCAGGCGGCTGGCAGAGCTGGACACCATCCTCCTGTTCGCATCCCACGTGCGGGTGCAGGCGCTCGAGGAGCAGATCGCTCTGCTCCAACGGATCGAGCGCGAGCTCGCCGGCCAGGCCTGGGCGAGCGAGGTGCCGAGAGGCGGGCTTTTCCTCACGGCCCCGCGGATGCAGCGCGATTGGACGCGCCGGCAGCTGGAGTGGCTTTGGACCTACCGTTCGTACTCGCTCGCCTCCGCAGGGTGGGCCGAGCCCTTCCGCGAATGGCTCGAGCTGACCCGCCATGGCAGGATCTCGAGCGCCCCGCTGCGACTTTCCCGGCTGCAACGGCGAGCCGCGTTCCCGAGACCGCCGGCAATCCCGACCGCGACCGTGCCGGGCGATGCCTTGCGGCGGCCGCCATCCGCGCGACCCCCGAATGGTCCGCCAGGCACGGTCCCTCGGGGGCTCTATCTGGTGCTGGCCCAAGACAGCGTAGTCGCCAGCGACCGCAGGCCGACGCTTTGGGTTCGGGGCGGGCAGCCGGTCTTCCTCGAGCGCCGGGACGCACAGCAGACCGACACCGAGCGCGACGGAAATCCAAACCCGGACAACGAGGAAGGTCCAGGCACCGAGGAGGGTCCAGGCGACAACGGCGGCGAAGGTCCAGGCAGCGACATCGAGGAAGATCCAGGCAACGATGGCGGCGAAGGCCCAGGCAGCGACGGCGACGAGGACGACCGACCTCCAGGCCTTCCCGGCGTCGCCCGCGCCGCCTTTGACTGTCTGCTTGGATGGCCGAAGGTCCTGTCCGCCGCTGTCGACCGGTGGTCCGGACAGCGCGCCTCAGCCCGCAGGTCGGCCCATGCCATGCAGGCCATCGGTGCGGTCCTGGATGCGGCCGAGGTGGGCGAGGCCATGGCCCGGCAGGACGTGGTCGGATCTTATGTCGCCACGTTGAAGTTGGTGGGCGGCCCCTGCGGCGCCGTCGTCATGGAGCTGACCGGGTTCGAGGAGAAGCTGCGCAGCCTGGAGGACGCCGGCTACTCGGTGCCGGGGGTCATGGACTACGCGGTCGAGGTCGCCGAAGGCCTCGTCTCGCCGTTCTCGTTCGGGCGGCCGGCTCCTTATTCGCAGATCGTCGTGGGCCCCGGCGTGGCGCAACCGAAGCTTGAAGCAGACATCAGGAACTACCAGCAGCGGCTGCGCGAGGCGATTGAAGATGAGCGACGGCGCAGCCAGCCACGCCGATTCCGCCTGCCCTGGCAGTAGCGCTGCGTCAGCCCGTATGAAGAGTCGGGCGCCGTGGGCGCGCTGAGATTTGCGGCGAGCTGGCGCCGGCGACCGCGCCGGGTCTGGCGCATCCTGGGGCGGGCGCTCCCAACTCCGGCCAGCGATGGCACGCGACCTGGTGGCGGGGGCCCGCTCTATCCGCGGCGCCTCGCGGGGTGCGCACCTCGATCGCGAGTGGGTGGCGGGTGCGCCACGGGCAGCCGGACGGCGGCTCGGGCGGTTCGAGGCTTGGAGGCGGCGGCTGCTCGCGCCATATTCAGCGATCCGCAACCGATTCGATCGAGGCACTCCCCATGTCCAGGCCAGCCGCGTCAGCACTGGTCGTCCTGCTCGGCCTGCTGTTCGCCGCCTGTGCCGGCGCGCCGACGCCCTATCAGGCGGCAGAGGGCGGCTACGGCTACAGCGAGCAGCAGATCGAGGAGGACCGCTACCGGATCACCTTCGCCGGCAACGCGGCGACGACCCGGCAGACGGTCGAGGACTACCTCCTGTATCGGGCCGCCGAGCTGACCGTGCAGACCGGCCACGACTGGTTCCGGGTGGTCGATCGCAACACCGTGCAGGAGTTCTCCGGCTACGGCGGATCGCCGCAGGTCGGGGTCGGCGTCGGCGGCGGGTCGAACTTCGGGGTCGGGCTGTCCCTCCCGGTATTCGGCGGGGGCGGCTCCGGGCTCTACACGGCGGACATGAGCATCCTGGTGCAGGACGGCGAGAAGCCGCAGGACAACCCCGACGCCTACGACGCCTTGGCGGTGATCAGCCGGCTGCAGCCCAAAATTCTCGCCGGCGGCCCCTGAGCGGGCTACCGATGCCGATCAGCATCCGGCGGCGCGCTCGTGCGCCAGCCGGTCGGCGCGGGCGTGGTCCCGCGACCGGTCGTACCGATCGCGAACCATGTCCATGCCGGCGGCGCGGCCGGCGTGGTGATGGACGTCATACCAGGATCGCGAAGACTTGACCCATCGACCGCTCTTCTTGTCACCCCCCGGCTTGACCCGGGGGTCCAGTCTGGATGCCCCGGTCAAGCCGGGGCATGACAGAAGAGACGCACCGACCCATCGGTCGCGACTTCATGGGGTCGGTATCACACCTCCCGCCAGCGATGGCAGGCGACCTCATGGCCGGGAGCGATCGGCTCGATCCGCGGCACCTCGCGGGCGCAGCGCTCGATCGCGAGCGGGCAGCGGGTGCGGAACACGCAGCCGGACGGTGGCGCCAGCGGCGAGGGCAGGTCGCCCGTGAGCACCATGCGCTGCTTCTGGCGCTCGAGCCGGGGATCCGGGATCGGCACCGCCGAGATCAGCGCCTTGGTGTAGGGATGCCGCGGCGCGGCATAGAGGGCATCGCGATCGGCCAGCTCCATCGTCCGGCCGAGGTAGAGCACCAGGATGCGGTGGCTGATGTGCCGGACCACCGCCAGATCGTGGCTGATGAACAGGAGCGACAGGCCGAACTCCCTTTGCAGCCGCATCAGCAGATTGACGATCTGCGCCTGGATCGAGACGTCGAGCGCCGAGACCGGCTCGTCGCAGACGATCAGCTTGGGGCCCAGGATCATCGCCCGGGCGATCCCGATCCGCTGGCACTGCCCGCCCGAGAACTCGTGCGGATAGCGGTTGATCATCTGCGGCGACAGGCCGGTCTTGGCCAGCATGTCCGAAACGCGCGCCTTGACTGCGTCCTTGCCGAGGCGCGGCTCGTGGGTGATCAGCGGCTCGGCGATGATGTCGCCTACGGTCATGCGCGGGTCGAGCGAGGCGAGCGGGTCCTGGAACACGATCTGCATCGCCCGGCGGTGGCGGCGCAGCGCCTCGGCATCGAGCCCGCCGAGGTCGTCGCCGAGCCAGACCACGCGACCGGCGCTCGGCTCGATCAGGCGGAGCACGGCCCGGCCGAGGGTGGATTTGCCGCAGCCGGATTCGCCGACGATGCCGAGCGTCTCGCCGGGCCGCAGCTCGAAGCTGACGCCGTCGACCGCTTTGAGCGGCAGATAGCGCCGCCGCAGCAGCCCGCCGACCGCCATGGGGAAATGGACCGCGAGATCCTCGACCTTCAAAAGCGCCTCGCTCACGTCAGCCCCTCCAGGTGGCAGGCCTTCGCTCGGCCGCGGCCGAACTCGAGCAACTCCGGCCGCTCGAGGCAGCGCTCGAACGCGAAGGGGCAACGATCGCGGAACGCGCAGCCCGCGGGCAGGGCCTGGAGGTTCGGGGGCTGCCCGGGGATCGTCGTGAGCTCGGCCGCGGTCCGCTCGTCGAGGCGCGGCATCGAGCCCAGCAGCCCCCGGGTGTACGGGTGTTGGGGGTCCTCGAAGAGCGGCTCGATCGGCCCCTCCTCGACGATCCGGCCGCCGTACATCACCATGAGCCGCTCGCACAAGCCCGCGACCACGCCGAGGTCGTGGGTGATCAGGACGATCGCCATGCCGAGGTCGCCCCGCAGCGCCTGCAGCAGCTCGAGGATCTGCGCCTGCACCGTGACGTCGAGCGCCGTGGTCGGCTCGTCGGCGATCAGCAGGTCCGGTTGGCAGAGCAGCGCGATCGCGATCATCACCCGCTGACGCATGCCGCCGGAGAACTCATGGGGGTACAGATCGATCCGGCTCTGCGCGGCGGGGATCCCCACCTGATCGAGCAGCCGCACGCTCGCGGCGCGCGCGCCCTGCTCGCTCATGCCCTTGTGCTCGATCAGCACCTCGGTCATCTGGCGCGAGATTCGAAGGTACGGATTGAGCGAGGTCATCGGGTCCTGGAAGATCATCGCGAGCCGGACGCCGCGGATCCGGTTCAGCGCCTTTGCCGGCAGGTGCAACAGCTCCTGGCCCTGAAAGCGGGCGCTGCCGGTGCAGCGGCCGTTCTTGGCGAGCAGACCCATGAGCGCGAGGAAGGCCTGGGTCTTGCCCGCGCCGGACTCGCCGACCACGCCCACGCTCTCGCCGGCCTCGATTCTGAAGCTCACGTCGCTCACCGCCGCCACCTCGCCCTCGGGCGTGGCGAAGCGCGTGGTCAGATTCTCGACGTGCAGGACCGGGGGCATTGGCCAGGCTTGCAGCTCCCGATGGTCTGGCCTTGTGAGCAGTCGGGACCTCGCAGGTCAACCTGTACGCCGCCCGGACGCATCTGTCCCGCTCGATCGACCAGGTGAGCGCGGGCGAAGCGTTCGTGAGCACGCGCCGCGGCCATCCGGTCGGCGGGTCGCTGCGCTTCGGCCCGGGTGCGTCGAGGCCGAGCCCCCGCACCCATAGAGCGGCGCGGCCACGTCCCGTCGCGTACTCTGGGTTGATCGAGACCAACACCTCGACCGAGTACTGGCAGAAATCCGCGTCGCTGCTGCATACCGACCCGGAGGGGCAGCGCGATGTCGAGCTCGCCGAAGGGGCGCGGGTCTATCTGATCGCCGGCACCCCGCACGGTGGGCGCGTAGCGCTGAGCGACGCTCCCGGCTACTGCCCTGAGGCCCCGCTCAACCAGGGCGCGCGTTGACGCTGAAGGACGTTGTGCGATGTTGTGTATATCGTGGGGCAGTACGGCGGATTCATGACTCAGACCACTACGATGACCGTGCGCCTGAGCAAGGAGCTCAAGGGCAAGCTGGAGCGCTTGGCTGAGAGCACCAAGCGCTCCAAATCCTACCTCGCGGCCGAGGCGATCTCCGAGTACGTCGATGTGAACGCGTGGCAGGTCGAGGAGATCGGCAGGGCGGTCGAAAAAGCCGACGCCGGCGGCCCCTTCGTGAGCGACGAGGACGCCAGACGCTATCTCGATGCGCTCGCGCGGGGGGAGAACCCGCAGCCGCCCAGGACCTTCAGGGCGCGCTAGCCGCGGATGGAGGTCCTTTGGCTCGATGACGCGCTCGCCGACGTCACCGGGATCTACCGCTACGTCGCCGCCGACAATCCGAGGGCGGCGGCGCGCGTCGTGGCGCGGATCCAGGCCGCGGTCCGCCTGCTCAGCGCCACGCCGCACCGCGGCCGTCCTGGTCGCTGGCCCGGCACCCGCGAGTTGGTCGTCCCGCGCACGCCCGACATCGTGCCCTATCGCGTCGAGGGCGACCTCATCGAGATCCTGCGCGTCTTCCACGGTGCCCGCCGCTGGCCGGAAGAGCCACCGGGCTAGTGGGAGGGTGGCGGCTCGAAACCGCGGCAGGTCGGGGCGGGGGAGCTGGCCGCGGTGGCCGTGCAGGCGGCCGAGCCCGGCGCAGCGGTGCACGGCGACAGGAGATGGCTCACCTGACAGGTAGCCCGACGATCGGCGTGGGGCGCTGCCCCCGCGCGCGAGGTCCGGTACCGCAGGGCATCTCAGAGAACCGCGTTACCTCTTCAAATGCCCCCTCAAAGCGCCTATATTGGACCTGTCGGCGATGGTCGACTATGGCGATAAACGCCGCTCGGAATAGGCGTAGCGGACCCGGGGGCAGTTCCCGGCGCCTCCACCAAATCCCCCTCGTGGGGCTCAGTATGGGGGCGAATCAGGCTCGACGCGCGTAATAAAGGGGTTGGTTTTCGCCCGGCATGGTACCGCCGTTATCGGGCCAAGCTTACAAGTGCCAACGACAACCGTATGGCTCTCGCTGCCTAACCATTAGGTAAGCGCGGTCTGCGGGGGGGACCGGGCAACAGAAGCCCCCCGCATCTGCTGCCCTTCGGGGCAAGCGCGGTCCGGGGGGCACCGGGCAACAGAAGCCCCCCACTTGCCTTGCCAAGGGGCGGGCGGCGTAGGGCCGATCCGCCTTTTCGAGCCGCGGATCCCTCAGCAACGCAGCTGCCCATGCCCGATCAGTCCCTCGATTACGGCCGGCTCGTGGAGCGCGCGCTCCGCGCCGTGGTGCGCGACGCCCTCGAGGTCGTCGCCAGACGCGGGTTGCCCGGGCGCCATCAACTCTACATCACCTTTCGGACCGATCATCCCGCCGTGGTGATCGACGATGGCCTGCGGTCGCGCTACCCGGTCGAGATGACCATCGTGCTGCAGCACGAGTTCTGGGATCTCGAGGTCGGCCCCGACCGCTTCGCGCTCGGCCTGAGCTTCGGCGACGTCCCGCACCGTCTGGAGATTCCGTTCGAAGCGGTGACCGTGTTTGCCGACC
>JBOHKK010000018.1:0-33022 GCA_050729115.1 Geminicoccaceae bacterium | reverse complement strand
GACCAGAAGCGTCGTGCCCATCAGGCCGGACGCGATGGTGATCGCCAGGGGGATCAGGAACGGCGCCTCGAACCTGGTCTCGAGTGCGGCGCGCACGGGCCCGCCCGCTCGCCAGGCAGCGGCCGAGACACTTCGCCCCTTGCGCAAGCGCGCCCGGTGCGCCAAAGCCCGGGCCATGCTCGCCACCTTCGGCGCGCTCGCGCCGGTGTTCATCCTGATCGCCCTCGGCTGGCTGCTCGGCGCGCGCGGCTTTCCCGGCGCCGCCTTCTGGCCGGCCGCCGAGCGGCTGGTCTACTTCGTGCTGTTCCCGGCGCTCCTGTTCCTGACCACGGCCGCGGCCGACCTCGGCGATCTGGACCTCGTGTCCATGGCCGCCGCGCTGATTGTCGCGATCGCCGCCATGGCCGCCCTGACCATCGGGCTGCGGCCCCTGCTCCGGATCGGCGATGCCGCCTTCACCTCGGTGTTTCAGGGCGCGATCCGCTGCAACACCTACGTCGGGCTCGCGGCCGCAAGCGCGCTGTTCGGCGCGATCGGGCTCGCCGTCATGGGCCTCGTGGTGTTCGTCGTGGTGACCGCGGTCAACCTGCTCTCGGTCGTGGCGCTGATCCATTACGGTCGGCGGGCGGCCGGGGGGCGCGATGTCGTCGCCTCGGTCGCGCGCAATCCGTTGATCCTCGCCTGCCTGTTCGGGTTCGGCGGCAATGCCGCAGGCATCGAGCTGCCGGCCGTGGCCTACGACACCCTGGACATCCTGGCGCGCGCCTCGCTCACGCTTGGCCTGTTGTGCGTCGGCGCCGGCCTGGAGCTCGCCCACCTCGGCCGTGCGCGGTTGGCCGCGGCAGTCACGGCCGCGCTCAAGCTGCTGGCCATGCCGGCGGCGACCGCGCTCGCCTGCCGGATGTTCGGGATCGACGGGCTGAGCGCGGCGGCGGCGGTGCTGTTCACCGCCTGCCCGATCTCGGCCTCGAGCTATGTGCTCGCCCGCCAGCTCGGCGGCGACGCCAGCCTGCTGGCCGGCCTGATCACCATCACCACCATCGCCGCGGTCGCGACCATGCCGCTGGTCCTGGCGCTCCTCACCTGAGGCGTCGACGACCGGTGGCCGCAAAGGGCCTCGAGCTGCCCGCTTCCACGGCCTGCCGCCCCGACTGAGCCGGACGGCGCCGCGGCATGACAGGGGGCAGCGCGCGACACACCGGGATGGACCGCCACACCAACGGGCTCACCCCTTGCAGATCGTGCCGATCATGAGCATGCCTTCAGGGTCGCCCATGCTGACCAAAGAGCCGCCGTAGCCCGCAAGGTCGCCGGTTCCGTTGGTGATCCGTGCGATCCCGACGAACTTCGGGCTCTTGGTGTCGGACAGGCCGGTCTCGGAGAGCTCCATGACGCCGGTCTCGGTCGTGATCGTGCCGACGCCGACAGAGACCTCGACCGTGGGGTCCTGCGCCAGCTTCGATCCCTTGGAGGAATCCTGGAAGGAGTCCAGGCGACCGGTCAGCAGGCCGTTCATGTCGATGAGATTGCGGGTCAGGCAGAAATGGAAGCCCGGACCGGCGGGGCAATCGACCACCTGGCGTTTGCCGCCGACGACGTGGATCGCGTGGCAGTCCCCATCCTGGGCCCGGGCGGCGCTGCCGCCTCCGATCACCAGTGGGATCAGTGCCAGCGACGCGACTCTGGTACGACGACACACTGAGGCCTCCCATCCGGGCCGAACGCGCCCTATCGGATCGCTCCGCACCTTGCCAGGCTGCGGCACCGTCACTCCACCCGCGTGATCCGGCCCTCGACCTGGGGCGCGATCTCGCCCTTCTGGGTGATGTAGTCCATGACCATGCTGGCCATCAGCGTGCCGCCGGAGGCATCGATCAGGGCCTCGCCCAGGGACAGCGCGGCGTAGCCGTCGCCGCCCCCGTACACGTACTCGTTGGTCGCGACCTTGTACATGCGCCCCAGGTCCAGGGGCTGGCCGCCGACCGCCACCCGAACGATCCGGCTGCCAGCGGCCTTCGAGGGATCGTAGGCGAAGGTCATGCCCGAGACCTGCGGAAAGCGGCCGGCCACGCCCTCCACCTGGGACACGCCGTTCTCGAGCGCCGCCAGCAGATCCGCGCCCGACAGCTCGATCAGCACGGTGATGTTGCCGAAGGGCAGTTCGCTGAGCACGTCCCCTCTGGTCAGGACCGTGCCGGCCGGATAGGTGCGATCGCCGCGGATGCCGCCGCTGTTCATGAGCGCCACCTCGGCGCCGACGCCCTCACGGAGCGCATCGGCGATCAGGTTGCCGAAGTTGCTCTCGCCGGTGCGCACGGTCTCGCGCCGGGTGTCCAGCTCGACCGTGGTGGTGCCGACCGGCACGCCGAGCTCCTCGTCCAGCTGGTCCTGGTAGCGATCGACCACCGCCTTGATCTCGGGGTCGGGCGTGACCCCGGCGGTCGACAGATAGCGCCAGGACGGCACGATCTGGACGACCTCCTCGTCGCCCTCCTCGACCCGATCGACCACAAGATCGATCGCCGCCAGATAGTGCGCGTCGTAGCCGGCCTTCACGATCAGCGTGTCGCCCTCGTAGAAAGTGATCGGGTCGTGGTCGTGGCCGCCGAGGATCAGATCGATGCCCTCGACGCTGCTGGCCAGTGCGCGATCGTCGGCGAAGTCGTCGTGGGTGAGCGCGACGATCAGATCGGCGCCCTGCTCCTTGAGGCGCAAGGTGGCGGCCTCGGCGGTGGCGATCGTGGGGGCGAAGGTGATGCCGGGTCCGGGCGCTGAGAGGACGTCGGTCTCCGGCGCGAGCAGCCCGAAGAAGCCGATCCGGTACCCGCCGACATCCATGACGTGGAGGTCGACCGTGCCGATCGCCGGCTTGCCGTCGGCGCCGAGCACGTTGGTGCCGAGCCAGGGAAAGTCGGATTCCTCGATCCGCTGCGCCACGAGCTCGGGTCCGAAGTCGAACTCGTGATTGCCGAGCACGGCGACGTCGGTGCCGAGCAGGTTGTACAGCTCGATCATCTGAGCGCCCTGGGTGAGCCCGGAGAGCACCGAGGGCGAGATCAGATCGCCGCCGAAGGTGGTGATGCTGTGCTCGGCATTCGCCCGCTCCTCCTGCAACAGGGTCGCGAGCTCCGCGAGGCCGCCGCGGCCGCCCTTGGGCGCGATCTCGTAGACATCGTTGGTGTGCAGCAAGGTGATCGTCACCGGCTCGGCGAGCGCAGGGCCGGCGAGGATCAGCGCCAGCGCGATCGCCGGCGACGCACGTCGCGCGTATCGGTTCATGGTGGTTCTCCAACCCTGATTGGCCGCGCGCGGCCCGCGATCGGCCCGCCGCCATGGCATCGATTTCTAGCGCAACCGGAAATCGCAACCAACAGCCTGGTGGGCAGGTGCGCCGGCCAGCGACGCTACGCGCGGTTGACACCACGCCGGTCCTGGCCCGATGAAGCTCTGGTCCAGCCATGGGATATCGGCATGACGGTCGGCCTCATCGTTCACGCTCTCGCCGCCATGATCTGGGTCGGCGGCATGTTCTTCGCCTATCTGGTGTTGCGCCGGGCGGCGCGGACGATCGATCCCCACGTCCGTCTGGACCTCTGGGGCCAGGTGTTTCGCCAGTTCTTCCCGTGGGTCTGGCTGAGCATCGTCGCCCTGCTCGCCTCCGGCTACGGCATGATCTTCCTGGCTCTCGGCGGGTTCGCCGGCGCCGGCCTGCACGTGCACATCATGCAGGCGACCGGCCTGTTGATGATGGCGCTGTTCCTGCATCTCTACTTCGCGCCCTGGCCGCGCCTGCGCCGGGCGCTCGAGGCCGGCGACTACAAGATGGCGACGACCCAGCTCACCCAGATCCGCCGGATCATCGCGATCAATCTGGCACTCGGTCTGATCACGATCGCGATCGGGGCGAGCGGGCGCTACTGGGGCTAGGCTGCATTCCGCTCGATGCCATTGCGCTCGCGGTGCAGGTGCTCGTCGTATCGGATCGCAGCCTTGCGGCTTGGCTTCGGAGGGATGACGGGCTTGATGCCGCGCCTCTTCAGGTCGTCACGAGCCGCATGGGCGCCATAGGCCTCGTCGGCGAGAACGGCCGTGCGCGCTGCCCTCGCTGCGCGAAGGCCGTCTCAGTGATGCTGTACCGGAATCAACGACGGCCCGCTCAGGTCGGCAGGCAGTATTTCGAAGAGCACGTGCACCATAGGGGCATCGGTCTTGTTGAAGACCGTGTGATTGATGTCGCCGGATTCGAAAAAATAGTCTCCTGGTCCATAGACGACCGTCTTGTCCGGCAACACGTAAGTCATGTAGCCGGACGTGACCTGCCGAATTCCTGGACCGACGTGGTTGTGCTCGCCGACGTGGCCGCCAGGGGCGAGCGTCAACTCGGTGACGCGAAGCTTGTACTTGCCGTTGATCTCACTGAGGAAGCCCGCAACGGGCGCCTCGAACTTGATCTTGGCAGCCAAGCCACTGGTATTCACCTTCACCGGGCTGCCACCCGTTTGCGCAGTCGCTTCGCCTGGCCGCGCCGCCGCCAGCAGTGGCAGGGCTGCGAGAGCCTGAAGAACATCCCGTCGGAAACGCTCGTCGCTCGCCATGGGAATCTCCTGTAAGCTGCCGATCGGAAATCGCGGCCGGAATATCGGCCTCTCGCAGCAAGCGGCGCTAGTACAAAGAACGGACTGGTTTGATACGCAAGGCGTGCTACGCTGCGTCATGCATCTCTATGGCCAGTACTGTCCGGTGGCGCGGGCGGCGGAAATCCTTGCCGATCGCTGGACCGTGCTCATCATCCGTGAGCTTCTCGCGGAGGTCAGTCACTTCAACGATCTCGAGCGCGGCCTTCCCCGCATCTCCCGCACGCTTCTCGCCGAGCGACTCCGGCGGCTGCAGCAAGCGGGCGTGGTCGAGCGGCGCAGCGCACCGCGCGGCAGGCGGACCGAATATCGCCTGACCGCGGCCGGACACGAGCTCCAGCGGATCATCGATGACCTGGGAGAATGGGGAGCACGTTGGGCCTTCGGCGATCCGCGACCGAACGAGCTCGATCCGCTCGTCCTGCTGTGGTGGATGCGCCGGCGCGTCCATCGCGACCGCATTCCCCGACGCCGTGTGGTCATCCAGTTCGACTTTCGCGGCGGAGCAAGGCAACATTATTGGTTGCTCATCGAGCCGAACGACGTCTCGGTTTGCCTCAAGCATCCCGGCCACGACATCGATCTGCTCGTGACCGCCGACATCATGGCGTTTTATCGAGTCTGGCTCGGTCGATCGACGCTCTCCGAAGCCTTGGGGCGGCAGCAGGTGCAATTGGACGGAGCACCCGCGGATGTTCGCGCCTTCCCGCAATGGTTCGCCTGGAGCCCGATGGGGGATACCGTGCGTGCCACGCTGACCGATCGGCCGCGTCCGACCATCGTCATGATGCCAGACGAACCAACAGCGACGCTGGCTGAACCTGAGACGGTTTGATGTTGCCCATGCGGCTAGCTCTGGCGCCGCGCCAGGGCGTTGAGGAAATCCTGGAGCAGCGCGGCGGCGGCGAGGGCATCCAGCATCGCGGCCCGTTTCTTGCCGCGCAGGCCCGCGCGCGCGGCGGACTCCTCGGCGGCGAACGTCGTGAGACGCTCGTCCCACAGCAGAATCGGCAGGCCGAGCGCGGCATCGAGGCTCTTCGCGAAGGCGCGCACCGCTTGGCAGCGCGACCCCTCGCTGCCGTCCATGTTGAGCGGCCAGCCGAGCACCAGCGCGCCCGCCGCGCGCGCGCCCATGATGGTGCGCAATTGCTCCAAATCCTGTGCCCAGCGCCGGCGCCGGATCGTGACCAGCGGGGTCGCGAGCCGCCAGCCGGGATCCGCGCCGGCGACCCCGAGCGCCCGCTTGCTGACGTCGAGCGCGAGCAGGCCCGGGCGCTCGTCGCCGCGCTCGCGCACCTCCGCCAGCAGGTCCTCGAGGTTGCTCAGGATCGGCAAGGGGTGTAGCTTCCGCCGCGTTTTTCGCCGGGACCACCGTCGTCGGAGACCATGGCAGATGTCGCTCGATGAGAAAACCGTCGCGCGGATCGCGCGGCTTGCCCGGATCGCGGTGCCGGAGGAGGAGCTGGCGCCGCTCGCCGGCGAGCTGTCGCACATCCTGGAGTGGATCGAGCAGCTGAACGAGGTCGACACCGAGGGCGTGGCGCCGATGACCAGCGTGGTCGCGATGAAGCTCGCCTGGCGCGAGGACCGGGTGACCGACGGCGGCCGGGCCGAGGCGATTCTCGCCAATGCGCCCGCGCGCCAGGACGGCTATTTCGTGGTGCCCAAGGTGGTCGAATGAGCCTGACCGAGCTCACCCTGGCGGCCGCCCGCGACGGCCTCCAAAGGAAGGAATTCTCGGCCAAGGAGCTGACCGAGGCGCACCTGCGGGCGATCGAGGCGGCCCGTGGCCTCAATGCGTTCATCACCGAGACGCCCGAGCGCGCGCTCGAGATGGCGGCGGACTCGGACCGGCGCATCGCCCGGGGCGAGGCACGGCCGCTCGAGGGCCTGCCGCTCGCGATCAAGGACCTGTTCTGCACGGAGGGCATCCTCACCACCGCCGGCTCGCGCATCCTCTGCAACTTCGTGCCGCCCTACGAATCCACGGTGAGCGGCAATCTGTGGCGGGCGGGCGCGGTGCTGCTCGGCAAGACCAACCTGGACGAGTTCGCCATGGGCTCGTCCAACGTCACCAGCTGGTTCGGGCCTGTCGCCAGCCCCTGGACGGAAGTCGGGGCCGACGCGCCTCGCGTCCCGGGCGGCAGCTCCGGCGGCTCGGCGGCGGCGGTGGCGGCGCGCCTGTGCCTGGGCGCCATCGGCACCGACACCGGCGGCTCGATCCGCCAGCCCGCCTCGTTCTGCGGCGTGGTCGGCATGAAGCCGACCTACGGCCGCTGCTCGCGCTTCGGCATCGTCGCCTTCGCCAGCTCGCTCGATCAGGCGGGACCGCTCACGCGCACGGTGCGCGACTGCGCGATCATGCTCCAGCACATGGCCGGCTACGACCCGAACGACAGCACCTCTGCCGATCTGCCGATGCCCGATCTGGAAGCGGCGCTTTCGGGCGACGTGCGCGGGCTCCGGGTCGGGATCCCGAACGAGTACCGCCTGGATGGCACGCCCGCCGAGATCACGAGGCTCTGGCAGGAGGGCGTCGAGTGGCTGCAGGCCGCCGGCTGCGCGCTGCGCGAGATCAGCCTGCCCCACACCAGATACGCGCTGCCGGTCTACTACATCGTCAATCCGGCCGAGGCGTCGTCCAACCTCGCGCGTTACGACGGCATGCGCTACGGGCTGCGGGTCGAGGGGGCGGACCTGATCGACACCTATGCGAAGACCCGCGCCGCCGGCTTCGGCAAGGAGGTGCGCCGGCGCGTCATGATCGGCACCTACGTGCTCTCGGCCGGCTACTACGATGCCTACTATCTGAAGGCGCAGAAGGTGCGCACCTTGATCAAGCGTGACTTCGAGCAGGCGTTTGCCGACGTCGACGTGGTGCTGACCCCGGCGACGCCGACGCCCGCATTCCCCATCGGCGAGAGGATGGACGATCCGATCGCGATGTACCTGAACGACGTCTTCACGGTCACCGGCAATCTCGCGGGCCTGCCGGGGATCTCGGTGCCGGCCGGCCTCTCGGCCGAGGGCCTGCCGCTCGGGTTGCAGCTGATCGGCCGGCCGTTCGACGAGGCGACGGTGCTGCGCACGGCCGAGGTGCTCGAGCGCGCCGCGGGCTTCACGGCGCGGCCGCCCTGTCTCGCCGCGGGGGCCGAACGATGAGCGAGGCGCGCCGCAACGACGATCTGATCCAGGGCGCGACCGGGCCTTTCGAGGTCGTGGTCGGGCTCGAGGTGCATGCCCAGGTGGTATCCAGCGCCAAGCTGTTCTCGGGCGCGTCCACCGCGTTCGGCGGCGCGCCGAATGCGCATGTGTCGCCGATCGATGCCGGCATGCCGGGCATGCTGCCTTCGGTCAACGCTTTCTGCATCGAGCAGGCGGTCCGGACCGGCCTCGGCCTGCGCGCGACGATCAACCGGCTCTCGGTGTTCGAGCGCAAGAACTACTTCTACCCGGACCTGCCGAACGGCTATCAGATCTCGCAGTACGCACAGCCGCTGGTCGGGCGCGGCAAGCTCACGATCGACCTCGAGGACGGCACCGCCAAGGACATCGGGATCACCCGGCTCCACGTCGAGATGGATGCCGGCAAGAGCCTGCACGATGTGCGCCCGGACGCCACGCTGGTCGACCTCAGCCGCTCGGGCGTGGCGCTGATGGAGATCGTCTTCGAGCCGGACATCCGCTCGGCCGAGGGCGCGATGCTGTGCATGCGCAAGCTGCGCTCGATCCTGCGTTATCTCGGCACCTGCGAGGGCAACATGGAGGAGGGCAATCTGCGCTGCGATGCCAACGTCTCGGTGCGCCGCCCGGGCGCGCCGCTCGGCACCCGCTGCGAGATCAAGAACCTGAACTCCATGCGCTTCGTCGGCCGCGCGATCGAGTACGAGGCCAGGCGCCAGATCGAGCTGATCGAAGGCGGCGGCACGGTCGAGCAGGAGACCCGGCTGTTCGACTCCGACAAGGGCGAGACCCGCGCGATGCGCACCAAGGAAGAAGCGCACGACTACCGCTATTTTCCGGACCCCGACCTTTTGCCGCTCGAGTTGGACGATGCCTTCATCGATGAGATCGAACGCACGCTGCCCGAGCTGCCGGATGCCAAGAAGGCACGCTTCATGCACACCTACGGCCTCTCGGCTTATGACGCCGAGGTGCTGGTCGCGGAGCGGGCATCGGCCGATTTCTTCGAGGCGGCCGTTCGTGGGGCAGAGCTCGACCAGTTGGGGCGAAAAGAGGCGCGCGAAATCCGGAGCGGCGAGGCGCGGTTCGAGCGCGATCCCAAGCTGGTCGCCAACTGGATCATCACCGAGCTGTTCGGGGCGCTGAACCGGGCCGGGCGCGACCTCGCGCGCTCGCCGATCACCCCGGAGAAGCTCGGGCGCCTGATCGACCTGATCGAGGACGGCACGATCTCCGGGCGGATCGCCAAGGACGTTTTTTCCGACATGTTCGAGAGCGGGGACGACCCCGCCGCGATCGTCGAGCGAAAGGGCCTGAAGCAGATCTCGGATGCCGGCGCGCTCGAGCGGATCGCGGAGGAGATCATCGCCGCCAATCCCGACCAGGTCGCCAAGCTCGAGAGCAACCCCAAAGTCTTCGGCTGGTTCGTCGGCCAGGTCATGAAGGCGACCCAGGGCCAGGCCAACCCGCAGCTGGTCAACCAGGTGCTGAAGAACAAGCTGGCGGGATGAGTCACCTCCTTGGCCTTGACATTGCCGCCAGACGGTATGAAATTCCTACCATGAGGCAAAGACGAGTCATCGGAAGTCGGCTCGCGACGTCGCGACTGGGCGTAAAGAGCCAGACCGTTGTGCCCAAAGAGGTGCGCGCGGCGTTGGGCGTCGGGCCGGGCGATCAGATCGGCTACAGCATCCAGAACGGGCGCGTGATCCTGACGGCGATCAAGCGACCCGTGGCCCAGGACGACCCCTTCGCCTGCTTCGACGAATGGGCCTTGGAGGCCGATACCGAGGGCTATGCCTCGCTTTGAGCTTTGGGACGTGGTCGCGGTCCCGTTTCCCTATGTCGAGCGGCCGATTCAGCAACGCCGCCCGGCGCTCGTCGTCGCTGCGGGTCTGGGCGCATCTCATGATCTCCTATGGGTTCTGATGATCACCGCGGCCGTCAACCCCCGCTGGCCGGATGATGTCGAGATCGATGATCATGAGGACGCCGGACTTCCCATCCCTTCGGTGGTTCGAACCGCCAAGATCGCCACCATCGAAGCGCGCGCCGCGAGCAAGCTCGGAAGAATTCAACGGCAACTTTCGGCTCGAGTCGCCGCCGGGTTGAGGCGACGCCTGGCCCCAACGGCAAGGTCGCAAAGGGCAGAGAGTTAGATCATCGCGGTTCCTGACTTTCGCAAGCCTGATGCTGCCCGTGCTGCGCGCGGCGGGCGGATGGCGACAGCCGCAAGGAGGCTACCGAAGGCCGGCACCTGCCATTCAGCCCGCGATTATGAACTCGCTGCCCTCATGATCCGGAACAATGTCGGCGTGCGCACGCGCACGACATACGAGATCAAAAAGCTCGACGAGGACTACTTCATCGAGTGACGGAAGAGCGCGGACACAATTCTGTTTGGAGCCTCGATCATGGCTGCCGGGAAAGTCACAAGATCGTCTTTGGCTAGTGCAGTGACGCAAACGGGACGTATCTTTGTTGTCATGATGCCAAGCCGGCAGCTTTCCTGGCCTCGCCCTGGCCGCTCTGCCTGCCAATCCAGATCAGCCGCTGACGATTCGGCTTGGTCAGAACGACCATAACGTCTCTGGGGGCAGCAGGACCAGGTCGATGGCGTGGATCACGCCGTTGTCCGCTCCGATGTCGGGCGCGACCACCGTCGCCACGCCCAGCAGCTCCTGCTCCCCGGGCGTCGTGGCGCGGTCGGCATCGCCAACGGTATCCTGCGGCGCCTCGGCTACGACCACAGAAACCGGGGTCGCCGCGCTCGTCGGCTCCACGACCGTCTGCTCCTCGACTTCCGTGATGGAGGCCTCGATCGGGGCAAGCAGGATGATCCCGGCGGTGCCGTCGATCGCGAGGGTGCCACCGCCAAGCGTCGCGACCTCGACGGCTCGGCCCAAGAGGTCCCCGGCCATAATGGCTGCGTCCGCGACGATGTGCGACTGGACGACCGCCTCGAGCGCGTTGCGGTTCTCCTCGGCCAGAAGCCGGTCGAGCATGCCCGGGGGCAGTCGGCCGAAGGCCTCATCGGTCGGGGCGAACACGGTCAGCGGTCCCTCGCCCTCGAGCACATCGAGCATGGCCGCGGCCTCGAGCACGCGCAGGAAGCCGTTGAACCGGCCGGCCTGGTCCGCGGTCTGGATCATGTCGGCGGCCTGAACCGTCCACGCGCCAAGCGTGATCGGTACGGCCAGCGCGACCGCCCTTGGCAGACTGGCATGGTGGGACATGGTTTCCCTCCGTGGGGAGCTGCGCGCGTGGCGAATCCATGGCGCTCGCGTTCGGCTCGCCCGGCCGGCTCCTTCGATGGGGTGCGCCCGCGGCGAAGGCCGCCAAGTGCTTGCCTCGCCGCGACCATCTCGCGGCGCGGTCGGGCGGCCGGGCCGGAGCCGCGCTTGGCCCCGGTCCGGCGCCTGCCGACCGGTTACTGGTTGCCCGCGGTGGGCGGCGGGATCTGCTGCTGTTGCTGCATCTGCTGCTGCTGGGCCTGCGCGGCCGCCTGCTCCGCCTCGACCGTCGCGCGCGTGACGAAGTCCGGCGCGTTGGTCAGCTGCTCCTCGCTCACCGCGACCAGCAGGCGCGCGGGCTGATCCCGGGTCGGGAACTCGATCTCCTCGACCGGGATCGCGACCCACTTGTCGCCGATCCCGAGGAAGCCGCCGACCGACAGCACGATGCCGACCAGCTTCTGCTCCTGGTCCATCACCAGATCGGCGATCGTGCCGACCTGCTCGTCCTGGACGTTGACGACCTCCTTGCCGATCACCTCGTCCTCGGCCAGGAACTGCGCCTCCTCCTGCACCTCGAGGAACGTCATGTCCGGGGGCGGCGCGGCTTCCTCCTCGGCGGCGACCTCCGCGTCGGGCGGCGCCGCGGCCGGCTCCTCGGCCAGCGCGGGCGGCTGCTCGGCCTCGGTCGGCGCGCCGCTCTCTTGCTGCAAGGTCTCCTCGGTCTGCTGGAGCTGCGGGGCGGCCTCCTGCTCGGTCCCCTGCGGCTTGGCCTGGTCCTGCGCCGCTACAGGCGCCGCAAGCGCAAGAGCGGCCACTGTCGCCATCAAGATGCGACCAGACATTGCTCTACTCCCTTCCAAAGGGCGTGTCCTGCTTTGTCAACAGCCGACTACGGTCTTTGTTCCGCAAAAGTTCGCTGGCCGGCCGCCGGTGCTTGATCAGAACTCCAGCAGATCTCGAGCAGATCGTTCGAGACCGGAACTCTGCAGACGACACCTTACCCGGGCTCAAGGAGCGTCTGACGGCGAAACCTGGTGCGGCACGAGCACGGCAGCGCCGCGCAGGCGGCCGGTGCGCAGCCGGTCGAGGGCCGCGTTGGCTTCGGCCAACGGGAACACCACGGTCTCGGTCCTGACCGGCACCTCGGGTGCCAGCGCCAGAAATTCCTCGGCGTCGCGGCGGGTGAGGTTCGCGACCGAGCGGACCATCCGCTCGCCCCACAGGATGCGATAGGGAAAGCTCGGGATGTCGCTCATGTGGATGCCGCCTGCGACCACGACGCCGCCCTTCTTGACCGCCTGCAGCGCCGCCGGGATCAACGGCCCGACCGGGGCGAAGACGAGCGCGGCGTCCAGCTCCTCGGGCGGGCGCGCCTCTGAGCTGCCGGCCCACACCGCGCCGAGCTCGCGCGCGAACGCCTGCGCCGCGACGTCGCCGTCTCGGGTGAAGGCGTAGACCCGCCGGCCCTGGTGGCGCGCCACCTGCGCGACGATGTGGGCGGCGGCGCCGAAGCCGTAGATGCCGAGGTGCTCGGCATCACCGGCCATGCGCAGCGAGCGATAGCCGATCAGCCCGGCGCAGAGCAGCGGCGCCGCTTCGGCATCGCCGAAGCCGTCGGGCAGGCGAAAGCAGTAGCGGGCATCGGCGAGGGTGTGCTCGGCATAGCCGCCGTCGATCTGATAGCCGGTAAAGCGCGCGAAATCGCACAGGTTCTCCTGGCCGCTCGCGCAGAAGCGGCAGCTGCCGCAGGTCCAGCCGAGCCAGGGGATGCCGACGCGCTCGCCGATGTGGAACCGGTCGACGCCGGGCCCGGCGCGCGCCACCTCGCCCACGATCTCGTGGCCGGGCACGATCGGCAGCTTCGGCTCGGGCAACTCGCCATCGACGACGTGGAGATCGGTCCGGCACACGGCGCAGGCCCTGACCTTGACCAGCACCTGCCCGGCGCCTGGCTCCGGCATCGGCAGCTCGGCCAGGCGCAGCCGCTCCCCGGGCCGGTCCAGCACCATCGCCTTCATGGACGGCATCCCCCCGCGGATCGCTCACCACCGAACGCCATGCCGGGCGTGCGGCGAGCACGGTGATCACCCCATGGTCGAAGTCGATCGTACCAGAGTCGGCCGAGGGGGTACCATGGCGATCCGTCCTGCGCGCGCGATACCGACTCCGCGGCCAAGGCGGATCAGGCGTCCGACCGAGGAACCGCGGACGTCTTCCGAGAATGGGTCATGCAACGCGATCGAGCAGGCGCCTGAGCGCCCACAGCTCGGCGGGCACGGCCGGGCGGGGCCGCATGCGATCGCGCCGCTGGTGCGCCCCGGGTGCCGCTCTCGGGCAGGCGGCCTCGAGCCGGAGCTTGCCAGCGGGCGGGCTTTTGTGGGAACGGTTCTCGGTTGCATCAGGGAGGGGCAAATGTCTCTGCAACGCGAAACGGACGCCTTGCTGCAAGACGCGGTGGCGAGCGGCGAAGTGCCCGGCGTGGTGGCGGTGGCGACCAGCCGGGACGCGACGATCTACGAGGGCGGGTTCGGCGAGCGCGTGCTCGGCAGCGGCATCGCCATGGCTCCGGATACCGTCGGTTGGATCGCGTCGATGACCAAGGCGGTGACCGGGACGGCGGCGATGCAGCTGGTCGAGCAGGGCAGGCTCGACCTCGACCGCCCGGCTACCGAGTGGCTGCCCGAGCTCGGCGCCGCCGAGGTGCTCGAAGGTTTCGATGCCGCCGGCCAGCCGCTGACCCGGCCGCCCAAGCGACCGATCACGCTGCGCCACCTGCTGACCCATACCGCCGGGTTCGGCTACGAGATCTGGAGCGAGCAGATCATCCGCCATCAGGAGGCGAAGGGCGTCCCCGGCATCATCAGCTGCCAGAACGCCGCGCTCGGAACCCCGCTCCTGTTCGATCCCGGGGAGCGTTGGCACTACGGCATCAACCTCGACTGGGTCGGCAAGATGGTCGAGGCGGCGGCCGGCAAAAGGCTCGGCGCCTACATGCAGGAGCACATCTTCGACCCGCTGGGCATGGCCGATACCGGATTCGAGCTGCGGCCGGACATGCGCGCGCGCCTGGCCAAGATCCATCAGCGCGGCGACGACGACGGCTTCGCGCCGCTCGACCTCGAGATCCCGCAGCAGCCGGAATTCGAGATGGGCGGCGGCGGGCTCTACGGCACCGCGCTCGACTATCTGAAGTTCGTGCGCATGATCCTGAACCGGGGCGCGGCGGGCGGCGACCGGGTGCTCGCGCCGGCGACGGTCGACCTGATGGCGCAGAACCAGATGGGCGAGTGCCGGGTGTGCGCGCTCAAGACCGCCATGCCGCCGCTTTCCAACGATGCCGAATTCTTCCCCGGCATGCCCAAGACCTGGGGACTCACCTTCATGATCAACACCGAGGACGCGCCGACCGGCCGCAGCGCCGGCAGCCTGGCCTGGGGCGGGCTCGCGAACTCGTACTTCTGGATCGATCCGAGCAAGGGCGTCGGTGGCGTGTACCTGACCCAGGTCCTGCCGTTCGCCGACCAGAAATCCCTGCCGCTGTTCCTCGAGTTCGAGCGGACGGTGTATCGCAACCTGTCCTGATCGGTGGCGTGGCTGCCAAGGACACGGGGACCCGGGTTGGAGATGCTGGTGTGAGCCGGGTCGTCATGCTCCTTTCCAATCCTTTTCGTCCCGACCCGCGGGTCGATCAGGAAGCCAGGACCTTGTGCGCTCGCGGACATCAGGTGACGGTCATCTGTTGGGATCGCCACGGTGCGCTGCCCGGACACGAAATCCGCGACGGGATCACGATCGTCCGGGTCCAGAACGTCAAGGCCAGCTTCGGCACCGGATGGCGTCTGTCCGTTCAGATACCGCGCTTCTGGCGCCAGGCGGTTCGCCTCGCGATCGACGTCGAGCCCGACGTCGTTCACTGCCACGACCTCGATACCCTCTATGCTGGTTGGCAAATCAAAAAGCGCCTGGGCTGCTTGCTGATCTACGACGCGCACGAACACTACCCCGCCATGGTCTCGCTCTCTCTGCCGGCGGCCTTCGTGAGGGCCTTGACGTTGTGGGAGCGCTGGCTCACGCGGCGCGTGGATGCCACCATCACGGCGAGCACCGTCCTGCGCGACGAGTTCGCAGGTCGTGGCCTGTCTCCCGTCGTCACGCTCGGCAACTATCACGACACGGCGCCGTACGATGCCGTCACGGAAACCGAGGCGAGAAACCTGCGGGCGCGACTGGGCGTGGCGCCCGACGACGTGCTGGTGGCCTACATCGGCGGTTTCTCGCCGAACCGGATGCTCCTGCCCATGATCGAAGCCGCTGACTCGTTGCCTCACGTGAGGTTCCACATCTGGGGTGACGGCGCTCAGCGGGCCGCGATCGAGCAGGCGGCCGCGCGGCGCCCGAATGTCAGCTACCATGGTTGGCTTGCGCCGTCCGAGCTACCCTGTCACTTCAAAGCGGCGGACGTGATCTTCTATTGCCTGAGGCTGGACTACCCCGGAGCCATCTACAATGCGCCCAATACCCTGTCCTGTGCCATGGCGGCCGGCCGGCCCGTGGTCGCCACCGAGGTCGGCGACCTGGGCCGGATGGTGCGCGCGGCGGATTGCGGGGTCCTGATCGGTGAGGCCACGCCCCGAGCCATCGCGGCCGCGATCGAGCAGCTGCTCGATCCCGCAGCGCGAGCCCGCCTGGGTGGCAATGCCAGGCGGGCCGCCCAGGGGCCGTATAGCGCGACCGCCCAACGCGCCCGATTGATCGCGCTGTACGACGGGCTGGGCTTGGACGCGGATCACCGCACCGACGTCCTGTCTCGGACCCCCGAAGACGCTCCGGCGCGCATCGGGTCATCGCCATGATCTCCGAATGTGGCGATCTCGATCTCCTTCTGCCGGCACGCCAATGGGCCAGGCGAGCACGCCTAGCCCGAGCCAGGCTCGACGACGGGTTCTCTCTACGATCCCGAGATCGATACTCTGCTCGTGGTGGATGCGGCCTTGGTCCGGATCGCCCCGGCCGATATCAACGAGGAGGTCGGCGGGGAAGACGCCGACGAAGGGCTCGTGATACATTCGTGGTCGCGACGGTCGAGCGCACGCCTCCGAGGTCGAACACGCGTCTGCTCGCCCCGAACTGGTCGCGCGGGTCTTGAATGTGCTGCGCGCGGCCAAAGGCTTTGCTGCCGCGTGAGCCGAGCGTGCGTCGCTCCTGGGAGCCATTGAGTGGCTGGATGGCTGCCCGTCCTAGCTCGATTGAGCGCGTCCAAGATGCCCTGCATCCTGGTCGCGGTGGCCGAGGTGCGCGGCTCGACGCCGCGTGAGGCGGGGGTGAGGATGGTGGTCACCGCCGATGCCGACTTCGGGACGATCGGCGGCGGCCGGCTCGAATACGAGGCGTCGCGCGCCGCGCGGCAGATGTTGACCAGCGGCGCGTCGGCGCCCCAGCTGCGCCGATTCGGACTCGGGCCCGCGCTGGGGCAATGTTGCGGGGGCAGCGCGCGCGTCCTGTTCGAGCCGATGTCGGGGCGACAGCAGCCGTGGCAGACGGCGCTGCGGGAGCTGGTGGAGCGGGGCGAGCCGGCGGTGCTGGTGACCGCGATCGGCAGGGCCCGGGCGGGCAAGCTGGTCGTGAGCAGAGGCGAGGCCGTGGGCGACTTCGGCGATTCCGGGAATCAGGCCGCGGCAGTGGCGGCGGCCCGGGCGCTGCTGGAGACGCCGGACGCCCAGGTGCGCCTCGACGAGGGCGAGGACGGCACGGCGCTGCTGCTCGAGCCGATCCGCCCCGACCGGCTTCACGTCGTGCTGTTCGGCGCGGGACACGTCGGCAAGGCGCTGGTTCGCGTCCTCGGCGAGCTGCCGTGCCGGATCACCTGGATCGACAGCCGGGCCGAGCAGTTCCCGAGCGCGGTGCCGTCCAACGTCGTCGTCGACTGCACCGAGACGCCGCAGTATGCGGTCGACCGGGCGCCTGCGGGCGCCGCCTTCCTGGTGATGACCCACAACCATGCGCTCGATCTGAAGCTTTGCGAGAAGATATTGCAACGAAGCGATTTTGCCTACTTCGGCCTGATCGGGTCGGCGACCAAGCGGGCCAAGTTCAGGAAGCGGCTCGAGGCCCGGGGCATTGCTCGGGAGGCGATCGATCGAATGATCTGCCCGATCGGCCTGCCCGGTCTGGCCGGCAAGCACCCCGGCGAGATCGCGGTCGCGGTCGCGGCGCAGCTGCTCCTGGCGCGGGCGGATCCTGAACCGACGATCGGCCGCGCCCGGCGAGGGTGACGACATGAACGACGAGCATTTCCTGCGGCGGGCGATCGCGCTCGCCGAGCGCGCGGTGCGGGACGGCATCGGCCAGCCGTTCGGTGCGGTCGTGGTGCAGGACGGCCGCATCGTCGGCGAGGGCTGCAACCTGGTAACCTCGACCTGCGACCCCACCGCCCACGCCGAGATCGTGGCGCTCCGCGACGCCTGCCAGGCGCTTGCCAGGACCGGGCTCGAGGGCTGCACGATCTATGCGTCCTGCGAGCCCTGCGCGATGTGCCTGGCGGCGATCCATCTCGCGCGCATCGAGCGCCTGGTGTTTGCCACTTCAGCCGAGCAAGCCGCCGCCTTCGGCTTCGACGCCCGCTACCTCTACGACCGGCTGCGGCGGCCGCCTGCGCTGCCCACGACCCGACTCCTCGCCGACGAAGGCGAGGCCGCGCTGCGTCTCGGCGTCGGGAGAGCCCCCGGGGCCGGCGGCTGAGCGCCGGCCCGACCAGCGCGGCCGGTCCCGACAGGGGCTGCCCGCAACAGCAGCATCCAAGTCACCGCGACGATCTGGCGCAGCTCATATACCGGGCTCACAAAGTCGAACCTTTGTTCGCCCGGCGTCATCTTCTCTTTGGGCGCGCGGCCGACCAGCCAACCCCGCGCGCGATACCGATCCCGAAAGGTCAGGATCTATTGGGATCGGTATTACCGACCGCGAAGGCCAGGACTTCGTGGGCTGGTTGTCAGGCGCCCGCCACGGCTTCCGCCTCCGCCTGCCGTCGTCTGAGCAGCAGCACCGGCTGCATCGTCAGCACCTCCTCGCCGTCCTGATTGGTCAGCACGCAGCGAGCACGGACCGAGCCGCGATCCGGCTTGGAGCGCGACGGCGTCACCTCGAGGATCTCGATCCGGGCCTCCAGGGTGTCGCCCGGCCGGACCGGGCGCAGCCAGCGCACCTCGTCGACGCCCGGCGAGCCGAGCGCCGCCGCCCGCGCGAGCAGGCCGTCGGCGAACAGGCGCATGAACACGCACACCGTGTGCCAGCCGCTTGCGATCAGGCCGCCGTAGATCGCCGTCTTGGCCGCTTCTTCGTCCAGATGGAACGGCTGCGGGTCCCAGTCCCGGGCGAACGCCACGATCTCGTCCCGGCTCAGCGTCCGCCGGCCGAGCGGGTACACCTGGCCGGGGGCAAGGTCGTCGAGGTGGATCGTGGTCATGCTCGGCGGCTCTCTTCACTTGCGGTGCGGTGCGGGGCAGGCCCGGTAGGCATAGAGGTCGCCGGCGATCGCCGCAACCGGCAACCACGCCGCCGCCCACGGCGGTGGCGAGTGTGTGCTGAGCTTGGCGCTCGAGGATATTTATTACGGTTAATTACGCTCTTATTTTGAATATTAACTGCTCATTAGCTGATGTCTGCGACATTGTCTCGTGGGTTCATGTCATTCGGCTCGCCGTGCGTGTGTGTGGGCGCCGGCGACTTTGCGGAGACTCTGGTGATGCGCAGCCAGCGACAGATCTTCCGAGGGCGCCTCCTGAGTCGTTTGCTTCGGGACCAGCGGGGCGCCCTCATCACGATCGTGGGGTTGGCGATCATCCCCCTGTTCGGAGCGATCGGTCTCTCGATCGATGCATCCCGTGCCTACCTGGCGAAGTCGCGGCTTTGGAGCGCGGTCGACGCCGCGGCGCTGGCCGGAGGACGGGTCTATGCCAGCGACACCCGCGACGACGACGTTCACATGTACTTCGAGACCAATTTTCCAGATGGCTTCATGGGTGCAGTGCTCGAGCCGCTCGAGATCATTCCGGACGATGTGAACAGAACCATCACCGTGACCGCGCGGGCGACGATCCCGACCACCTTCATGCGAGTCTTGGGCACCGACTCCGTGTCCATTGTGGCGAGCTCGGAGGTGACGCTCGAGGCGATGAACATCGAAGTGTCGCTCGTGCTCGACATCACCGGGTCGATGGCTGGCTCGGATATCGTCGACCTCCGGGATGCGGCCAACCAACTGGTCGACATGGTCGTTCAGGATGTGCAGCAGCCGTTCTATTCCAAATTGTCGCTCGTTCCCTACTCGACAGCCGTGAACGTGGGCGGCTACGCCACGCAGGTGCGCGGTTCGTACACCAGTGGCATCTGCGTGGAGCCGGACGAGCCGACCTGCCAGTACTACCGCTTCGAGAATGCGCAGCATGACTGGACGACCCATGAGATCAGCACCTGCGTGACCGAGCGGGCGGGCCCGGACGCCTATACCGACGCCGCTCCGAGCGTCGCGCCGCTCGGCCGAAATTTCCCGGCGCCAGGCACGTACAATCCCTGTCCAGAGAACACGATCGTCCCACTCACGAGCAACAAGGCCTTGTTGCACGGCGAGATCGACGTCCTCGAGGCTGTCGGCTCGACGGCGGGCCACATCGGCGTGGCCTGGGGGTGGTACATGCTGTCGCCGAACTTCGGCTACCTTTGGGACACCGAGGGCCAGCCCGCCGCCTACGGCGCCGAGGACCTGATCAAGGTCGCGATCATCATGACCGACGGCGAGTTCAACACCGTCTACTACAATGGTGTGATCGCCGAAGATTCGACATCGGGGAGCGGCTCCGGTGCCTACAAGATCAACGAAGATTCGCTCAACGGCAGCTCGAACGACCAGGCCCTCGAGCTGTGCAACGCCATGAAGGCGGCGGGCATCGTGATTTACACGGTCGGGTACGACATTGATGAGGGCACCACCACACGAGAACGTATGGAGCAGTGCGCGACCGAGCCCGAGTATGCGTACTTCCCTGAGGACGGCGCCGAGCTGAAGCAGCATTTCCGCGCGATCGCGATGAAGGTCTCCACGCTCAGGTTGTCGAAATGAGCGGCATCGGGACGTACGGCTGACCGATGTCGCGGCGGGAGTTGTCCTGGACGAAGTGCATGCTCGAGATGTCTCGGACCATGGAAGGACAGGGCACCACCATGCACACGATGACCTTCGGCCCCTCGCCGGACGCGGGAACCGCGACGCCATCCACGACCTGCGCCACGTATCCGGACAACCGTTCACACGCGCCGGACGGCGTCAGGCCGCAGGAGGCGTTCGTGCCAATCGCCGACCGGCGGAGCACCTGCGCATGGCCGAGTGAGCGGCGCAGCAGCGCTGGGAGAGTAGCCATGGGCGTGACACCACCTCTTCGGCCCGGGACGGCGGCACTGCGCCGCCTCCGGAGCGCCCCCTGGAGGGAAGACGGCGCGGCGATGGTCGAATTCGGCTTCCTCGCGCCGATCTTCGTCGCCCTGCTGGCTGCGATCATGGAGTTCTCCGGGATCATGTTCGTGCAGGCGATCCTGGAAGGCGGCGCGCGTGAAGCCTCGCGCTACGGCATCACCGGGTCCACCTACGGCGGCGTCAGCCGCGAGGATCGGATCAGGGCGATCATCGAGGACCACAGCTACGGCATCGTCGACATGGACCAGCTGCAGATGGACACGCTGGTCTACGAGAACTTCGGCGACGTCGGCCAGCCCGAGCCGTTCACGGACGAGAACGGCAACGGGGGATGGGACAGCGGCGAGCCGTTCACCGACATCAACGGCAACGGCACCTGGGACCCCGACATGGGCGCCGCCGGGCTCGGGGGCCCGGACGACGTGGTGGTCTACCGCATGAGCTACGACTGGAACATCATGATCCCGTTGTTGCGGCCCTTCTTCGGCGATGCGATCACGCTCGAGTCCAACATCGCGGTGCGCAACGAGCCGTTCACGGCGCCACCCCCCGGTCCTTGAGCCTGGCATCGCAAGCCCACCACAAGGAGCGATTCGATGCGCATGCTTTCGCTCTCTCTTCCAGTGCCTTTCGGCGGGACGCTCCAAGGGCAGCACCTGGCCCGACTCCGGACTCGCCACGGGGTCGGCCTTCGCCTGCTGGCATGCCGCGCCGGCAGCGTCGCGGTCGAGTTCGCCCTCGCCGCGCCGGTCCTGATTCTGCTGATGCTGGCCAGCGCCGAGCTCGGCCGCTTCGTTTTCCTGAACCAGAAAATGGATCGGGTGGCGACCACCATCTCCGATCTCGTGGCGCGCGCCGAGACCATCGACGAAAGCCAGCTCGCGGACATCTTCGCCGCCGTGGGCGAGGTCGCCAGCCCGTTCGATCTGACCGATTCCGGTGTGGTCATCGTGTCGTCGGTGACCAACCTGGACGGCGACGGCGCGATCGTCGCCTGGCAACGCAGCGGCGCCGGCTCCTATTCGGGCACGAGCCAGATCGGCACGGAGAGCGACGACGCCACGCTCGCCGGCGACTTCGAGGTCCGCGAAGGCGAGACCGCGATCGTCGCCGAGGTCTACTTCGATTTCGCGCCGTTCCTCAGCGAGCTGATCGTCGCGCCGCAGGTGATCTATCGCACCGCGTACCATCGGCCGCGGCTCGGCACCCTCGAGGAGATCGAGGAAGGCTGAGCGGCACGGCCCTCCGCCCGGGCAATGCCGCGCTCGGGTGTTCGTCGGCCCCCGCTCTGGCACACGTCGCCCGAACGATCGGTGATCCTGGTTCATCTGCCCGGCTGGCATGGTGCACCGGTGCCCATCCGGTTTGGCAGCCGCAGGGGACCGAAGCGGCCGGCGAACCGCGCCCGATTGACCATGAAGCGGCGGCACAATCCGCCTGCGGGTTGTTGGCTCAGCCTGAAGATCAACTTTTGGGGTGGATTAGGTGCGATGTTTCGTCCATGTTAGGGTGATCTTCATCCTGCGCCTTAACGTGACGCCAAGTCTCGTGTAGGGTCCTGTCACCGCCCTGCCCCACGGAATCGCTCATGCCGCTCGCGTTCAATCACATGGATGGCCATCCGGTGCACCGGCAACGGGCGCGCGCGATCCTTGCCCGGCACCCCGAGGTCCGCCAGCTCATGGGGCCCAGGCCGACCTCCGCCCTGTGGGTGGTGGGGTTGGTCGCGCTCCAGTGGCTGGCGGCCTACCTGGTGCGCGATCTGTGGTGGGTGTGGATCGTCGTCGCCGCCTATCTGTTCGGCGCCTTCGTCAATCACGCGCTCTACGTCCTGATTCACGAGTGCACGCACAACCTCATCTTCCGCAGGAAGGTCCACAACAACTACCTGGGCATCCTGTGCGACTTCGCGCTCGCGTTCCCGAGCGCCATGGCTTTTCGCAAGTATCACCTGTTGCACCATCAGCATCTCGGCCAGTACGAGATGGATCCCGACATCGTCTGTCACACCGAGGGCCAGCTGGTGCGGGACTTCGCCTGGCGCAAGGCGCTGTGGGTCGCGCTGCTCGGGGTGTCGCAGGCCCTGCGCCCGCTCAAGGTCAAGGGCGTGAAGGCGCTCGACCGGTGGATCGTCGCCAACATCCTGATCGTCGCCGCGGCCGACCTCTTGATCTACTTCGCGATCGGACCCGCGGCGCTTGGCTACCTCGCCCTGTCGACGTTCTTCGCGCTCGGGCTCCATCCGGTGGGCGGCCGCTGGATTCAGGAGCACTACGAGACCCGGAAGGGCCAGGAGACCTACTCCTACTACGGGCCGTTGAACAAGACCTGCTTCAACATGGGCTACCACAACGAGCACCACGACTTTGCCGGAATCCCCTGGAGCAACTTGCCCAAGCTGAAAGAGATCGCGCCGGAATACTATGACAGCCTGAGGTCGTATCGTTCGTGGACCGGCGTGCTGCTCAAGTTCATTTTCGATCCCTCGATGTCCACCTACAGCCGGGTGGTTCGGATGTCGCCGAATCGGGCGCGGCCGCCGCAGCGCGATCGCGAGATCGCTGCTGCGGCCGGGCGGCCGCCGCGGGACCAGCGCCGCCGCGATGCCGCGATTCACGATCCGCCTCTCGGCGCCGGACGATCCCCGGCTTCGACCGTCGCGAGATAGCGCCTCCGGCGCTGACGGCCAAGCCTCGACGAGGAGACTGCGGCAGTGGCGGCGCTGTTCTTGAACAGTGCGATACGCAAGCGTATCGATCGGGTGGCGGTGCTGCAGCGGGCGCGGTGGCGGGCCGAGGCGGGCCTGCTGCATCTCTTCTGGGGGATCTGCGCGGCGCTCGAACCGCGCGCGGCCTCGGCGTTCGGCCGCCGGTTGCTCAAGGCGATCGGTCCGCGCCTGGGAAAAAGCGCGCATATCCAACGCAATCTGATGCTGGCGTTCCCCGCGCTGGGCAAGAGAGGGCGCGCGGTGCTCCTGCGCGAGGTCTGGGGCAACGCCGGCGCGGTCCTCGGCGAATACCCGCACTTCCAGGCGATCTGCCACGACGATTTCGACGGCCACTTCGAGTTCGTCGAGAAGTGGAACCTGGACGATTACCGCGCCGGCAAGAGGCATGGGGTGTTCGTCACCGCGCACGTCGGCAATTGGGAGCTGCCTGCCGCCGCCGCCCGCGCTCAGGGCATTCCGATCACCGCCATCTATGCGCCGAGCCGGAACCCTTTCATCGATCGCATGCTGCGGCGCCGGCGCGAAGCGCTGGGCTGCCGGCTGGTGAGCCTGGCTGAGGGCGCGCGTCCTTTGGTGCGCGAGCTCGGCGAGGGCCGCTCGGTCGGCCTGGTCGTCGACGCGCGCGATGACGACGGGCTCCCGATCCCGTTCTTCGGCCTCGACAAGTGGACGACCCTGGCCCCCGCCCGCCTCGCCTTGCGCTTCGGCTGCGACCTCGTCCCGGTCCGGGTCGAGCGCTTGGGCGATGCCCGCTTTCGCCTCACCGTGTACGAGCCGGTCCGGCCTGACCTCGCGCTCGGCTCGGACAAGGATCAGGCGATCCACATGATGCGCCACGTCAACCGCCTGTTCGAGCAGTGGATCCGCGAGCAGCCGCAGCAATGGCTGTGCGTCAAGCGTGCCTGGCCGAAGGGGGCCGAGGCGACGGGCAGGCGCGGCGCCCTGGCGTAAGCCCCCCGAGATCGCCCCTGCGAAGTCCTGATCCTCGCGGTCAGGATCGCGTGCGGGGCCGGCCGGGTCGGCTGCGCCCAACGGCTGCCGGGCGAACCAACTTCGTGAGCCCGCTCGAAGCGCTCAGCCGGCCTCGAGCACCGCGGACAGGAACTGCTGCGTGCGCTCGTTGCGAGGGTTGGTGAAGAGCTGGTCGGGCGCCCCCGCCTCGGCGATCTTGCCGGCGTAGAAGAAGCAGACCCGGTCCGCAAACTCCCTGGCGAAGCCCATCTGGTGGGTGACCATGAGCATGGTGAGGTCGTGCTCGGAGCCCAAGCGCCGGATCACGTTCAGGACCTCGCCGACCAGCTCGGGGTCGAGCGCCGAAGTCACCTCGTCGAACAGCATGACCTTGGGGCGCATGGCGAGCGCGCGCGCGATCGCGACCCGCTGCTGCTGGCCGCCGGACAGACGGCTCGGATACTGATCCTTCTTGTCCGCAAGCCCGACCATCGCGAGCAGCTCGAGCGCCCGCTCGCGCGCCTCGCCCTTGGACAGGCCGAGGACGTAGACCGGCGCCTCCATGCAGTTCTGGAGCGCGGTCATGTGCGGGAACAGGTTGAAGTGCTGGAACACCATGCCGATCTTGCCGCGCACCCGGCGCAGGTGCCGCTCGTCGGCCGGCACCAGCTGGCCGTTCTGCGGCATGTGGGTCAGCGGCTCGCCGTCGACCTCGATCACGCCCTCGTCGATCTGCTCGAGCGTCATCAGCATGCGCAGCACGGTGGTCTTGCCCGAGCCGGAGGGGCCGATGATCGCGACCCGCTCGTTGGTGGCGACGTCGAGGTCGAGCTGGTCGAGTACCGTCAGGGCGCCATAGCGCTTGGTCACGCCCTTGAAGCGCACCATGAGGTCTGGAGGGGCCGCAGGCTCTGCGGTCGCTTCGTCCCTCGGTTCCGTGATCGCTTCGGCCATGGCTCACCCTCTGCGCGTCTTGAGCCACCACTCGACCCGGCGAACGCCGACCGCCGAGACCAGGCTCATGATCAGGAAAAACAGGCCGACCATGGTGATCGGCTCGACATAACGGAAAGTCTCCGAGCCGATGATCTTGGCGGTCTGCATCAGCTCGAGCACGGCGATCGCCGAGAGCAGCGGCGTCTCCTTGAACATGCCGATCAGGTAATTGCCGAGCGCCGGCACCACCGGCGGGATCGCCTGCGGAATGATGATGTCCGTGTAGGTGCGGGACGGGCTGAGGTTGAGCGCCACCGACGCCTCCCACTGGCCGCGCGGGATGCTCTCGAGCCCGGCCCGATACACCTCCGAGCAATAGGACGCGTAGTGGATGCCGAGCGCCAGTACGCCCGCGAGGAACGCCGGGATCACGATGCCGAACTGCGGGAACACGTAGAACATGAAGAAGATCTGGATCAGCACCGGAGTCGAGCGAATGAACTCGACGAAGCCGGCCGTGCTCAAGCTCACCCATGGGTTCTCGGACCGCCGCAGGAGGGCGAGTGCCAGGCCCAGCACCGCGGCGAGGGCGAAGCCGACGAAGGTCGCCTCGATGGTGACGATCGCGGCCTGCGCGAGGCGCGGCAGGATCTCGAGCGCGAACTCCCAGTCGAACAGCATGCTCGGGCCTACCCCCGTCCGCCGGCCAGAGCGACCCGGCGCTCGAGCCCCCGCATCAAGAACGTGATGACCAGCGCGATGCCGAGGTAGATGAAGAGCACGAGCGTGAAGATCTGGACCGTCTGCAACGTCGCCTGGTTGAGCTGATAGGCTTCAAACGTCAGGTCCGAAACGGTGATCAGCGAGACCAGGGCGGTCGCCTTCAAGAGCTCGATGAAGAGATTGCCCCAGGGCGGGATCATGGCGGCGATCGCCTGCGGCAGGATGATCCGGCGCATGCGTACGAAGGAGCTCATGTTGAGCGCCGTCGTCGCCTCGTACTGGCCTCTGGGCACCGCCAGGATGGCGCCACGCACCACCTCGGCGCCATAGGCCCCGACGTTCAGGCTCAGGGCCGCGATCGCGACCGGGATCGGGGCCAGCGTGAGGCCGAGGTGCGGCAGCACGAAGAACAGCCAGAACAGCTGGACCAGGGCGGAGGTGCCGCGGAAGATCTCGATGTAGGTGATGGCGAGCCAGCGCACCGGCCAGAACGGCGACATCTTGCCGAGGCCCGCGAGCAGGCCCCAGACCACGGCGAGCGCGCACGACACCACCGTGATCTGAATCGTGACCCAGGCGCCCTCGAGCAGCGCCGGCAGGAACAGGCGGAAGTCGGCGAAGCTCGCTACCGCGAGCCCCGCCGCGAAGCTGACCACGAAGCAGATGAAGATGTGTCGATAGCCGAAGCGACCCTCCTGATCCACCCTGTCCGCTCCTCCTGTTCTCCCTGTTCTCCGTCCCGAACGGCGCAAGCGCCGGGGCGCGGCTCAGGCAGCGGCGCCCTCGCCGTTCGTCGCGCGGCAACCGCCCGGACGCGCGCCAGCGCGGGCGTGGCCGGCCGGGCTGCGGCATCAGCTGTCCGGCGCGCACAGCTCCGCCGTGGTCTTGACCGGCAGCTCGTCCTCGGTCCAGCCGAACGGCGCCACCAGCTCCAGGTGCTCCTCGGTGCCGATGAAGTCGGCGAGGTGCTGGTTGAACTCCTTGAGGAACGCCTGGTCCTCCGGCCGGAAGGCGAAGCCGCCATGGCCGGTGACGTTCAAGTCGCCCACCTCGCCGAAGGGCTCCGCCATCTCGACCCCGGCCGCGCCTTCGGCCAGGCGCCGAATCGAGAGGCTGGTCAGCGCGAAGGCATCCGTCCGGCCGGCCTGCACCGCGGCGGTACCTGCAGCGGTGTCGGGCACGACCATGACCTGGTCGTCCGGAATCCCGGCGTCGCGGGCGTAGGTGCGCTCCACCGCCCCGGCCATGACGGCAAGGGTCGTGTCCGGATTCGCCTTGATGTCCTCGTAGGTCTGGAGACCCTGGGAATTGCCCTCCTCGACCAGGAACGCCTGGCCGATGCCGTAGGTCGGCTCCGAGAAGGCGACCTGCTCGCAGCGCGCGGGCGTGATGAACATACCGGCAGCGACGATGTCGAAGCGGCCCGCCTTGAGGCCGGGAATGAGGGAGCCGAACTCGGTGACCACGGCCTCGACGTCCTCGATGCCCATCTCGGCCAGGATGTGCTTGGCGATCTCCGGCGCCTCGCCGGTGAGCTCGCCTTCGGGCGTGACATAGCCGTAGGGCGCCTCGTTCGCGATCCCGACCGAGATCGAACCGCTCTCCTTGGTCTCGTCGAGCAGGTCCTGCGCGTTGGCGCCGGTCACGGTCAAGGCGAGCGCGGCAGCGCCCAAGAGCCAGCGATCGAGGAATTTCATCCTTTGCCCTCCCTGAGCTTGATACGACGATGCGCCGCGATAGCGGCGCCCTCTGCCGCAAACCCTAAAGTGGCTCTTCCGATGTTGCAAGGTCGCCGCCTCGAGCTCGGTGCCTCAACGCCGACGCCGCGCGACTGGAATCGCCAAAAACGCCGCCGTAGATTACGCCGGAAGTGACCAGCAGAGGGGGCACGATGAGCGAATTCCCGGTGTTCTCCGACGACGAGTTCGATGCCCGCCTCGCAAGCGTCCGCGCCGCGATGGCAGGGCTCGGGCTCGACGCCCTCGTGGTGACCACCCCCGAGAACATCTTCTATCTCACGGGTCTCGACCATCAGGGCTTCTTCGCGCTCCATCTGCTGATCGTCACGGCGGCGGGCGAGATGATCCTGATCGCGCGGGCGATGGAGCGGATCACGGTCGCGGACCAGGTCACCGGCGCCAGCTTCGTCGGCTATGCCGACAACGAGGACGCGGCACGGGTCGCCTGCGGCGTCCTCCACGACCACGGCCTCGAGAACGCGCGCATCGGCGTCGAGAAGCACAGCCTGTTCTTCCCGCCGCGGGTCTACGAGGCGCTGCTTCGCGGCACCCCGAGCGCGACCTGGCTCGACGCCTCGCGGCTGATCGGCGAGCTGCGCCTGATCAAGTCGCCGCAGGAGATCGCGTTCACGCGCCAGGCGGCGGCGGTGACCGACGCCATGATGCAGGCCGCGATCGACGCCGCCCAAGCCGGCGTCAACGAGCGCGAGGTCGCCGCCGAGGCGCACCGGGCGATGATCCTGGCCGGCGGCGGCACCCCGGGGTTCGGCCCGTTCATCCGTCCGACCCCGCGCCTGGGCCAGGAGCACACCACCTGGCAGGACCGCGCCCTGGTCGAGGGCGAGGGCCTGCTCCTGGAGATGGCCGCTTGCGTCAATCGCTATCATGCCCCCGCCGGCCGCTTCGTGTTCATCGGCCGGCGGCCGCCCGGCACCCTGGAGATCGAGCAGATCTGCATCGAGGCGTTCGATCGCGTGACCGGCGCGATCCGCCCCGAGGTCACCGCCGCGGAGGTCTATCGGGCCTGGCAGAGCCGGGTCGACGAGGCCGGTCTCGCGCACTATCGCCGCCACCACTGCGGCTACGTGGTCGGTCTCGGCTTCCCGCCGAGCTGGACCGGCGGCAGCATGGTGGTCGGGCTGCGCCACGACAGCGACCTGGTGCTCCAGCCGGGCATGGTGTTCCATCTGCTGTCCTGGCTGATGGGCACCGGCCGCGGCGACTACTTCTTCTCCAACACCGCGGTGCTCACGGAAGAAGGGTGCGAGATCCTCACCAAGACACCCCGCCGCTCGCAGGTCGTGTAGAAAGCAGCTTGGACGCCACGCTCGGCACCGTCATTGCGAGGAGCGCAGCGACGAAGCCATCCAGAGGCCGCTCCTGGATCGCCACGGGCGCTGGCGCGCCCTGGCGATGATGCTGCGAAGACGCTGGCGGTTCGGCGACCCGGTTTCATGCGCCGGGCCGACCTTGCCGGTGGGCAACTGATACCGGCCTCACAAGGTTCGTCGCAGCCCCGCGGCATTCCGGTCGCCCCGGCGGACCCGCTACGTCTTGACGAACAGCTGACGGGGGACATCGCAGAAGGTCTCGGCGCCGGCCTCGGTGATCAGGATGCATTCGCTGATCTCGATGCCCCAGTCGTCCTGCCAGATTCCGGGGATCACGTGCACCGTCATGTTGGGCCGGAGCTCGGTCTTGTCACCCGGGCGCAAACTCAGCGTGCGCTCGCCCCAGTCGGGCGGATAGCCGAGCCCGACCGAGTAGCCGATCCGCGACTCCTTGACGATGCCGTGGCGCTCGATCACGCGGCGCCAGGCGGCCTCGACGTCCTCGGTGAGCGCGCCCGGGCGCGCCGCCCCGATCGCGGCGTTCAGGCCGTCGACCACCACCTTGGCGGTGTCGTCCAGGTGCCGCGGCGGCGGCCCCAGGTGGACCGTGCGCGCCATGGGGCAGTGATAGCGGCTGCGGCAGCCGGCGAGCTCCAGGATGGTCGGCGTGTCCGGCTGGAACGGCGCGTCGTCCCAGGTGAGATGCGGCGTCGAGGTGCCGATCCCGGTCGGCAGCAAGGGCGCGATCGCGGTGTAGGTGCCGCCGAACGCGGCGGTGCCGCGGATCTGCGCCTCGTAGATCCTGGCCACGGCATCGCATTGGCGAACCCCGGGCGCCACGGCGTCGATCGCCACCTGCATGACCTGCTCGACGATGCGCGCCGCCTGGCGCATCAGCACGATCTCGGCATCCGACTTGACGACCCGCACCCAATTGACCAGGGATCTGGCGTCGAGCAGCGGGGTCTCGGGCAGGTTGCGGCGCAGCGACTCGAAGGAGGCGGCGGTGAAGTAGAAGCTGTCCATCTCCAGGCCGATGCGACGCCGGTCCCAACCGCGGGACTTCAGCTGATTGGCGACGAAGTCCATCGGATGCTTGACCTCCGATTGGACGAAATCGTCGGAGTAGGGGACGATGTTGGCGGGCTCCAGAAAAGTCGTGACCCGGGCGGCATTGGCGTCCTGGCCGCGTCCGATCCAGACCGGCTGCTCCTCGTCCTGGGCCACCAGCAGCGCCTGGTGCACGTAGAACGACCAGCCGTCGTAGCCCGAGAGGTAGTTGATGTTGCCGGGATCGGAGAGCAGCAGCACGTCGATGCCGCGCGCCGCCATGCGCTCCCTGGTCCTGCGCAGCCGCTCCAGGTACTCGACCCGCTCGAAGATCATCGGTTGCCGTCGAGGTTATGCCCGCCCGGACCCGGACATTGCAGCAGACCTCAGGGCACCGTTTGGAGCCGGCTGCTGGTTGTCCGAAACGAGGGCGTCATCGATTGCGCGCGCCCGGAGCGCGGCTGGTCGCGTGCTGATCCGCTCGACGTAACGCTCGAACGCCGGACGCTTCTCGATCGTGCCGAAGCTGATCCCCCAGCCGATGTGAGAGCCGACGTAGAGGTCGGCGGCGGTGAAGCGATCGCCGACGAGATACGCCGGCCGAGAGAGCGCAGCCTCGAGCACCGACATCACGTCTGCGAGGCTGCCGTAACCCGCCATGCCCTTGCGCTCGGCCGGCACCTCGAAACCGAACGCCTTGTTGGTCGCGGCCGCTTCGAGGGGACCGGCGGCGAAGAACATCCAGCGATAGTACGGCCCGCGCAGCCGGTCGCCCGGCGGCGGCGCGAGCCCAGCCTCCGGGAACGCATCGGCCAGATAGCAGCAGATCGCGGCACCCTCGGTCACCACGGCATCACCGTGACGCAGCGCCGGCACCTTGCCCATGGGGTTGATCGCGAGATACGCGGGTGCCTTGATCGTGGTGCCGTATTCGAGGAGCTCGGTCCGATACGGCCGGCCGACCTCCTCGAGCATCCAACGGACGATCCGCCCGCGCGACATCGGGTTGGTGTAGAAGACCAGCTCATCGCTCATGTCGGTCGTCCTTCAGTCCCCTGGACGTCACAAAGCCCCTCGAGCATTCGCCTGGCCTCGCAATAGCGCAGGCAGGGGATGACCGTGCTCCTCATGCGTCCCTCCACATTGGTGCGAACATGGGTCCCGCCGAAGCTGGCGCCGAGCCCTGGCATGGCGACGCTACCATGCGATGTCCGAATCTGCCGACAGGCAATCCTCAGCCGAAGCTTCGAGCATTCCGCTGGCATCCGAAAAGCCGAGCTTCGAGAGCCATGCAGCAAGTCCCGTGCCTTACCCGGATCCCATACACGAAGTAGCAACCCCAACCCGCATATGCTCCACCAGTGAAAGGTCCGGCAGCGTACAGTATCGAATGCTCAGACGTCTCGCGACCGATCTCGCTGCAATTTTGATGTTCAGCTGGCGTGCCGATTCCCTCACCGGCCCCGCCAGGGTCGTCGATGGCGACACCATCATCGTGGCCGGGAAGCTCGTGAGGCTGCACGGCATCGATGCGCCCGAACTGGACCAGACGTTCGGTTGGTTGGGCAGGCAAATAGCGTGCGGCGCGATGGCTTTGGCCGCCCTCGAGGCCCTCACGGCCGGTGTCAAGCTTCGCTGCGAGGCGGTCGGGCGGGATCGCCACGGCCGCTTGGTCGCCAAATGCTTCTCTCCCAATGGCATCGACATCGGCCGGAGGTTGGTGTCGGCGGGGTGGGCGCTCGCCCGAAAGGCCAGGCGCGGGATGTGGCGGGGAACTTTCACCAAACCGTGGGAGTGGCCGCGCATCGTCCCCGCCGCGGCGCCCGCGGGCACCTTCATCGAGCGCTCATTGGCGTGTCGAAAAAGGGTTCCTTTCTCCCCGGGACACCGTTCTCCCCGAAAAAAGCTTCCTGACACCGTTTCTCCCGACAGATGCAGGATGTTGGCGGCGCGCATGGCTCAGGTCTCCTGCTCCTTCAGCAGCGCCACGCACAGCCCGAGCAACACCGGTACGGCGATCAGCAGCGGGATGAACGACATTCCAAGATCCGAGAAATCCAGCGCCTTCGAGAAGGTGCCGCGGGCGATAGTCAGGTAGTGGGTCGTGGGGTAGATCTGCCCGATCAGCGCGCCAGCCCCCTTCAAGGGACGACACCGGGTCGAGCATCCATCGCCTCCGGAATGTAGAATCATCCTTCCGCAGAGAAAAGGTGTCAAGAGAAAAGGTGTCAGGAACCATTTCGCCCTCAGGAAAGCGAAAAGGTGTCAGAGGAAAGCGAAAAGGTGTCAGGAACCATTTCGCCCTCACCGTCCTTCCGGGGCGGCCGCTTTTGTCCGAGGCTGGCGCGGCGACGGATTCCCACCCTGACATGGAAAGGATGCTAAAGCGTCAAGGTTAACGAAACGTTGACGTGGTGGGGGTGGCTTCCCGCACCTGGTCTGGACAATATTCCTATCATCGGCTAGACTGAGGCTGTCCCGGAGGCGTCCGCTCCAGGTGGCGCCGCCATTTCTGCCGCACCCTTCCGCCTCCATCCCGACCAGCCAAGCAAGGAGTCCCGCCATGTCCAGTGTCGGCGTCGCGCGTCGCGCGGCCGTCCCCACGAGCAGCGCCCGCGCCGAGGCCAGCCGCAAGAACGGCGCGAAGTCGCGCGGGCCGAAGTCGCCCGAAGGTAAGGCGCGCTCGGCGCAAAACGCGCTGAAGCACGGCCTGCGGGCCGAGAGGTTCCTCGTGCTCCCGGAGGAAGATGCGACCGAGTTCAAGGCGTTCGCGGCGGCGCTGCTCGTGGATCTGGCGCCCGTGGGCGCGCTCCAGGCGGTGCTCGCCGAGCGCGCCGTGTCGGCCGCCTGGCGGCTCGCCCGGGCCGATCGCATCGAGAGCGAGCTGTTCGAGGAGCATCACATCCCGACTGGCACCCTCGGCCTCGGCCTGATCCGCGACGGCAACGGCACCAGGTCGTTCGATACCCTGCTGCGCTACCGCGGCGCCGCGCTCGCCGAGTTCCTGCGCGCGCTGCGCACCCTCCAGGCGCTGCAGGCCAAGGC
>JBOHKK010000017.1:0-34343 GCA_050729115.1 Geminicoccaceae bacterium | reverse complement strand
GGGTACCATCGCTGGGTGGTTGGGAGGGGGAGCGGGCCGGGGCCGCGGGTCCACCCAAGGGGAAAATGGTCTAGTGTTGCGGGAAGCCGGCTCGTCAGGGAGATCGCCCATGTCGCTCATGACCAAGTCTCGTCTGGAAGTCCGACCTCTGAGTGGCGCCATCGGCGCCGAGATCTTCGGCGTGGATCTCGCCGAAGCCCAGGGCGACGACACGATCCGGGAGATACGCGCCGCTCTGCTCGAGCACGTGGTGATCTTCTTTCGCGATCAGGAGCTGTCGCCGCAGCAGCTGCTGGCGCTGGCCGAGCGCTTCGGCGAGCCCGCCGAGTATCCGTTGATCAAGGGCCTGCCGGAGTGCCCGCTGGTCCTGCCGGTCATCAAGGAGCCGCACGAGCGCACCAACTTCGGCGGCATCTGGCATTCCGACACCGCGTATCTCGAGCGCCCGGCGCTGGGAACGCTGCTGTACGCGCTGGAGACGCCGCCCGCCGGCGGCGACACCATGTTCGCCAACATGTACCTGGCCTACGAGACGCTATCGGACGGCATGCGGCGCCTGCTCGAGGACCTGCGCGGGGTCAACGTCGCCGGCAAGCCGGTCACCCTCAAGACCCGTGAGGAGATGCACACGAAGCGCGGCACGGCGGCCGATCCCGAAGCGATCAGCGCGGTGCACCCGGTCGTGCGCACCCACCCCGAGACCGGACGCCGGGCGCTGTACGCCAACTTCGCGCACACGCTGCGCTTCGAGGACATGACCGAGGAGGAGAGCGAACCGCTGCTCAGCTACCTGTTCGCACACCAGATCAAGCCCGAGTTCACCTGCCGCTTCCGCTGGCAGCCCGGCTCGCTCGCATTCTGGGACAACCGGGCGAGCCAGCACTATCCCCTGAACGACTACCACGGCCATCGCCGCGTGATGCACCGGGTGACGCTCGTCGGCGATCGTCCGAGGTGAGCGCTTTGGCAGAAGCTGAGGACGGGAATCAGATCGCGGGCGTCCGCTTCGACGACCAGCGGATGTACGTGCTCCTGCAAGACGGCGGGAGATCTCGTTCCGCTGTGGTGGTATCCGAGATTGCTCCACGCGACGCCCGAGCGGGGCAACGAATGGAGATCCTGCCTTACGCGCATGATTTGCTGGTCGATGCGAGAGCGCCGGACGCCAAACCGCCGCTCGAGGCGTGACGCGCGGCCGCTCCAGCGAACTACACTGGCAGGTGATGCTAGACCGCAACGGGATCTGACGTGCGACTTAGATGAGCCTGTTCGCCTTCCGGTGTCGCACCAATCAACAGCTGTCGCGTGTTGCTGCGGGGTAAATTCCACGAGGCCGGATCCTGCAGGATCCGGATGGCCTGCTCCCTTGCGAGCGGGGTCGCGCTGCCCTCCAGAAGCGAGCCTTCGAAGATCTCGATCCAACCACGCTGGTGCAGGCTTAACGCCCCCTTCGTAGCCGCTCTCTTGGCGTCCTGGCCGGGCGTCACGCCAGCTTTCTCGATGTGCGAGCGGACTTCCCAAAGGCCCTGGTAGTCCTCGGTCGCCAAGGACAGAATCTCACGTTCCACGATCTCTGAGTTCATTCCAGGGTCGGATTCCCTGCCAGCGGGATCGGACGGGGATGCCTCACGCCCGTGCGGGTCAGCCTCGCGTACGGACCACGCTTCACTGGGTCTGGATCGGCCGGATTGCCTCGGTGTCGACGAACCTGGTCGGCTCCCTGGGTTGCTGGATCTTGCCATCGGATGCCATCCTTGTTCCGCGTCGGCCGGCCTCGCCACCCACGCTGCTGCGCCAACGCATCGATCTCTTGAGGTGTTACGCCTTGCAGAGACGCCGGATCATCGAGCGAGCGCCATCTGTCCGGCCACTCCTCACAGATCCGAGTTGGTAGAGCCGTGCGCGGCTCTCAACTTAGCATCTCGCGGCTGCACTTGGCCACACCTTGGCCATCCACAGTGACGACAAAGGTGCGTCGGCGGGCCCGAATTGGTCGGACGTGCCAACGCGCACCAATCGACACCCGGCGCCGGCCTCGCCCCGGCTTTCGGCGATTGCCGAGCGCGAGCCGCAGATGTCGAGGCGCACCACCTCGCGGCGGACCATCTTGACCTTGTCCCGCACGCGCTCTCGGGCGGGGGCTGCGGGCACCACGCGTCATGGTGCTCCCGGAGTTCTCAGGTTCCGTGGCGCCGCAGGGCAGCAAACGCCGGCCTATGTTTTACCCGAGTTCTCGCTCAGCCGACGAAGTCGGCGACGATGGCGTTGAACTTCTCGTGGCCCTCGATGAACATGAAATGGTTGCCGCCTTCCTTCTCCTCGAAGATCTCGAGGCGCGCGCCCTGGACCTGCTCGCTGATCCAAACCTGCGATTGCCAGGGCACCACGCTGATGCGGCCGCCGACCACCAGACTCGGCAGCTCGATCCGCGGGATCAGATCGCGCCAATCGGTGGTGCTGTGGTTGTAGAGCAGGGTCGCGGCGTGCTGGCGCGGCATCCGGAGGTTGCGCTCGATGATCCAGGCCTTGTCCTCTTCCGGGATGGCCTTGGTCACCATGTTGCCGATGAAGCCCCGAGTGGTTTCGACCCCATCCGGGCCGGCCAGCGCGTTGATCGTCTCGTACAGCGACTGCGGCGTGAAGATGGCGCCGGCATCGATCCGCTCCGCCTCCGACCAAGCGGGATTGCTGGTGATCATCGGCATCTGATCGATCAGGAGCAGCTTGGACAGCCGTTCCGGCCCGAACATGTCGTAGTAGTTCCAGATCACCGAGCAGCCCATGGAATGGCCGAGGATGTTCACCGCGTCGAGGTCGAGCGCGTGGATCATGTCGTGCACGTCCTTGGCCAAGCGGCTGATCTTGTAGCCGAAGTCCGGCTTGTCGGACTCGCCGTGGCCGCGCATGTCGACCGCGATCACCCGGTAGCGGTCGGACAGCCCGGTGATCTGATGCTTGAACTGCTCGGCGGTCTGGGACCAGCCCGGGATCATCAGGATCGGCTTGCCGGACCCGGCCTCGAGGTAATAGAGGCTGACGCCGTCGTTGGTCGTCACATGGCCGACCTCACCGGGCACCTGCGCCCGAGCGGTACGGGCCGCTCCCAGCGTCACCGACCCGGCGGCGGCGGTGAGCGCGAGCGCACCCGCTCCCTGCATCAGGTCGCGGCGGCTGAGCCCGTCCTGTCCCGTCGCATGAATCGCGCGAATGCCTTCGTCCCTGGTCGCCATTTGGAGCCTCCCTGTGTGCCGACAACTCGCCTTTTGAAAACCCATGGTTGCGCGCGACCTCAGAATGACCGCGCCAGGTCTCGCTGTAAATGCGGTTTCCTCGAGGTGAGGCAGCGCGAAGAGGGAGCCGTCCTACCAGGGGGTCGGCTCGTCGGCCTGCTGCAGCCGGTTGCGCCGCCGTTCCTGACGGCGGATCTCGGCCGCGTCCAGGCGCTGGCGCAACTGCTCCATCAGCTGCTGCGCGGCATCGGGGCTCATCGCCATGGGCAGGCGCGCCATCTCAGGCGGCTTGCTCGTCTCGTCGTTGTTGGAGAAGATCTCGGGCGTCTCGTTGGCCCGCTGGCCGTGCTGCCGCCGGTTCAGATCCGAGCGGGCATCGCGCTGGCCGCTGCCCTCGTTTCGGATCTTGTCGGAAAACGCCTGGCCGCGGCGGAGCGAGGTCTTCTCGCCTGGGGTCTGTGCGTTCCGCTGCGCATGGAGCAGCTCCTGCTCGAGCCGGCGATGGAACCGGTAGGCCAGCTCCAGATTGTAGCGGGCGTCGGCGCGGCCGCCATCGAGCCTGAGGCTGTCGCGAAAATACCCGATCGCCGCCCGGGTCAGCGCCAGCGCGTCCTCGTAGCGCTGCGCGGCGGCGAGCGCCTGGCGATACTTGATCACGCCGATGTTGTACTTGGCCCGGCTGGCAAGGTCCGGATCGTCGGTCGCGAGCGCAGCCAGATAGTGATCGAGCGCCTGCTCCTGATCGCGGCTCTTGAACAAGGCGTTGCCGCGATTGAACTCGATCACCGCCGATCCGGGCAGCTCCTCGGCCGCCGCCTCGTATTGGCGCAGCGCCGCCTCGAACTGGCCCGCCTCGTAAAGGCTGTTGCCTTCGCGCACCGCGACCTCCGCCTGGTCCCCGCCGAGGATCGGCAGCAGCGCAAACAGGCCCGCAAAGAGCCGCGAACGCGGTTGCCCTGCTCTCACCATCTGGTTCACGCGGTGTCCCCTCGCGATGCGCGCATGATCAGCTCGAGCACGAGTAGAAGGGTCGCCAGGACAATGAAATAGCGGTATTGCGGCGCGAGCTCCTTGCTCGTGGCCGACTCCAGCTCGCGGCGAGGCTTGGGCGCGACCTGCTCGGCGTACCACCGATCGAGCCTGGCCGGGCCGGCGTTCCCGCCGATGTACGTGCCGTCCGCCGCCTGCGCCATCCCGACCAGCAGCCCGCTGCGCATGCGGCTCAGCACTTCTTCGCCGTTGTGGATCAGATAGTCGACGCCATCGTCGCCGGCGGCGATCGGGATGGGTACGCTGCGGCTCGGATCGCCGACGCCCACCGTGGACAGGCTGATCTGCAGCGTCGCCAACATCTGCGCCGCCTCCAGAGGCAGGCTCGCGTGGTCCTCGCCGTCGGTGATCAGCACCAGATCGGTGTAGCCCGGCGCCAGCTCGCCGAAGGCGCGGACCGCCTGGCGCACGGCCTCGCCGATCGACGTTCCGCGTCGCGCGACGCCATCCGGTGTGGCATCCTCGAGACGCTTGAGGAACAGGCCGTAGTCGCGGGTCAGCGGGCATTGCACGTCGGCGCGCCCGGCGAAGGTCAACAGGCCGAGCCGATGACCGCCGTCGCGCTGGACCGCGAGTGCCAGCGAGCGCGCCGCCGCCTTGGCCTGGGCCAGCCGGTTCGGCAGGGCGTCCTGCGCGAGCATGCTGTGCGACACGTCCAAGAGCACGATCAGATCGCGGCCAAGCAGCGGCAGCTCCTTGGCGCCGCCGCCCCACTCTGGTTGCATCAGCGCGACCACGAAGCAGGCCGCGGCCCCGACCAGGCAGGACGCCCGGAGCCACCGGCGTCGCCGACCGACCGGCGGCAGCAGCCGCGGCGCCAGGTTATGGGCGACGAACGCCGCCCGCGCCTGGCGCTGCCGGCGGAAGCCATAGGCGTAGAGAGCCAGCAGCGCGGGCACCAGCGCGAGCAGGTAGACGGCGGGCCAGGCGGCGAAGCGCATCCCTTGCTCCTGCCTCAGGGAATGGTGCGCAGGCGGGTGTTGGCCATGACGATCTCGAGCACCAGCAGGATCAGGCCAAGGGCGACCACCAGCGGATAGACCTCGACGTAGCGCTGGTGGTGCTCGGCGATGTTTCGGCCCTTCTCCAGCCGGTCGATCTCGGCATAGATCGAGCGCAGCGCCGCAGCGTCCGTCGCGCGGAAATAGCGGCCGTCGGTCAGCTGCGCGATCTGCTCGAGGGTCGCCTCGTCGATCGTCACCTCAGAAGGCCGGTAGTCGGTGCCGCCGTCGGCCGCGGGCACCGGCATCAGCGCCGTGCCGCGCGTGCCGGCCCCGATGGCATAGATCCTGATCCCGTAGGCGCCGGCGATCTGCGCCGCGACCAGGGGCTCGACCTCGCCGGCGTTGTAGCTGCCGTCGGTCAGCAGGATCATCACCTTGCTGGCGCCGTCGGCCTCGCCGAGCAGGTCGATGGCGCGCACGATCGCATCCCCGATCGCGGTGCCGTCCTCGGTCGGCAACTCGACGATGCCGACCTGGTCGAGCAGCCCGAGCAGCGCTTCGTGATCGAGGGTCGGCGGGCTGATGTTGTCGGCGTAGCGGGCGAAGGTGACCATGCCGATAACGTCGCCGCCACGACCGTCGAGGCCGAGCCCGCTGCCGGTCACGAAGTCGCGAAAGGTCGCCTTGACCACCTCGAGGCGGTTGCTCGGCCGGTCCTCCAGGCGCAGGTCGATCGCGCTCATGCTGCTGGAGGTGTCGATCACCATCGCGACCGCGATGCCCTCGCGCTCGATCTTGGTGGTCTCGACACCCCACTGCGGACCGGCAAGCGCGAGCACCGCGAGGCTCACGATCAAGACCCGCAAGGCGGGCAGAGCAGCGTGCAGCCGGGCGGCCGCCGACGGCCGCAGCCGCGCCAGCTCGGCGCTGACCGGAAAGCCGATCGCGTTACGCACCGTCCGCCGCCGCACCGCGACCAGCAGCACCGGCACCAGCAGCAGGAGCAGCAGCGCCTCCGGATGGACGAACCTCATCGATCCGGGGCGCCATCGCTCGGGCTGAAGCGCCGCACCGTCGCCTTGGAGCCACGGTTGGTCGATTCCGCCGGATGGCGCCCGGTGCGCACGGTGCCGCGCATGCGATCCTCCGCTCGCCGATCTACGCGGTGAATAGAAGCACGACAGGGTCGCTGACAAGGCTGTCGGCATCCGGCGCGCACGCTATAAGGGGCAGCGGCCTGGACGCAAGGGAGGGCTCGTGGATGAAATCGCATGCTCGAGTCGCGGTGATCGGCGGCGGCGTGGTCGGGTGCAGCGTGCTCTACCACCTGACCAAGCTCGGCTGGCGGGACGTCGTGCTGCTCGAGCGCGACGAGCTGACCTCCGGCTCCAGCTGGCATGCGGCGGGCGGCATGCACACCCTCAACAGCGATCCCAACGTCGCCAAGCTCCAGGACTACACCATCCGCCTGTACCGCGAGCTCGAGGAGATCTCGGGCCAGTCCTGCGGCATCCACCTGACCGGCGGCGTGATGCTCGCCGGCACGCCCGAGCGCCTCGACTTTCTCAGGACCGCGCACGCCCGGGGCAAGGTGCTCGGCCTCGAGAGCGAGTTCATCTCGATCGAGGAGGCGAGACGGCGCCATCCGCTGATCGAGGCCGGGCAGTTCGCGGGCGCCCTGTTCGATCCGTACGAGGGCCACATCGATCCGTCCGGGGTGACCCACGCCTACGCCAAGGCGGCCCGTCTCGCGGGCGCCGAGATCTACCGCAAGACCCCGGTCGTCGAGCTCGAGCCGGAGGCGGACGGCGGCTGGCTGGTGGTGACTCCGGAAGGCACGATCAAGGCCGAGGCGGTGGTCAACGCCGGCGGGCTCTGGGCACGCGAGGTCGGGCGCCTGGTCGGGCTCGAGCTGCCGGTGCTCGCCATGGCGCATCATTACCTGGTGACCGAGGACCTCCCGGAGGTCGTCGCGCGCGATGCGGAGCTCCCGCACTGCATCGATTTCGAGGCCGAGATCTACCTGCGCCAGGAGGGCAAGGGTCTGCTGCTCGGCACCTATGAGCGGGACTGCCGGCCCTGGGCCGAGCACACCACGCCCGCCGACTTCAGCCACGAGCTGCTGGCGCCCGAGCTCGATCGGATCGCGCCGAGCCTGGAAGTCGCCTTCCAGCACTTCCCGGCGCTCGGACGGGCGGGGATCAAGCGGGTGATCAACGGCCCGTTCACCTTCGCCCCCGACGGCAATCCCCTGGTGGGACCAGTGCCGGGCCTGCGCAACTTCTACGTGGCGTGCGGGGTGATGGCCGGCTTCTCGCAGGGCGGCGGGGTGGGCCTGTCGCTCGCGAGCTGGATGGTCGAGGGCGACCCGGGCATGGACGTGTTCGCCATGGACGTGGCGCGCTTCGGCGACTTCGCCACCCGGGCTTACACCAACGCCAAGGTGCGGGAGAACTACAGCCGGCGCTTCTCGATCACCTTCCCGAACGAGGAGCTGCCCGCCGGCCGGCCGCTTCGAATCACGCCGATCTACGATCGTCTCAAGCAGAAACGCGCGGTGTTCGGCGCCGCGTTCGGCCTCGAGCATGCGCTGTGGTTCGCGCCCGAGGACGCCCTGCCGCACGAGGTGCCGACGTTTCGTCGCTCCAATGCCCACGAGCCGGTCGGCCGGGAGTGTCGGGCGGTGCGCGCGGGCGTGGGCATCCTCGAGATCGCCAACTACGGCAAGCACGAGGTGACGGGCCCGGGCGCCGAGGCCTGGCTGGACCGGCTGCTCGCCGGCCGGCTGCCCGCTGAGGGCAGGATCGCTCTGTCGCCCATGCTGAGCCCCAAGGGGCGGCTGATGGGCGATCTCTCGGTCTCGAGGCTCGGGCCGGAACGGTTCATGATCGTCGGCTCCGGCGCCGCCGAGCGGTTCCATCTGCGCTGGTTCGAGGAGCATCTGCCGAAGACCGGCGTCACGGTGCGCCCGATCTCGACCGAGCGGCTCGGGTTCGCGATTGCCGGCCCCAGGTCGCGCGAGCTCGTCGCTCGCGTGGCGGGCGAGGACATCGCCGCCGACGCCCTGCCGTTCTTCAGCATCCGCCGCATGGACATCGGCTGTGCGCCGGCGCTGGTGGCGCGGGTGTCGTTCACCGGCGAGCTCGGCTTCGAGATCTACGTCGATGCCGCCTACGAGCTGGCGGTGTACGACGCGTTGGTCCAGGCCGGCGAGGATCTGGGTCTCGTCCACTTCGGCGGTCGTGCGCTGAACGCGCTGCGCCTGGAGAAGAGCTTCGGCGCCTGGCTGCGCGAGTACACGCCGGACTGCACGCCGCAGCAGGCCGGCCTCGCGCGGTTCATCGACTTCGAGAAGGGCGACTTCGTCGGCCGCGAGGCGGCGCTGCGGCAGCGCGACCAAGAGCCGTCGCATCGCCTGGTGACTCTGGTGGTCGACGCCGCCGATGCCGATGCTTACGGCGACGAGCCCGTGCTCGCGGAGAATCGCGTGGTCGGCTTCGTCACCTCGGGCGGCTATGGCCACACGGTGGGCGCGAGCATTGCGCTCGCGTACATCGAGCCTCGATTCGTCGTTCCCGAGGTCGCGCTCCGCGTGACCATCCTCGGCGAGGACCGCCCCGCCCGCATCGCCACCCTGCCGCTGTATGATCCGGGCGGCGCCAGAATGCGCAGTTGAAGAGGGAGTCGGCCAGAGCCGGAGGACCTTTCGTATGACGCGAGGATCGCATCAGCTGCGATCCGCGCGAGGACATCGCCGCTCAACCGTGGCGCACCCCCTGCAAGTGGCTCGCCGCCGGGCCCGCAACCGCCCCCTGGCCCGACTTGAGGGCTTGACGCAGCGCCTGGCGCGCCCGTGACAGTCGCGAGCGGACCGTGCCGAGCGGCACCTCGAGAATCGCGGCGGCCTCCTCGTACTGCAGACCCTCGATGGCGACGAGAAGCAGCACCTCACGGTGCTCTTCGCTGAGGCCGAGATAGGCCTTGCGGACCTCAGCCAACGCCACGCTGGTTTCCTGGTTGCCGGGCGTCGTCAGCGCCGGCTCGTCGGTCGGGTTATCGTCGATCGAATCGGTCCGCTGCTCGCGGCGGATCTCGTTGATGTGACAGTTCCTCAGAATCACGAACAGCCAGGCGCGCAGATTGGTGCCGGGCTGCCACGTGTGGATCTTCGCGATCGCGCGCGCGAGACATTCCTGCACCAGGTCATCGGCATGATCGGGCTCCCGCCGGAGATACCGGGCGTATCGCCGAAGACGGGGAATCTCCGCCTCGATGTGCTGCAGAGTCTCACGCATGGTCGGCGGCCCCTCCCGCACCTGACCGCTCAGCCAAGCGCACGGTAATGGTAGGGACATGCGAGCTCATTTCAATGAACATGCGCCCGCACCAGGCGCACGATCTCGCGAGTGGGCCCAGGGCCGTCAGGCCTCCGCCATCCTGCAACTCGAACCTCCACGTTTTTCTGTCTGTCAGGGCGCCTTCGGTGCCGAACGCACGGTGCCCCGCGCCGGATCCCTCCTCGCGCCGGGTGACCGCCATGCCGTCGCCGGCACTACGCGGGAGGTCTGCGCCCCCGGACGAAGTACATCACCAGACTCGCGAGCAGCAGGATCAGGAAGACAAAGAACAGGATCTGCGCGATTCCCGCCGAAGCCGACGCGATCCCACCGAAACCGAAGAGGCCTGCGATGATGGCAATCACCAGGAACACGACGGCCCAGTACAGCATCGGTACTCCCCGCTGTAGGCTTTGCCCGCCATCCGACCGGCGGTGTTGATCGTTAAACCACCAGATCGTGGGTTTGTTCCCGACCCGTCACATGCGGGTGTAAAACCGCCGCCGGATGCCCGCTTCGCTCTACGGCTGGATCACGCGCCACATCGAGAGCGCGATCTCAACGGAGATCGTCCCACCTGATCTTCGCGCACGAGTCGAGAATCTCTTCGACGGCGCTTCGGCAGTCGGGTGCCAGATCCTGCTTCAGCGCTTGTCGGAGCGCCTCGGCCAAGGCTTCCTCGGCCGCTTGCGAGCGCTCGAGCACCTGCCCGCGCTCGTCCGCCGCCAACGCGGACTTGATGTGGCTGAGGAGGTCGGTCGCCACCTCATATTCCGGATCGGGCTCCATCGGCAGGTCGCCGAGGAGGCGCAAGTGAGCCGCCAGGGTCTCGGCGTCCTGGCGCCGCCGTGCGGCTAGCTGCCGCAGGCCCGCCGCATCCTCCCCGATCCGGTCCGCACCGTCCTCGTGGACGTGCGCCGCGTGCAGGCAGGACTCGATCGCCCCATTCAGGGCAGTCTGCCGATCATCCCGCAACATGGTCCGCTCTCCGGTTGTCCAGGAACGTCTGCGGCACGAACACCGGGATCGCCCCGGGCACGACGTCGATCTTCGCCGGGGTGTGCGTCGTCACCTCGCCGTCGGTGTTGATGGCAATGGGCCGGACGGTGTGGATCTCGATCTCCCGGCACCGCCAGTGTCGGATCCGGCGGGCGCTCTCGTGCCGTCCCCAGAGTAACGCCGGCAGGTTGCGCATCAACTCCCAGACCCCCTGCGGCGCCACGATCACCAGATCGAGCGCGCCGTCGTCGATCGCGGCGTCGGCGGCGATCGTCATGCCGCCACCGTAGTGGCGCCCGTTGCCGATCGAGATCTGCATCGAGCGGACGTGCATACTCATGCCATCGCAAACGATCCGGGCGGGCAAGGATCGGCGTCCGCTGATCGCGCGCCAGAGCGTGAGCGGATAGCCGAGCACGCCCCAGCGACGCTTGACCTCGACTCCCAACTGTCGTGCCACATGCACGCTCAGACCCAGACTGGCGACGTTGAAGAAGTGCTTGCCGTTGACGCGCCCGAGGTCGATCCGATGAATGCGCGCCTCGGCGATCACCCGGGCGGCGCCGACAGGATCGGCCGGAATCCCCAAGGTGCGGGCCAGATCGTTCGCGGTGCCCAGCGGCAGGATGCCGAGCGGCAGCCCCGTCTCGATCAGCGCTTCGGCGGCGGCATTGAGCGTGCCGTCGCCGCCCCCGATGATCGCCAGATCGACGTCACTTCGATGCTCGACGATCCACGCGCCCAGTCTTTGGATATCGGGCATCCGTCGGTCCAGGATCCGCACGCCGCCTGCCTGCAGAGTCTCGATTGCAGGCGCCAGATCCGTGGCCCCCTGCCGGCTGGCGACGTTCGCGAACAGAAGAGCCGTTCTTTGCGGCATCCCGACCCATCCAGTCCGTCGGTCCGGTGCAGTCTTGATCAGGCGGCCTTCGACGCCCGCGGCCCGACGACCAGCCACACGAGGAAGCCGACCAGGGGGAGGAGCAGGATCACGAGGATCCATAGGACCTTGCCGCCGGTCGACGACCGACTGCCGATGACGTTGACGAGCGCCCAGATGTCCGCGATCAGGATCAGGAGGCCGAAAAAGCCGCCGACCTCGATTTCCATGCCTGCGTGCTCTCCCAAGCCGGACATCCACATTAACACCGGGCGCCGGGGAATGTTTCGGCGACCGCACCCGGTGCCGCCGCTGCGCCGCCGCAGGGCGTTGTAGAGCGCCGCTCACCAGCGGCCGTTGCCGGGGCGCATGCGCGGCTCCGGCAGGCGGATCGGGAAGCGGGCGCGGATCGCCCTGTCGACGACCGGATCGATGCGCGCGGGATAGTGCTCCGCAAGGATCGTACGCGTGCGGGCGCGCGCCCGGTCGAGGACGTCCTCGGCGCCGCGCTCGGCCCACTCCTTGGGGCTCGAGCGGTCGGCGACCTCGGGATACAGATACTCGGTCTGCATCAGCTGCAGGGTCTGCTCGTGCCCGAGAAAGTGGCCGGGCCCGCCGCTGCAGACCTCCCGCATCGCCGCGACCGACAGGCTGTCCTCGGTGACCTCGATACCGCGCACGGTGCGCAGGATCGCGCCCAACATGTCGTTGTCGACCACGAAGCTCTCGAAGCAGCAGCCCAGAAGGCTCGCGTGCATGCCGGCGGACTCGTAGATCAGATTGCCCCCGGCCTGGGCTGCGAGCAGGTTGGTCATGCCTTTCTCGTAACCCGCCTGAGCGTCCGGCAGCTTGGCGTCGCTCATCCCGGCGGGCACCCCCACGGGCAGATCGTAGAACTGCCCCATCTGGGCGCAGGCGGCGGTGAGCAGCGCCTGCTCCCCGCTACCGCCGCTCATCGCGCCGGTGCGGAGATCGGAGACGAACGGCCAAGGGCCGAAGATCGCGGGATGGCCGGGCCGGATGAGGTTGACGTAGACCAGACCGGCCAGCACCTCGGCGACCTCCTGCACCACGGCGCCGGCGAGCGCCGCGGGGCTGGTCGCGCCCGCCTGGCCCGCCGCCAGAAGCAGCACCGGCATGCCGGCGCGCACCCCGGCCTCCAGGCAGCGGCAGGCGTCGGTCGCGAACTTGAGCGGCGGCACCACGAAGCAGTTGGACATGGAAACGAACGGCCGCGCCCGCCATCGTTCCTCGCCGCCGGCGATCAGATGCAGCATCGCGACCGCCTCTTCCACGTGCTCGGGCTGAACGAAGCTGGTGCCGACGTGCTTGCCGGTGCCGGCGACGCAGGCGTAGGCGGTGTTGAGATCGAGCTCGCGGGGGTCGGGCAGATCGCGGGTGACCACCGGGCGCTGAAAGAAGTGGATGTGGTCGAGACGGTCGACCAGGCGGGCGAGGTCGTAGAGATCCGCAAGCGTCGAGTCGCGATAGCTTCGAGCGTCGAGGTCGACCATGTGCACCGCCGCGCCCGCCGTGCCGAAGTACACTCGGGCGTCCCAGGGCTCGAGATCGTGCCGCGGATCGGCCGCAGGCAGCACGAAACGACGTCCGGCGCGGGCCAACACGTCCTCGACCAGGGCCCGCGGCAGCCGCAGCCGACCATCGGCGCCGAACACGCCCCCGGCCGCGGACATCAGCTCGATGCAGGATGGGATCGCATCCGACAGACCGATCTGCTCGAGGACATCGAGAGCGGTCCGATGGATCGTCTGTACCTGGGCTTCGCTCAGCGCCCGGTAGCGGCCGCCGCTCAGCCCGGGGCCGACAGCCCGCCGGTCGAGGGCGATCGGCTGCGCCCGTAGCTCCCGCCTCGCCTCACGCCCGCCGCGCCGCCGCTGGACCGCCTGCTCGACCATCCTGCCCTCGCCCGCGCAATGCACGCCGCAGACCAACCGGCGGCCCCGCCCCTCGCCATCCGACATTTGATCTTGCGTTGTTCGCCGGTCCCGGGCAAGTCACCGAAGATGATGCAGAGCAGAGGTTGAGCCGGCGTGTGACGGCTTCGCCCGCGCGCGTACGCCATGCCAGCCTCGTCACCATTACGCACGTTTCGGAGCGACGCCTGTGCGCTTCATCCACACCGCGGATTGGCAGATCGGCAAGGTGTTCCGCTTCGTCGACGACGCCACGGTGGGCGTGCTGCAGGAGGCGCGCCTGGAGGCGATCTCGCGGATCGGTCGCCTGGCGATGGAGCACGCGGCGCCGACCGTGCTGGTCGCCGGCGACATCTACGACGTCGCCACCGCCGAGGACCGCACGCTCGGACAGCCGATCGAGCGCATGCGCGCCTTTCCGGACGTGACCTGGCATCTCATCCCGGGCAACCACGACCCGCATCAGCCCGGCGGCCCGTGGGATCGCCTGCTGCGCCGCGGCCTGCCGGACAACGTCTGGGCGCACCTCGAGCCGGTGCCGGTCGCGCTGGCCGGCGGCCACGCCCGGCTGCTGCCGGCGCCGCTCACCCGTCGGCGCTCGCCGGCCGACCCGACCGCCTGGATGGATCAGGCGCCGAGTCCCGGGTGGACGCTCCGGATCGGCCTCGCCCACGGCTCGATCAGCGCGTTCGGCTCGGACGCCGGCGCCCAGCCCAACCTGATCGATCCCGCGCGCCCGCAGCGCGCGGGCCTGGCCTACCTGGCGCTCGGCGACTGGCACGGCCGCAAGCTGATCGGCGAGCGCTGCTGGTACTCGGGCACGCCGGAAGTGGACGACTTCGGGGTCATCGACGGCGGCCACGCGTTGCTCGTGGAGCTTGCCGGGCCCGGCGCCCCGCCCGAGGTGAGCCCGCTGCGCACGGGCCGCTTCGACTGGCGGCGGGAGGAGATCCAGATCCACGGCGAGGACGACGCCGATATCGTCAGAGCGCGCCTGCGCGGGCTGCACGAGGACCCGGCATGCCTGCTCGTGGATCTGCGCCTGGAGGGCACCTTGTCGCTGGCCGGGCAGGAGCGGCTGGCGCGCGTCCTGGAGGACCTCGGGGCGGCGCTGCGGTTCCTCCGGGTCGACGATGGTCGGCTCTGGCTGAGCCCGTCGCCCGAGGACCTCGAGGCGATCGCGCATGGCGGCTTCGTGCGCATCGCGGCCGAGAGCCTGCAGGCCATGGCCCACGATCCGGAGGAGCCGGCGCGGGAGACCGCCGCCCGGGCGCTGCTCCGGCTGTACGCCGAGCACCGCAAGCTGAGCGCGCCATGAAGCTCCGCGAGCTCGAGCTCGAGCAGTTCCGCAAGTTCGACCGGCCGCTCCGGATCACCGGCATGGCCGACGGCCTGAACCTGATCGTCGGTCCTAACGAGATGGGCAAGTCCACCCTGTTCGCGGCCCTGCAGGCGGTCCTGTTCGAGCGGCACCGGTCCCAGGCCCAGACGATCAGGAGCTTCCAGCCGGCCGGTCACGAGGGCGCCTCGCCTCGCGTCGCGCTGAGCTTCGAGATCGACGGCCAACCCTATCGGATCGAGAAGCGCTTCCTCAGGCGTCCAGGCGCCGAGCTTGCCCTGCCCGACGGGCGCCATCTGCATGGCGAGGTCGCCGAGGAGGCGCTCGACGGCCTGCTTGCGAGCGGCGGGGGAAACGGCCAGATCGGCGGGCGGCGGAGCGCAGCCGAGGCGCTTGGCATCTGGAGCCTGGTCTGGGTCGGCCAGGGTCAGTCGTTCGCCCTGCCGGAGATGGCGCCGGGGGCGCGCGGCACCCTGCAGACCATTCTCGAGGCCGAGGTCGGCGAGGTCCTGGGCGGCGATCACGGCGCCGCGTTGATCAAGTCGATCGAGCAGGCCCTGTACGAGCTGGTCTACAAGACCGGACGCCCGCGCGGCCAGTATAAGGAGACGGACGACGCCCGCCAGGCGCTCGAGATCGAGATCGTCGACCTCGAGGCCCGACGCGAGGAGCTCGAGCGGGATCTCAACGAGCTCGACAGCGTGCGCGCCGAGTACGAGCGCGTGCGCGCCGATCAGAGCGCCACTCAGGCGGAGGCGGAGCTCGCGGAGCTCATGGAGTGGCGCGACCAGCTCATGGTCCAGCGAGCGGAGATCAGGGAGGCGGAGGCCGATCTCAAGGAGAAGCGCACCGATCTCGAGCATGCGGAGGCCGAGCAGACCCGGGGCCGCACCTTGCGCGAGGCGCTGGCGGCAGCGGAAGCCGAGTGCCAGGCGGCGGCCGCGGTCGAGGCCGATGCGGCGAGTGCGGCACTCGAGACCGAGCGCCTGACCGGCGAGCAGGGGGGCAAGGTCGATCGCTTGCAGGCGACGTTCGATGCCGCCGGGATTCATCACCGGGGCCTGCAGCGCCTGACCCACGCGATCCGACAGCGCGATGACGCCCGCGCGGCGCTGCGCGCGGCCGCGAGCGAGGTCGCCCTGGATCTCGATCCGGCGGCGCTCGAGCGGGTGCGCGTGGCCGGTCGGCCGCTTGGCGAGCCCGGCAGGTCGTTCAGGATCGTCGATCCGCTGGAGATCGAGATCACCGAGGTCGGTCGGATCACGGTGCGCCCCGTGGTACCCGACCGCCGCCGTCTGCAGGGCAGCCTGCGCGAGGCCGAGCGGCGGATCGCGGAGGAGCTGAAGGCCCTCGGGCTGCGGCCGCCGAGCGCCACGGCGCGCCAGCTGGAATTCGATCTCGCCGCCGGCGGGCCGCTCCCCGGCGCGACCGCCCGGCTGGGAGCGAAGAGCGAGGGCGCTTCGCCCTGGCCCGAGGCGGCGACGGTCGAGAGCGCGCTCGCCGAGGCCGAGCGCCGGATCAACGCCCTGTTGTCCCAACTGCGCCAGGCACGCGTCGAGCTTGCCGCATCCGTCGACGGTCGCCAGGCAAAGGGCGAGGCGCGCAGCCAGGCGGTCGCCCGCCGAGAGCACGCGGAGCAACGCCTCGAGCAGCTACGCGCCGATCTCGCCGAAGCCGAGCGGCTGGCGGACGAGACCGATCTGGCCGAGCGCGCTCTGAAGCTGCGTGGCGATGTCGAGTTTCGTGAGCAGCGCCTGCGCCAGCTGCACGAGCAGGCGCCGGAGCAGTCGCTCGAGGACCTGGAGCGGCGGATCGCTGAGTTGCGGGGGGCCGTGGCGCGGCGCGCCGGCGCTCTGCACGAGCAGGAGCTCGCCATGGAGCGTCTGCGCGCGCGCATCCAGGCGCTCGCCGGCGGCGGCGTCGACGAGCGCCTGGCGAGCGCCCGGCGCCGCTGCGACGAGCTGGAGCGGGAGTGCGCCAAATACCGGCGCGAGGTCGAAGCCCTGGAGCTCCTCCTGCGCGTGCTGCAGGATGCCGAGCGCGACGCCAAGGAGCGCTACCTCGGTCCGCTCGTACGCCGCATCCGCCCCTACCTGGAGGCGCTGTTCCCCGGCGCCGATCTCGAGGTCGACGAGGGGTTCCGGATCACGACGGTCGCCCGCATGGGCGGCGCCGAACCGTTCGATCGGCTGAGCGACGGCACCCGCGAGCAGATCGCCATCCTCACCCGGCTCGCCTTCGCCCAGCTGCTTGCGGATCAGGGTCGCCCTGCGGTGGTGGTCCTCGACGACGCCCTGGTGTTCTCGGACGATCAGCGGATCGAGCAGATGTTCGAGATTCTGGCGCGCGCGGCTGCCAAGCTTCAGATCATCGTCCTGACCTGCCGGGAGCGGGTGTTCCAGGGATTGGCCGCGCACCGCCTCCGCCTGGAGGAGGCGCAGGCGGCGGGCGTCGAGTGACGGCCGCGGGTGGCGCGCGGCCAGCGCAGGGCGGGACCGAGGGCGAAAGGCCGGTAGGATGACGCGTTGGCTTTGCGAGCACGCCCGTCGATTGGCCTCGGCACGCTCGACCGGCCCCTGGGGCGTCCCCGGCGCCGGCCTCGATCACAGGCGGGACGGCGATCGATCGTCGCCGCGCCGACCTCCGCAGGAGCCGCGTGCCGCGACAACGACGCGTACGCCACGAGTCATTGCTGCGCGGGAGCGGGCGCCCGCCGCCGCTTCTGGGGCCGTCCATGCCGGCCACGACGAGCCCGTCCTCGCCCTTGGCAATCGTGAAGGTCCGGCTGGCGAAGCCCTCGCATTCTCGAAACATCGGGAGCCGCCCCGACGGCGCCCGCGGCTCGTCCCGGATGGAGTCGCGGTAGCGGTAGACCAGCGCCACCACCAACTGGTCCTCGTCCTCGGCGAGCACCTCGCTGCGGCTGACGCCTACGAGCAGCGGCGCGGTGCACCGGCCGTTCTCCTCCAGCGCGTTCCGCTCGTAGTAGAACCTGATCCAATACAGCAGTCCCGGATGGCCGGCGAGCGTCCATGCCGGGTTCTGCGCCGGATCGCCGATACAGGCGGCAAGCCAAAGCACGGTGCTGACGATGCCGGCGATCTGCCGTGGAGCTCGCATCATGGGGAGCCTCCGTGTCGGGTGGTGCGAGGCCGCATTCCGGCCCCGGGCATCGCGGCCCGAGGGATGAGGCGACGCGTTGGTTGCTCCGGCCCTGGTCCGTTGTCTCATCCGAAGGGAAATCTGAACAGGCCGCCGGGGCTGAGCCGCCCCGGACCGCTCATCTGCACCACCTGCCAGCCGGCGCCGTGCCGCTCGATCCTGAACACGCGCTCGCCGGTACCGCGACACCCGGCGGCGTTGGCGCTACCCGCGAGCTGGCGGTAGCTATAGCGCACCCGCAGGATGATCCGCTGCTCGCTCCTGGCCTCGATCCTGCTGTCCAGCACTTGGTCCATCGACGGCAACCGGCACGCGCCGCCCTGCTCGGCCGCGAATTCATGGTAGTAGCGCTTGACCTGGCTCAGCAATTCGGCGTCGGCAGGCCGGTGGCCGGTCTCGACCGCGCAGGCGCCGAGCGCGAGTGCGAGCCCGAGCCGAGGCGCCAGCATGGCGACGCCCGCCAGCCACGCGATGGATCGGATCCAAAAGCCCGGTCGCATGGCGCACTCCCTCAACGCGCCGGCAAGATCAGCCGGAACACGGTGCCATCCTCGCCGGTGTGCGCGAGCTCGATGTCGCCGCCGTGCGCGCGCATGATCTCGCGGGCGATTGGCAGGCCGAGCCCGGTGCCGCCGGGCCGCGCCGATCCCGAGAACGCCTCGAACAGGTGCGCGCGCGCCTCGTTCGGAATTCCCCGGCCGGTATCGGCCATCTCGATCACCGTGGTCTCCGCGCTCTGCCAGGCGGTGATCGAGATCAGCCCGCCGGCCTTCGCGAGCGCGTCGGCGGCATTGCGGGCGAGGTTCATCAGCACCCGGAAGAGCTGATCGCGATCCGCCACCACCCGGACGTCGGCGCCGACCTCGTCGCGCCATCGGACCGGGCCGGGATCGGGGCCGAGAACGGCCTCGCCCACCTCCTCCAGCAGCGGGGCGAGGGCGAACCTGGTCTTGTTCGGATCGCTCGCCTCGGCGCGCGAGAAGTTGAGGGTGGCGCTGCACAACCTGGCGGCGCGATCGAGCGCCTCGAGCAGGCGTGGCGTGACGTGGCGCACCTCCGGGTCCTGGCTCTGGTCGAGCCGGTCCGACACCACCATCGCGCTGGCCAGGATGTTGCGCAGGTCGTGATTGATCTTGCTGACGGCGGTGCCGAGCGCCGCAAGCCGGGTCTTTTGCGCAAGCGCGGCGCGCAGCGCCCGCTGCATGCCGCTGAGCTCGGTCTGGACCAGGCCGATCTCGTCGCGCCGCTCGGAGATCGGGAGATCGACGCTGGCGTCCTCCGGTCGGCTGCGGAACGCGATCACGCTGTCGGTGATCCGACGGAGCGGCCGCACGATCATCAATTGCAAGGCAGCGAACACCAGGAGCGCGGTCAGCAGCGAGATGACGATCGAGAGGGTGAGAATGCGCCAGGAGTACCCGACCATGGCGTTCCACATCCCGCGCTCGCGCAGGCTGATGTCGACCAGCACCGGCGGCCGGGCGGGCGAGGGGCCGATCACGCGGATGGTTCGGTTGCCGCCTTGCGCCAGCGTCTCGAACGCGTTCCTGATCATGGCCGCAGGCCCCGCGGTGCGCAGATCGTAGACCTTCCCGACCGGCGGCAGCTTGCCGAGCATCAGCTCGGCCGCCGGCTCGCGCAGCGTCACCGACAGGACCCCGGCCTGACTGAGCAGCTCCTGTTCGAGCACCTGGTCGATCCGACCGTTCGGCGCGGCCTCCAGGGACAAGGTGGCGAGGTGCGCCGCGGCGATCCGCTCTTCGAGATAGACCCGGCGAAAGCGCGCGATCGAGGGCACGTAGATCAGCACCTCGCCGACCAGAACGAAGGCCATCGTGAGCACGAGCAGCCGCGCCGACAGCGACCGGTGAAGCGCCGGCTGATGAAGGTGTCCCGCCATTGCCGCGGTTATAGACGGCAATCGGGACCTTGCCGACAAGCATCAGTTGGGTAGGTCTCGAGTTCTAGCGCGTTCTTCCTTCGGGCGGACCCGGCCCGCGCCCCTCCCGGCCACCCAATCCCATGGTACGCTGTGGCTGGCCGGGAGAGGGGTGCGCTGGCGCCGATCTCAACTGAACCGAAAATGCCCTAAGAGGCGGCGCCGTTGAGCCGCCAGTCGAAGCTGTCCTCGCTGATCCGATCGAATCGCTGCAGGCGCATCGCGAGACCGGGCTCGGCGTAGGCCATGAGATGATTGATCACATCGCGGTCGGTCGGGCCGAAGTCGTCCCGGTACCAGCGATAGATGCTCGACAGAGAGAGGCGGTCGTCGGTGATCGTGATGCAGCGCGAACCATTGATGTAGGCCATGGCCGCCTCGCTCAGCTGGCGCTCGAGCTGCTGGGCGTCGAACGGCGCCGGCTGCAGATTCGGGCAGCTGACGGCACCGCAGGCGAGCGCGTAATGCACGCGCGGATCCCTCCAGATCGGCCGCAGGATGCGATGCGCGATGTCGTTCAGGGACAGCGGGATGCCTTCGACCTCGACCAGTCTCTCCGACCACGGGCCGCCGCCGGGCACGCCGGGCCGGCGGCCGATGTCGCGGATGCTCGCGATCGGGTAATGATCGACCACCAGGCGCACGACCAGGGCATTGTACAGGTTGATCCAGTAGGCCATCTGCTCGGCGCGGTCGTATGCGCTGATCGGTAGCGCCGCCAGGCGGGCGATGTAGTCGTCGAGGCGCGCCCGATCGGCCGCCGTGACCTGGCCATAGGCGACACGATGCACGCCGTCCGCGCCGATCCTGAGATAGCGCGTGAGGAAGGCCTCCCATTTGGCGTGATCGATGTGGCGCATCGAATCCGGATCGTGGGCGGCCCAGCGTTCCCACCGCTCGGCGCGCGGCGCCGCGTGCCCCGTCGTGGCGACGAGGACCACGAGCAGGCCGAGGATCGGGATCAGGAGACAGCGCATGGCCGAGAGCACTCTTGCATCGCCGACAAGCTTAGCGTGGTGGCGGGCAACTCTGACGTCACCCTCGCTCACGAGATGTTGACGCGGGGCTCGCCGCGCCCCAAGTGAAGCAGAGCGCGTGGCATGGCCGCCCGATCCGGTCGGGTTTGACAGGCAGGTAGGCGCGGCCTATACACAGCGCTCCGGTTTGGCAAGGGGTTGGCGAAGGGCTCCGTCGTGAAGCGCACGTATCAGCCGAGCAACGTCATTCGCAAGCGGCGGCACGGGTTCCGCGCGCGCATGGCGACGGTCGGCGGCCGTCGCGTCATCGCGCGGAGGCGCGCCAAAGGGCGCAAGCGCCTGTCCTGCTAAGCGTCGCCACACAGCTACGGGTTTGGTTTGGGCGCATGCGGCGCCACGCAGATGCGGGTGGTCCGCTTGAGGCGGCGCCGCGAGTTCGTCGCCGTGGCAGGGACGCGGTATCGTTGGGTCGGTCTGGCCTTCGTCCTGCAGGCGGGGCCCCGAGGCGAGCCCACCGAGATCGGCATCGGCTTCACCGCCAGCCGGCGGATCGGCAACGCGGTCGCCCGCAACCGGGCGCGGCGCCGTCTCCGGGCCGCCGTGCGGGCGATCCTTCCCGGTCCTGCCAAGCCGGGCTATGACTACGTCATCGTAGCGCGGCCGGCGATTCTGACATGTCCCTTCGATCTGGTCTTGAAGGATCTGACGACTGCCTTTGCCAAGGTCGTCCGAGGCCGCCGGCCCGACGGGGCGGGCGCGCCGCGCGGCTCGCCGGCTGGCCGATCAGGTTGTACCGCTGGGTGATCTCGCCGTTGATCGGACCGCGTTGCCGCTACCTGCCGACCTGCTCGGAATACGCCCTCGACGCGCTGGCGGAGCATGGTCTGTGGCGCGGGGGTTGGTTGGCGATCCGCCGCGTCGGGCGGTGCCACCCCTGGGGCGGCGACGGCTACGATCCGGTACCGGGCACCGATCCGGCGTGGGATCGATCGAGGCTCACGGCATCAGGGCGTCGCCGGCGCGGAGAAGGAGATCGGGGCGGTCATGCCCGAGCAGCGTAACCTCATCGTGGCGATCGTCCTCTCGGTGACGATCATCATCGCCTTTCAGTACTTCTACGAGCTGCCGCGCGTCCGGGATGCGCAGCGGCAGGCCCAGCGCACCGAGCAGACGGCGCCACCCGAATCGGCAGAGCAGGCTGCGCCCGGGGCGGTGTCGCCGCCGGCGGCGCCGACCTCGGAGACCGCGGTGACCACGCCCGAGGTGGCGCGCAGCCAGGCGCTCGCCGGAACCGACCGGGTCGAGATCAGGAACGATCGCCTCCAGGGCTCGCTGGCGCTCACCGGCGGGCGCCTCGACAACCTGGTCCTGTCGACCTATCGCCAGACGACGGCACCCGGTTCGCCCGACGTGCGTCTGCTCAACCCGCCGGGCGCGCCGAATCCGTACTTCGCCGAGTTCGGGTGGGTCGCGAGCGACGACGCCACCGCCGTGCCCGCCCGTGAGACGGTATGGCAGGCAGACCGCGAGGAGCTTCGTCCCGACCAGCCGGTGACGCTGGCCTGGGACAACGGCCAGGGCCTGCGCTTCACCCGCACCTTCGCCCTCGACGAGGCCTACATGTTCACGGTCACCCAGGGGGTCGAGAACACGGGCGACGAGCCGGTCACCCTGTACCCTTACGGCCTGATCAGCCGCTGGGGCACCCCGCCGACCCTCGGGTTCTTCATCCTGCACGAGGGGCCGATCGGGGTGCTCGGCGGCACCCTCGAAGAGATCGACTACGACGACCTTCAGGAGGACGGCCGGATCGAGCTGGCGAGCCAGGGCGGCTGGCTCGGCTTCACCGACAAATACTGGCTGACCGCGCTGATCCCGGACCAGGAAACCCAATTGTCCGGGAGCTTTCGCCACAATCTCGTCGATACCCAGGATCGCTACCAAGCCGACTATCTGCGCCCGGCGATCACGGTGGCGCCCGGTGAATCGGTCGAGGTGGTGGACCGTCTCTTCGCCGGCGCCAAGGAAGTCCAGCTGCTCGACGCCTACCGGAGCGAGTATGCCATCCCGCTGTTCGATCGCGCGGTCGATTTCGGCTGGTTCTACTTCCTGACCAAGCCGATCTTCCACATCCTGCACTTTTTCTATCAGATGCTCGGCAACTACGGCCTGGCGATCCTGCTGCTGACGCTGCTGGTCAAGCTCGTGTTCTACCCGCTCGCCAACAAATCGTACCGGGCGATGAGCACGATGAAGAAGCTGCAGCCGAAAATGATGGAGCTTCGCGAGAAGTACGCCGACGACAAGATGGCGATGAACCAGGCATTGATGAAGCTGTACAAGGACGAAAAGGTCAATCCGATGTCGGGCTGCCTGCCGATCATCGTGCAGATCCCGGTGTTCTTCGCGCTCTACAAGGTGCTGTTCGTGTCGATCGAGATGCGTCATGCGCCGTTCTTCGGCTGGATCCAGGACCTTTCGGCGCCCGACCCGACGTCGATCTTCAATCTGTTCGGGCTGATCCCGTTCGATCCGCCGACCTTCCTGATGATCGGGATCTGGCCGCTGCTGATGGGCGCGACCATGCTGCTGCAGACCAAGCTCAACCCGCAGCCGGCCGACCCGGTGCAGGCGAAGATCATGATGTTCCTGCCGGTGATGTTCATCTTCCTGTTCGCGACCTTCCCGGCGGGTCTCGTGATCTACTGGACCTGGAACAACGTGCTCTCGGTCGGTCAGCAATGGACCATCATGAAGCGCATGGGGGTCTCGGCCTGAGGCGATGCTCGCGATCGCCGATCCAGAGAAGCTCGATGACGCGGCCATCGTGGAGGCGGGGCGCCGCCTGTTCGCTCAGCCGTGCGACTTCGTCGCCGGGATCGCCGATCTCGCCCGGCTGCCGCCGGCGGGCCTGCCCGAGGTGGCGTTCGCGGGCCGCTCCAACGTCGGCAAGTCGAGCCTGATCAACGCGCTCACCGGGCGCAACCAGCTCGCGCGCATCTCGCAGACGCCGGGACGCACGCAGCAGATCAACATGTTCGACCTGGGCGGCCGGCTGATGCTGGTCGATCTGCCAGGCTACGGCTTCGCCCGGGCGCCCAAGCCGAAGGTCGCTGCCTGGCAGGAGCTGGTCCGCACCTATCTGCGCGGCCGCAGCAGCCTGGTGCGGGCCTGCGTTCTGGTCGATGCCCGTCATGGCCTCAAGGAGGCCGATCGGCAGTTCACCGCGATGCTGGGCGAGGTCGCCGTGGCCTTTCAGCTGGTCCTCACCAAGGTGGACCAGGTGCGGCAAAGCGCTCTTGCGGAGCTGATCGCAGACCTCGAGGCGGAGCTCGCACGCAAGCCCGGCGCGCATCCCGGCGTGGTCGCGACCAGCGCCCGCGAGGGTACCGGGATCGCGCGGCTGCGCGCCGCCCTGGCGCTGTTGGCCACCCCAGCGAGCGAGGTACGCCGGTGAGCGACGAGGATCACCATCGCGTCGCGGCCACTTTGGTCGAGGCCCTGCCGTACATGCGACGGTTCGCCGGCAGCACGTTCGTGATCAAGTATGGCGGCCACGCCATGGGCTCGCCGGCGCTGGCCCGGGATTTCGCGCGCGACGTGGTGCTGTTGAAGCAGGTCGGGGTCAACCCCGTGGTGATCCATGGCGGCGGGCCGCAGATCAAGGCGATGCTCGATCGCCTCAAGATCAAGAGCGAGTTCGTCGAGGGCCTCCGAGTCACCGACGCGGCCACGGTCGAGATCGTCGAGATGGTGCTCGCCGGCAGCATCAACAAGCAGATCGTGACCGCGATCCAGGCGGCCGGCGGCCAGGCCATCGGTCTGTCCGGCAAGGACGGCAACCTGATCGAGGCGAGCAAGCTGACCCGCACCCGCCGCGATCCGGGCAGCCAGATCGAGCAGGTGCTCGATCTCGGATTCGTCGGCCAGCCGACCCGCATCCACACCCGGATCCTGAAGGCCTTCGAGGGCACCGACATCGTACCGGTGATCGCGCCCATCGGAGTCGGTCCGGACGGTCAGACCTACAACATCAACGCCGATACCGTGGCCGGGGCGGTCGCTGCGGCGTTCGGGGCGCGCAAGCTGATCATGCTGACCGACGTCGAGGGCGTGCTGAATCGGGACGGCCGCTTGATTTCCGAGCTCTCGGCGAGCGCGGCCCGGGCGCTGATCGCCGACGGCACGGTGAGCGGCGGCATGATTCCCAAGCTCGAGACCTGCCTCCAGGCGCTGGACGACGGCGTCGGCGCCGCCCATGTCCTGGACGGCCGGTTGCCCCACGTGCTCCTGCTCGAGACGTTCACCGAGGCGGGCGTGGGCACCAAGCTCACGCCCAGTTGATCGCGGCGGCGTCGCGTCGGGTTAGCGATTTGCCCTGGCAGGGTCGCGGCGTTTGCCGGTAAGCTGGGCTTCGGGACACGGGCCGCCGTTGGGAGGCGCGATCGACATGAGCCGATCCATAGCGTACCTCGCTGGCCTGCTCGCCGCCGTCACCCTGACCTCCGGACCGGCGCAGGCCGAAGCGAACGACACCGTGGCGCGCAACGAGATGGTCCGGATTGTCGAGCTGCAGACGTTGATGCTGAGCGCCGAGACCGGGATCGCCGAGATCGATCCGCGCGTGCTCGACGCCATGCGCGAGGTGCCGCGTCATGCCTTCGTCCCGGAAGCCTTGCGCGCGTACGCTTATGGCGACCACCCGCTGCCGGTGGGACACGAGCAGAACATCGCGGCGCCCTTCCTGGCCGCGCTGATGACCCATCTCGCTGACGTCGAGGCGGGGGACGTGGTCTTCGAGACCGGGACCGACGTCGGCTATCAGGCGGCGCTGCTGTCGAATCTCGGGGCCGACGTCTACAGCGTCGAGGTGGTGGCGCCGCTCGCCGCTCAGGCCGCGCGGCTTCTCAAGGAGCTGGGCTACGATCACGTCTACGTGCTGGAAAGCGACGGCTACTATGGCTGGGCTGCCCACGCGCCGTTCGACGCCATGATCGTCAAGGAGGCGATCGACCACGTGCCGCCGCCCCTGCTCAGCCAGCTCAAGCGCGGCGGGCGCCTGGTGATTCCTGTGGGCCCCGCCGGCGGTCCGCAATATCTCACGCTGATCACCAAGGACGTCGACGGCACGGTGAGGGAGCAACGCATCATGCCGGTCCGCTTCTCGCCGCTCCAGGGCGGCCAGCGGACGTAGCCCGCCCCGCTCAGCGGCCTTCGCGATACCAGGCGAAGCCGAGGGTACCGAGGAGCAGCAGCAGCGCGAGCAAGGCGGGCAGGAGCGGCAGCTGCGAGGCGCCGGTGACCAGGTAGCGCTCGTTGCGCACCAGCCCGATCCAGTCGCGCCCGGAGGTCGCGCGGCCGCGCGAGACCTTACGCACCGCCGGGGTTCCCTCTTCCGCCAGCCATTTGATCACGCCGTTGCTCGCCTCCACCAGGGGCGCCAAACGGTCGGGCGTGGCGCGCATGTCGGCGAGCTCCTCAGGATCGATCAGCCGGACCGCGACGCGGGTGGTCAGCTCGCCGTCGGTGACTCGATAGAGGCCCGGCTCATCGGCCTGGACCACGGCCGTCGCGACGCCGTCCTCGCCAGGCTCCAGGGTGACCTCCTGCGTGGCGCCCGAGGGCGCGGTGATGGTGACCCGGCGCGTCCTCTCCTCGAGCGAGCGGCGCTCGATCGCGATCGCCTCGCCGTCTGGCTCGGCCCGCAGCGCCTCTTCCTCGAGCTCCGGTTCCTGCATCAGCCAGTGCACCAGACGCCGCAGCAAGAGGCCCTGTGGTCCGCCATCCTCGACTCCCCGCGCCCATAGCCAGGCGTGATCCGAGAGGAGCTGCGCGACCCGCCCCTCGCCGACCCGTTCGAGAACCAACAGCGGCCGCTCCGCCGCACCGCTCATCAACACCTGCGACCCGGAGACTTCGACGTCGATGTGCCGGAACCAGCGTCCCCAGGGCGGTCCGTCGCCATCCGGATCGCCCCAGCTTTCCTCCAGCCCGGCGGTGACCGGGTGGCGATGGCCGGTCTCGGTCACGGTCGGCGTGAATCCGCGCTCGTACACCACCCCGGACGGCCGGGCGGGCAGCACCCGGGCGAGCGGGGTCCGGTACAGGCTCAGCGGATGCGCGAACTCCGGACCGGCCACCTCCAGGAGCGCGCCACCCTCCTCGACATAGCGGGCGACGTTGTCGAGGTAGGACAGCGGCAGAAGGCCCCGGCGCGAATACCGATCGAAGATGACCAGATCGAACTCGTGCAGCTTGATCTCGAACAGCTCGCGCGAGGGGAAGGCGATCAGCGCCAGCTCGCGGATCGGCGTCCCGTCCTGCTTCTCGGGCGGCCGCAGGATCGTGAAGTGGACCAGATCGACCGCCGGATCAGCCTTCAACAGGTTGCGCCAGACCCGCAGACCCGGATAGGGCTGGCCCGACACCAGCAGCACCCGCAGGCGGTCGCGGACGCCGTTGACGAAGAAGACCTGCCGGTTGTTGAGCGTCGTGACCTCGCCCGGAGCGGCTTCGGCCTCGAGCTCGAGCACGGTGTGGCCGGCGCGGCTCAGCTCGAAGGGAACCGTACTCGCGCTGCCCGGCTGCAGCCTGAGGCGCTCGCGCAGCTCACCATCCTGCCGCAGGGTCACGGTGACCGGTTCGTCGCTCACCACGGCCGGCAGCTCCTCGATCCGCAGAGTCAGCGCCTGTGGCTCGCCCACCATCGCGTAGTTGGGCACCTCGTCGACCACGAGGCGACGGTCCTGCTCACCCGGCTGCCCCGTCAGCAACAGGTGCAAGGGCGCATCGACGCCAAGGCGCTCCAGGCTCGCCGGCACATCGTGAACCTGACCATCCGACACGATCACCACGCCCGCGAGGCGCGATCGGTCGATCTCGGCAAGGCTGGTCGAGAGCGCATCGAACAGCCGGGTCCCGCCGTTGCCGTCCTCGACGGTTCTTTCGACCACCTCCAGGTCGTCCAGGGACTCGAGATTGGCGCGCAGCTCCTCGAGGGTGGTGTCGATCTGTTCCGGCCGCTGATTGATGGTCTGCGACGGCGTACGGTCGATCAGCAGCGTGACGATGTCGCCAAGCGGCTGGCGCTGCTCACGCACCATGACCGGATTGGCCAGGGTCAGGATGCCGAGAAGGAGCACCGCGACCCGCCAGAGGATGCCGCGCGCCCGCCGCCAGAGTCCGAGCGCGCACAGCGCCGCGGTCGCGAGCGCGACCATCGCGAGCAGCGGCCACGGCAGGAGCGGCGCGAAGGTGAGCGACGCCCCGTCCATCACTGCCCCAGCCGCTCCAGCAATGCCGGAATGTGCACCTGATCGGTCTTGTAGTTGCCGGTCAGCGCGTACATGACCACGTTGACGCCGACGCGGCGCGCCAGCTCGCGCTGCCGCTCACCTCCGGGTGCCACCGGATACGCCGCCAGCCCCAACCCGTCGACCGCCCACGCCCCGGCCCAGTCGTGGCTGCCGATGATGACCGAGGAGACGCCGTCGTTGACCGTGGGATCGACCCGGTCGACCCAGACCGTGCGGCCCGTCCAGCGGCCAGGAAAATCCTGCAGCAGATAGAACGAGCGGGTCAGCGTGTGCTCCTCGGGCATCGGTTCCAGCGGCGGCAGGCTGAGGCCGCCGAGCAGCTGGCGCAGGCGCTGCTCGCCCGGCCCGGGGCCGGGCTGGCCAGGGATCAGCGTGGCGGCATCCGCGGTGTCGAACAGGATCATGCCGCCCTGGCGCAGATACGCGTCGACCCGTTCCGTCACGCCCGCCGCCAGGTCCGGGTGATCGGACCGGATGGGCCAATAGAGGAGCGGAAACAGGTTCAGGTCGTCGACGGTGAGATTGACCCCGCGCGGGTCGCCGGCTTCGACCGCGGTGCGCCGGTTGAGCACCAGGCTCAGTCCTTCCAGGCCGGCACGGCTGAGCTCGTCGACCTCGCCCAGGCCGGTCAGCACGTACGCCAACCGGGTCTCGGCGGTGGCGGCGACGATCGCTTCATCCTGCGCCAGCGTCGGCGAGGCCGGTCCCGCCACCAGCAGCAACGCGCCCAGCGCCGCGGCGGCGCCGGCGGTCGCCCGCCCCCGGAACAGCAAGCCGCGCAGCTGGAGCCCGATCAGGGTATCCGCGAGCGCCAGCAGGAGCGCCGCCAGCAACACCCACGGCATCAGATCGATCTCCGCGGAGGTCGTATAGTCGCGCGCGCGGACCGGGAAATCGGTCGCTTGCAGAGCCTGCAGGTCGGGTACGGCAGAGGCGAGGTTGAGCGCCTGGCGCGCGCCTTCGTCGCCCGCCTCCACCCGACCGTACAGACCGGGCGGGTGCTCGGCGCTGGCGGGGGTGGCCCTCAGCTCGGCAGCCGCGATCGGCTGCGCCGCCGGGCTGGGCTCGCCGAGATGACCGTCCGCGTCGAGCACCTCGATCGGGGCGAGCAGGCCCTGCGCCCCGCCGCCGGTTCCCGGCGCCAGCTGCACGAACCGCTGCAGCAGCTCGACGAAGACGACGGAAAGCGGCAGCGTCGACCAGCTGGTATTCGCGGTCGTGTGGACCAGGACCAGCCAGCCCTTGCCGCGCGGCGCTCCGGTGATCAGCGGCGTGCCGTCGGCGAGCCGCGCCCAGGTCCGCGACGCCAGCTCCGGACCCGGCTGCGCCAGCACCTGGCGATGCACCACGACATCGCCCTCGGGCACCTGCAGGTCGCCGAGCGGGCCGCTCTCCTCGAACCGGGTCAGCGGCAGCGGTCGCGCCCACGACATCGCGCCGTCGAGGTTGCGATCGCCCCGCCGCAGCTCGACCGGCACGAGGTCGTCCTCGGCGTTGGCCAGACGCGGTCCGGCAAAGCGCACGAGCACGCCGCCTTCTTCCACCCAGGCTTCGAGCCGCACCCGGCCGTCACCGCTGGCCTGCGCCCCATCCGGCAGAATGATCGCCGAGACGTCACCTGCCGTCAGCTCGGCGACCGAACCCTCGCGGATCTCCGCCCGGGGAGTCAGCGCCCGCTCGAGGTAGTAGATCTCCGACAGAAGCGGTTGTGAGGCCCGCGCCGCCGGCTCGCCGACCAGTCCGACCACCCGGCGGCGCCAGCGCTCGTCGAGCAGAACCACGCCGCCGACCGCTCGGCGTGGCTCGAGCTCGAACCGGGCGATCCGATTGCTCATCTCGAGCGGGAGCTCGAACTGCGCCTCGGCCTGCGCCGCCTGCGCCTCGAACGCCAGCGTCTCACGGGCGAGCACCTCGCCGGTGGGGCCGAGCGCCTTGACCGCGATCTGCTGCGGTCCGCCGAGCCCCGCGCGCCGGCCGGCAACCGTGAGACGCTCGCCGTCGATCTCGGGCGGAAGCAGCAACAAGGCACGTCCATCCGCCGGCTCGGCGAACACCTGCAGCGGGCCGAGCAGCGTCAGCTCGTGCGCAAACTGCTTGGCCGCTGCGCGGTCGGCGGCGCTGGCCGCGACACCATCGCTCAGCCACACGATCTCGGCCCCTTGGAGCGGTTCCTGGCGCAGCTCTTCGAGCACCGCCATGCGGTCGACCGGCCAGGGCTTGGGTTCCCAGCTCGAGGCGTTGCGCACGGCATCGGTGGCGCTGAGCAGACGCACGTTCGGCGCCGTGGGATCGGGCGCCGTTCCGACCAGGATGACCTCGCGGCTGTCGCGCTGGGCACGGGCAGTGAACCGCTCGAGCGTGCGCAGGCGCTGGTCCCAAGCCGGGGCGGCTGCCCAGCCGTCGTCCACGACGAGGACGAGTGGCCCCTCGCCGGTGAGCTCCGCCTCCGGATTGAACACCGGGCCCGAGAGCGCAACGATCAGCAAGGCGGCGAGGAGAAGCCGGAGAAACAGCAGCCACGGCGGGGTGCGCGCCGAGGTCCGCTCCTCGGGCTCCAGACCCAAAAGAAAGCGGATCGCCGGAAACCGGATATATTTCGGCGCCGGCGGGATGACCCGAAGCAGCCACCACAGCGCCGGCAGGCTGATCAGCGCGGTCAGCAGCCAAGGATTGGTCAGTCCGAACCAGCCCAGCTCCAGCATCGCCTAGCCTCATGCCTTGGTCGAGAGGGCATTGTACAGGGCGAGCAGCGGCGGCTCGGGCGGATGGTCGCAGACGTGGCTGGCGAGGGTCCAGCCCAGGCTGCGCGCCAGATCGCGGAGCCCCTGGCGATGCGCTTCGATGCGGTCGCGATAGCGGACCCGCACGCTGTCGACGTTGCCGATCAGCGCCGCACCGTCGTCCTCGAGCCCCTCGAAGCGCACCCGCCCGGCAAACGGCAGGCTCGGCTCCGCCGGATCCAGGACCTGGAGCAGGTGTCCCCGGACGCCCATCGCCAGAAACTCGCGCAAGCGGTCGCGCAGATCCTGGAGCGGAATGAAGAAGTCGCTGATCAGGACCACGCGCGCATGTTGCGGCAACGGCTGGATCGGGACGGTGCTCGAGCCGCCCTCCGGCTGCGCCCGCAAGCGTTCGCAAAAAGTGGTCACGGCCGCCCGGCCACCCAGCGGCCGGCGCTCGTCGCCGAGCAACGCGATCCTCTCGCCGGCGCGGGTCAGGAGCGAAGCCAGAGCCAGCAACAGCAGCGTCGCGCGATCCTGCTTGGTCGGCAGCTTGGATGCCGACCGGTAGGCCATCGAGCCCGAGGTGTCGACCCACAACCAGACGGTTTCCGCGGCTTCCCATTCCTGGTCGCGCAGGAACAGCTGGGCCGAACGCGCCGACTGCCGCCAGTCGATCCGGGACGTGGAATCCCCGGGCTGATACGGTCGAAACTGCCAGAAGGTCTCGCCGACGCCGACCCGGCGCCGCCCATGCACCCCTTGCGCTACGGTGGCCGCGATGCGCTCGGCCGCCACCAGCAGCGGGGGCAGACGGTCGGCAAGCGCCTCCGCCTGCTGATGCAGGCCGGTGAGATGATCGGACGAGGCCGCCCGGGCCGGCGTCATCCGGCGACTTCGGCACAGAGCCGCTGGATCACCCGATCCAGCGTCACGCCTTCGGCGCGCGCCGTGAAGGTGAGCGCCATGCGGTGGCGCAGCACGGGCGGCGCCAGGGCGACGACGTCGTCGAGCGAGGGGGCGAGCCGACCCTGCAGCAGGGCTCGCACCCGGACCGCGAGCATCAGCGCCTGGCTGGCGCGTGGCCCCGGGCCCCACGCGATCTGGTCCCCGAGATCGGGCAGCGCGCTGCTCATCGGACGCCCGGCCCGAACCAGAGCCAGGATCGCATCGACGACGCGATCGCCCACCGGGACGCGCCGCAGCAGCCTCTGAGCCTCGAGCAGCTCCTCTGTGGCCATCACCGGTCGCACGGGCGGGATCCCGGCACCGGTGGTCTCGATCATCATGCGACGTTCTGCCGCTTCGTCCGGGTAGTCGACGTCGACCTGGAGCAGGAAGCGATCGAGCTGCGCCTCGGGCAGGGGGTAGGTGCCCTCCTGCTCGATGGGGTTCTGGGTGGCCAGGACGTGAAAGGGCTCCGGAACCTGGTGATCCTGCCCGGCCACGGTCACCCGCCGTTCCTGCATCGCCTGCAACAGGGCCGCCTGGGTGCGGGGGCTCGCCCGATTGATCTCGTCGGCCATCAGCAGCTGACAGAACACCGGCCCCGGAATGAACCGGAAGCTGCGCCGCCCGGTCTCCGACTCCTCGAGGACCTCGGAGCCCAGAATGTCGGCGGGCATCAGGTCCGGCGTGAACTGAACCCGCTTCTGGGTCAGGCCGAGCACCACGCCCAGGGTCTCGACCAGACGGGTCTTGGCCAGCCCGGGGACGCCGACCAGCAGAACGTGGCCGCCCGCCAGCAGCGCGATCAGGGCTTCCTCGATCACGCGCTCCTGGCCGAAGATCGCCCGGCCGATCTCAGCGCGCACGCGGCCGAAGCGCTCAATCGTGGTCTCGACCTCGTCGAGGATCGCCGTATCATCGTTCATCGATTGTTCCTCGACGAGGCGGACCGATTCTGCCGATGTGGGGACAGGGAGCAGGCGCGGCGAATTCGCATGGCATGAGTATGTGTACGGACGCCCCTTCGGATCAACCCCCGGACGCGCATCGCGCGCCCACGAATCCGCGTTCCGCTCCAGCCGAACCCGCAGCGCGCTCATTGGGTCTCCGGATTGCGCGGGATGGAACCTGGCTCTACTACGATTCGCCGATCGAGCGCAAAGAGCTGGTCAAGCTGTTCGCCTCGGTGCTGCGGCGCGAGGCGGACGGCAGCCATTGGCTGGTCACCCCGGTGGAGCGGGGCCGGATCGAGGTCGACGACGTGCCCTTCGTCGCGGTGGAGCTGGTCGTCGAAGGTACGGGCATGCAGCAGAAGCTGCGCCTGCGCACCAATCTCGACGAATGGCTGATGCTCGGCCCGCACCATCGGCTCCAGGTCCGGCGGCGGACCGGCCAGGCCGCGGACGCGGGTCCGGTGCCGTACGTGGAGATGCACGCCGGCCTCGAGGCCCGCCTCGCGCGGCCGGTATACTACGAGCTGGTCGAACTCGGCGAGGAGCGGCGGGAACATGGCCGCAAGCGCTTCGGGGTATGGAGTGAGGGCTGCTTCTTCGCGCTCGACGAGCCGTGACGACCGCGCCCGGAGATCCTGGTGCCGCTGACCCGCGAGGAGGTGCGTTATCGGCTCGGTCGGGCCCAGGCGCGCGGGCGCCCCGGGCCGGTCATCGGCCCCGGCTCGCTGCCGGGAGACGAGGGCGCGCTCGGGGCGCTTCGCGCCGGCGAACCCAGGCCGGCTGCGGTGCTGGTCGGGCTCGTGGACCGGCCCGACGGCCCGGCGCTGCTGCTGACCCGGCGCACCGAGCACCTGCGCGACCACGCCGGTCAGATCTGCTTCCCCGGCGGGCGGATCGAGGCCGCGGACGCGGGTGCCCCCGCCGCGGCGTTGCGCGAGGCCGAGGAGGAGATCGGCCTGGAGCCGGGGCGGGTCGGGGTGCTCGGCGAGCTGCCGCCCTATCAGACCATCACCGGGTTCCGCATCCATCCCGTGGTCGGGTGGGTCAGCCCGCCGCTCTCGCTGCGGCCCGACCCTCATGAGGTCGCCGAAGTGTTCGAGGTGCCGCTGCATTTCGTGCTCGACCCGGAGAACCATCGCCGTCAGAGCTACCGCCGTGGATCTTTGACCCGGGGCTACTACGTTCTGCCCTATCAGGGGCGCTTCATCTGGGGTGCTACCGCCGGAATTCTGGTCAATCTCGCACGCGTACTCAGGGCCTGAAGCCAGTGCTGCGAGTCCTGCTGCAATATCTGCTGCCGCTGCTCCTGCCGTTTCTGGTCTACGCGGCCTACGTCGCTCTGGCGCGCGGGCGCCTGCCCGACTGGCTGGGCCTGGATGGGCGGCACTGGCTCATGCTGGGCGGCACGGGCATCGTGCTGCTGGCGATCAGCCTGGTCACGTGGTCCCTGCTCACGGGCTCGCCGCCGGGCGAGACCTACATCCCGCCGCGGTTCGAGGACGGCCGCGTCGTCCCGGGCACGACGGTCGCCGAGTGAGCCGATGGTCGCGGCCGACGACCGCCCGCTCGCCGGCCAACCGTGGCTGAGCGCGCCCGCCAGTCGGAAGGTCCTGGC
>JBOHKK010000016.1:0-35077 GCA_050729115.1 Geminicoccaceae bacterium | reverse complement strand
TTTTTGCATTGCACCATTCTATCGTGGAGGGGAGTCGGGCTGCAACGCGTGCGTTGCCCGTTGCCGCCCCTGGGAGCCAGGCACGCGTCGGCGCGCCCGAGCGCGCGGGGTTGGCTGGTCGGCGGCGCGCCCGAGCGCGCGGGGTTGGCTGGTCGGCGGCGCGCCCGAGGAAAGGACGATGCCGGGCGAACGAGGTTCGAACTTTGTGAGTTCGGTATCATGCCGGCCGGCGTGCCGCCGCGGCGGCAACGGGAGCGCGTCCGCGGGCCAGAGCGATCGCCGTCGCGCCCAAAGACTTCTATGTTCCATTCCAAGCTCTTCCGTCGCCAAGGATCGTCATGGCATTTCGTCCTTCCTTACCGCCGGGGAGCAGCGCGCGACCACCGGCGATCAACCTGCCGCCGTTGACGCTTGCGCTGCTGCTGGTGATGGCCGGCGTGTATATGGGCCTGCTGTTCGCCCCGGCGGGCATCGAGCGGCTGGTGGTGGCGTACTTCGCCTTCATCCCGGCCGCCTATCAGAGCGCGGGCTGGCCCTTGTGGTCCCTCATCGTCGCGCCCTTCTCGTACGCATTGCTCCATGGCGGGTTCGGGCACCTCGCGATCAACGGCGTCATGCTCGCGGTCATGGGACAGGTGCTCGAGCGCCGTCTCGGGCCCGCGCGGTTTCTGCTCCTGTTCGCCGCGGGCGCGGCCGGCGGGGCGCTGGCGCAGGTGCTGATCGGCGGATCGCCTGGGATCCCGCTGGTCGGCGCTTCCGCCGGCATCGGCGGGCTCTACGGTGCGGGGCTGGTGCTGCAGCGGCGCGGGGTGTGGCTGGGCCCGAACACGCAAGTGCTGGTGGCGCTCGCCGGCCTGTTCGTGATCATCAATCTGCTCGGCCTGGTGATGCCGCTCTTCGGCTACATCGCCTATGCCGCGCACCTCGGCGGGTTCATCGCGGGCGCTCTGGTGGCGACGCGGCTCAGTCCGCGGCGCCCGGTCTGATGCGGCTTGCGGTACCGCCGCGCGCACCTCGGTCCGCAACGTTGACGGGACATGCCGAGGTGGCGGAGGTCGTCCGCACCTTTCCCATGCACTCACCGCGCCGCTGATACTGAGGGGATCGGTCGAAGGCTCACGCGCCATAGATCATCTCCGGCAGCAGCAGGCACGATGACCGGAACGTAGGTCACCAGCATCAGGACCAGGATCAGCGCCAGGAGGAAGGGCCAGATCTCGCGGCTGAACCGGTCGAGCGGGATCTTGGTGATGTCCATGATCGTGAACATCACCAGACCGATCGGGGGCGTGATCAGGCCGATCATGAGGTTGAGCGTGACGATGACGCCGAAATGGGTGAGGTCGATGCCGAGCGCCTCGACCAACGGCAGCATGTTCGGCACCACAATCACCATGATCGGCAACGGCTCCATGAAGCAGCCGAGCAGCAGCAGAAGCAGGTTGACCAGGAGCAGCAGGAGCCAGGGCTCCTCGGTCAGCGAGAGGACCATGGCGGTCAACGCCTGGGGTGCGCCTTCGCGCGCCAGGAGGGCATCGCGGTCCGGGAGGGTGAGGTTGGACGCGCTTCCCGTCCTCCCGCTCGAAGTCGGCGCGCGCTTCGGCGTCTCGCGGCGGTCGGCATTGGAGGCAGGTCGTGGCGGCTGAGCAGGTGGTGGAGACGGCGGACGGCACCCAGGTGCGGATCAGCCGCACGCCCGGTGCGCCGCTGATGATGCTGGTGCGCATGGCCTCGCACGAGAGCGGCATCTGGGACCCGGTCTGGGAGGGTCTGACGGGGCGCTTCACGGTCGCGAGCTTCGATCTGATGCAGGCGGCGCGCCTCCAGCAGGACATGGCGCCGGGACGGCGCTTTGGCACGCTGGCCGAGGTCGTGGTCCGGGTCGCCGCGGGCCTCGGCTTCCCGCAATTCCATCTGTTCGCCTGGTACGGCGGCTGTCACGTCGCGCTCGCCGCGCTGCGGGACCATGCGGCAAGGATCGCCTCGTGCATCCTGCTCGATCCGTTCTTCGCGCTCGAGGACATGCGCAAGGTCGAGAAGGCCATCGCCTTCAAGCGTGCGATCTTCGAGACCGACCGTGCGCTCTATGCCTACTATTGGGTGATGGCCGGCTTCTCGCCCGCCTTCATGGAGCGGCGGTTCGAGGTCATCGAGCGCCTGGCGCAGGCCCGGATCGAGAAGGACCGGTTCGTCAAGGAGGACGTCGAGCGCTGGCTGCGCTGGGTGCGCGCGCTGCGCACCAACTGGCTCGACGACGCCGAGCTCGCCGCCATGACCACGCCGACCCTGGTGCTGGCTAGCGAGCTCGACAGCTGGCATGCCGGGCCGACGGTCGGCATGGCGCGCGCCCTGCAGGCGCGGCTGCCCGCCTCCGAGCTGACCGAGCTGAAAGGCGTCGGCACCTTCGGCTTCATCGAGCGCCCCGGCCTGTTTCTGGAGGCCGCCGGTCCGTTCCTCGCGCGCAACGCCGGTGCCGGCGCGCCGTAGCCTCAACCCTGTGACGCCTCCGGCAACACGGCGGTGGCGGCGGGGCGGCGCGGCTCGGGACGCTCCGGCCGGCAGGGCAGCGCGAGGCGCCGCTCGAGCTTGTCGAGGAGCTGCTCGAGCGTGCGGCGTTCGCCTGCGCTCAGGCACCCCAGCATGCGGTCCTGGTAGTCGAGCACGATCGGGACGAGCTGCTCGTACACCTGGCATCCGGCCGCGGTCAGGCTGAGCAGCGCCTCGCGGCGATCCCTGGCATTGGCGCTGCGCGCCACCCAGCCGAGCTCGATCAGGCGCGCCACCGCCCGGCTCACCACCGACTTGTGCATCCGGGTCGACAGTGCGACGTCCTGCGCCCGCGCTCGCCCGCGGTCGCCCAAGGTCGCGATGATCCGCCATTCCGGAATATCGATGTCGAACCGCTCGCCGTACTCCCGCGCGAGCGCACGGCTGACCTCCACCGCCAGACGGTTGAGGCGGAACGGCACGAAGCGTTCGAGATCGATGCGGTCAGACGCGCTCATTTTTCCCCTTGCATGTCCCTTGGGCCGGGCTTACAAAGCGGTTGCATCAGCAACCGTTGCATGCGGAACTATAGCAGGGGACAGCCGAGATGGCCAGCAATTACATCTCGTTCCCGCGCATCGAGGGGCGCGCCTCGCGCCAGGCGCACGCCGATCTGCCCGAGGGCACCTTCGAGCGCGAGCTGGGCAAGGAGGGCTTCTTCGGCCCGGCGACCATGATGTACCACAAGCATCCGCCCACGGGCTGGACCAGCTGGGAAGGGCCGCTGCGCCCGCGCGCCTTCGATCTCGCGAGGCTCCGCGAGAAGCGCACCGGCACGCCGTGGGACGCCGCGACCGTGCTCTCGAACGCCCACGTCAAGCTCCGGATCTGGCACACCGAGGGCAGGATGAATCATCTCGCGCGCAACGGCGACGGCGACGAGCTCCTGTTCGTGCACGCCGGCGCGGGCGATCTTTTCTGCGACTACGGCCACCTCGCGTTCACCAAGGGCGACTACCTGGTCCTGCCGCGCGGCACCATGTGGCGGATCGAGTGCGCCCTGCCGGTGACGATGCTCATGATCGAGGCGACCGGCGGCAGCATCAAGGAGCCGGACCGGGGGATGGTCGGGCGTCATGCCCTCTACGACGAGGCGATCCTGGACACCCCGAAGATCGACGAGGCGTTTCGCGCGCAGCAGGACGAGAGCGAGTGGCGCGTCATGATCAAGCGCCGCGGCGAGCTGTCGGTGGTCACCTACCCGTTCAACCCGCTGGATGCCGAAGGCTGGCACGGCGACCTCACCGTGGTCCGGCTCAACGTCAAGGACATCCGTCCGCTGATGAGCCACCGCTATCACCTGCCGCCGTCGGCGCACACCACCTGGGTCGGCAACCGGTTCGTGATCTGCACCTTCACGCCGCGCCCGTTCGAGAGCGATCCGGCGGCGCTCAAGGTGCCGTTCTTCCACAACAACGACGACTACGACGAGGTGATCTTCTACCACGAGGGCAACTTCGTCTCGCGCGACAACATCGAGGCGGAGACCGTGACCTGGCACCCCTGCGGCTTCACCCATGGCCCGCACCCCAAGGCCTTGCAGCGCATGTACGAGCCGGCCAAGGCCGCGACCGACGAATATGCGGTGATGCTGGATGCGCGCGACGCGCTCGAGATGGGCGCGGCGGCGGCCGCGGTCGAGGTCACCGCGTACGCCGACAGCTGGAAGGTGACCGGCGGTCCGGTCAAGGCGCCGAAGGCTCCGGTCGCCGCCGGGTAGCGGCATCGCGATGAAGCTCGCGAGCCTGAAGGCGGGCCGTGACGGCCGGCTGGTCGTGGTGTCCCGCGACCTGGCGCGGTGCGCGCCGGCCGAGCAGGTGGCGCCGACCTTGCAGGCGGCGCTCGAGAGCTGGGCGGAGACCGAGCCGCGGCTGCGCGCGCTGGCCGAGGATCTCGAGGCGGACAGGGTCGAGAGGCAGGCGTTCGACCAGGCGGCGTGCGCCTCGCCGCTGCCGCGGGCCCACCAGTGGCTCGACGGCTCGGCCTACGTGACCCACGTCGAGCTGGTACGCAAGGCGCGCGGCGCCGAGCTGCCGGAGCGCTTCTGGAGCGATCCCCTGATGTATCAGGGCGCCTCCGACCACTTCGTCGGCCCGCGCGATCCGATCGAGGCGACGAGCGAAGACTGGGGCATCGACCTCGAGGCGGAGGTGGCCGTGATCACCGATCGGGTGCCGATGGGCACGCCCGCCGCGCTGGCCGGACGGCACATCAAGCTCGTGCTGCTGGTCAATGACGTCACCGCCCGGGCGCTGATCCCGGACGAGCTCGCCAAGGGCTTCGGCTTTCTGCACGGCAAGCCGGCCTCGGCCTTCTCGCCGGTCGCGGCGACCCCCGACGAGCTCGGGAGAGCCTGGCGCGAGCACAAGGTGCACCTGCCGCTCCACAGCTTCGTCAACGACGCGCCGCTCGGGCGGCCGAACGCCGGCATCGACATGACCTTCGACTTCGCGCGGCTGATCGCGCACGGCGCCAGGACCCGGCATCTCGCGGCCGGCACCATCGTCGGCTCGGGCACGGTCGCCAACGACGCCGCGCGCGAGGAGAGCGCCACGATCGGCTCGTCGTGCCTTGCGGAGCGGCGCATGCTGGAGACGCTCTGGCACGGCGCCCCGAGGACGCCCTGGCTGAAGTTCGGCGACCGGATCCGGATCGAGATGCTGGGCGACGACGGCCGCTCGATCTTCGGCGCGATCGCGCAGGAGGTCGTGCGCCACACCCCGCCGGCCGCGTGAGACGGAAGGATAGGACCATGAGCAAAGCGTTCGCTTCGAGCGGCGATCTGGGGCCGAAGCAGATCTCGTTCAGCGAGATCGGCCCCGGCTGCTACGCCTTCACCGCCGAAGGCGATCCCAACTCCGGCGTGATCGTCGGCGACGACAGCGTGGTGGTGGTCGACGCCCAGGCCACGCCGGCCATGGCGGCGCAGGTGATCGAGCGGGTCCGGGAGGTGACCGACAAACCGATCCGCCACGTCGTGCTGAGCCACTACCACGCCGTGCGCGTGCTCGGGGCGTCGGCCTACCACGCCGATGAGATCCTCGCATCCGAGGCTACCCGGGCGCTGATCGTCGAGCGCGGCCAGGAGGACTGGGACAGCGAGTACGGCCGGTTTCCGCGGCTGTTCCAGGCGGCCGAGTCGATCCCGGGGCTGACCTGGCCGAGCATGACCTTCCCGCGCCGGCTCACGCTCCATCTCGGCAAGCGCCGGGTCGAGCTGATCCACCTCGGGCGCGGCCACACCGCCGGCGACACCGTCGCCTGGGTACCGGATGCCAGGGTGATGTTCTCGGGCGATCTCGTCGAATACCGCTCGGCGTGCTATTGCGGCGATGCCCATTTCGCGGACTGGCCGAGGACGCTTCGTCGGCTGCGAGCCTTCGAGCCGGAGGCGCTGGTGCCGGGGCGCGGCGACGCCCTGACCTCAATCGATCAGGTGAAGGAGGGAATCGCGCTGACCCGCGACTTTTTGGCCACGCTCTACGGCTCGGTCACGCAGAGCGCGGCGCGCGGCCTGCCGCTGAAGGAAGCCTTCGATCGTTGCCGCGAGGTCATGGACCCCAGGTTCCAGAGCTTCGCGATCTACGAGCACTGCCTGCCGTTCAACGTCGCGCGCGCCTACGACGAGGCGCAGGGGCTCGAGCATCCGCGCATCTGGACGGCCCTGCGCGATCAGGAGATGTGGGCGGCGCTGCAAGGCTGATCGAGCGTCGAAGGATCCGGGGCCGGGCGGTGCCCAGCTACCAGCATCAGCGGTTGCCGTACGCGCCGCCGCCGGAGCTGAGCGGCGCCCCGCCGCGGCGCCGGCCGGTGGTCGTGGTCGGCGCCGGTCCGGTGGGGCTCGCCGCCGCGATCGACCTCGCGCTGCACGACATCGACGTGCTCCTGCTCGACGAAAGTGACACGGTGTCGATCGGCAGCCGCGCGATCTGCTGGTCGAAGCGCACGCTCGAGATTCTCGATCGCCTCGGCTGCGGCGAGCGCATGGCCGCCAAGGGCCTGACCTGGAAGGTCGGCCGCGTCTACCACGGCCTGCGCGAGATCTACAGCTTCGATCTGCTGCCGGAGGCCGGGCACAAGATGCCCGCCTTCATCAACCTCCAGCAGTACTACGTCGAGGCGTACCTGATCGATCGCGCCCGCGCGCTCGAGGACCGCATCGAGCTGCGCTGGAGGAGCCGCGTGGTCGGCCTCGAGCGCCTGTCCGACCACGTCCGGCTCGCGGTCGAGACGCCGGATGGGCCCTATCACGTCGAGGCCGGGTACGTGCTCGCGGCCGACGGCGGCAAGAGCCCGATCCGGACCATGCTCGGCCTCGACTTCATGGGCCGCGTCTTCGAGGAGCGCTTCCTGATCACCGACGTGGTGACCCCGGTCGAGCTGCCGCACGAGCGCCGGTTCTGGTTCGAGCCGCCGTTCCACGAGGGCCAGAGCGCGCTGCTGCACCGCCAGCCCGACAACATGTACCGGATCGACCTGCAGCTCGGGCCGCATGCCGATCCGGAGACGGAGAAGCAGCCGGAGCGGGTGATTCCCCGGGTGAAGGCGGTGCTGGGCGAGGGCACGCCGTTCGAGGTCGAGTGGATCAGCGTCTACACCTTCCACTGCCGCCGGCTCGAGCGCTTCGTCCACGACCGGGTGATCTTTATCGGCGACAGCGCCCATGTGGTCAGCCCCTTCGGCGCCCGCGGCGGCAACGGCGGCATCCAGGACGTCGACAATCTGGTGTGGAAGCTCGCGCTCGTGCTGAAGGGCGAGGCGCCGGCGCGGTTGCTCGGGACCTATGACGAGGAGCGCGCTTACGGCGCCGACGAGAACCTGTCGAACTCGAGCCGCTCGACCAGCTTCATGACGCCCAAGAGCGCGATCGAGCGCGAGTTCCGCGACAGCGTGCTGGCGCTCGCGGAGCATCTTCCGTTCGCGCGCCGGCTGGTCAATTCGGGGCGGCTGTCGACGCCGTGCTCGCTCGCCGGCATGCGCCTGCAGACGCCGGACGACGGCGCGATCGACGGGCCCTTGGTGCCCGGCTCACCCTGTGCCGATGCCCCGGTGACCCGAGCCGATGGCCGGCCGGGGTGGCTGCTCGAGCATCTGGGCGGCAGCTTCGCCCTGCTGCACTTCGGCTCGGAGGCCGAGGCACCGGTCGACCTGCGCGGGCTCGGCAACCTGCGTCCGGAGCTGCGCCTGCTCCAGGTGAACGGCCAGGGAGTCGCGCAGGGAGCCGGCGCGGCGCTGGGCGATCCGGACGGCCTGGCCCGGACCCGCTACGGCGGCGTCCCCGGCGTCACTTACCTGATCCGGCCGGACCAGCACGTGGCGGCGCGCTTTTCCCGGTTCGCACCTGAGGGCGTCCGCCGGGCGCTGGCGCGGGCCACGCTCAAGGAGACAGCCTGATGACGGAGAGCGCGGTGCGCCTCGAGGAGAACTTTCGCGGCCGCGGCGACAATTTTTACGAGGCCTTGATCGGCGCGCACCAGGGGCTGAGCGACGCGGAGAGCCACACCCTGAATGCCCGCCTCGTGCTGATCCTCGCCAATCACATCGGGGATCTCGCGGTCCTCCAGGAGGCGATCGCGCACGCCCGGCGCAGCCTCGCGTCCCGCTGATCCCCTGCGGGCTCTGGACCGCGTCCCGCCGTCTGGCCCAGGTCAAGGCGGCCGTAGCCAGGAGCCGGAAAATCGACGACGATTGGGGCGTGGCACCAGCACCCGGAGAAGAACAATGCAGGCCCAGGACGTGATGACGACCAAAGTGGTGACGGTGGCGCGGGACACGCCGGTCACCGAGATCGCGAAGCTCCTTCTCGAGCGGCAGATCAGCGCCGTGCCGGTGGTCTCCGACGACCGCCAACTGCTCGGGATCGTGAGCGAGGGCGACTTGACCCACGGGTTGGGCCAGGAGGGGGCGAAGCGGTCATGGTGGCTCGATCTGCTGGCCTCGCCACCAACGCGGGCGGAGGCGTACCTCAAGGGGCCACGGGCGGCTGGCCTGGGACGTGATGACCCGCTCGGTCATCTCGGTCACGCCGGATACCCCGCTGCCCGAGATCGCGCGGCTGCTCGAGGCGCACCGGATCAAGCGCGTACCGGTGCTTCGGGACGGCGAGCTCGTCGGCGTCGTGAGCCGCGCCGATCTGCTGCGCGGATTCGCGCTGCAGCCGTCCTCCGGGGTCAACGCTGACGACCGCGCGCTGCGCGAGCGCTTGACGGTCGAGCTCGAGCGGGCCGGGGTCACGTGGCATCCCTACGTCAACATCGTGGTCAGCGACGGCGCCGTGCACCTCTGGGGCGTTGTCGCCACACGAGAAGAGGCGGAAGCGCTGCGTCTGGCGGCGGCGCGGGTCCCCGGCGTGGCCGGCGTCGAGAGCCACCTCGCGGTGCATCCTTTGCACGCGGTCTAGGGGCGATCGGGTGCTCGTTCATCCGCTGGCCGGATCGCGGCCCCCGGCGCAGAGACAGAGTGGGCGCGATGGCGCGCTCCACCCGTCGGGACGATGCGGGCGAAGCGTCATCGGGCGACGCGTTCGGCGAAGGCCGCAAGATCGGCCGCAAAGCGTTCCGGGTCCTCCCAGTGGAACCCGTGTCCGGCGCCCGGGTAGACCACGAGCTGCGAGCCCGCGATCGCCGCCGTGAGCGCGTCCTGATCACGGCGCGAAAAGAATTCATCGCGATCGCCCCAGACGATCAGGGTGGGCGCCCTGATCCTTTGCAGCTCGCCCGAGTGATCGGCCATGAACAGGCCTTGGAGCGCAGCTCGCCACACCCGCGCCGGCACCTTCAGGCTCTCCTGCACGACCGTGTCGAGGAAGGTCTGCGATATCGGCCGCGCCAGGGTGCTCCGCTGAAACTCGGCCACAAAGTCCCGATCGATCGGGTCCAAGAGCTTTGATACGGCGGACGCCCAGAGATCTACCACGCCCGGACTGCCCCGCACGGTCGTGAACGAGCCCATGAGCACGACGCCCAGGGGTGCGCTCGGGATAGTCGAGCGCAAAGCGCTGGGCGACGTAGCTGCCCATGGAGTGGCCGACGATGACCGCCGGCCCAAGTTCCAGGGCGTCCATGAACGCCGCCAGGTCCGCCGCGAAATCCTGCGGGCGATAGTCCGCCACGGGGCGATCGGCATCGCCATGCCCCCTTTGAGTCAAGGCAAAGGCGTGGAACGTGTCGGGCAGATGAGGCAGCACGCTCTCGAAGGATCGCCAGGAATCGGTGTAGCCGTGCAAAAGCAGCACGGGAACGCCCGATGGATCGCCTTGCTCGACATACGGGAGCCTGAGCCTGCCGGTGAGCGTGAGCTCGCGCAGTCTCACCGCGATCCCCGGGGCCTCGACCGTGGCCGGCGTCCCGACTTGCGCTCGCGTCGCTCGAAAGGCGGCCGGTGCCCCGACCACCGCTGCTGGCCGCGCAGTCATCGCAGATGTGACCTCCTATTGCTACGGCGCTCCTCGTGTCGCCGCGGGTATGAGGAAGTCCCCGGCAAGCGACATCAGGTGCTCCATGCGGGCTTTTTAGTCGGCTTGCGGTTTCATTATTGTGTCTGCGCCGCGGTCATTTGGTTTCAATTGTTATTGCTCACGCACCAAGCGCGCCACCACCGTCGGACGGCGAGCTGACGGCCGAGCCGGCTCAGTCCAATGGCAGGCCGACGTAGTTCTCGGCGAGCGCGGTCGATGCCGCTTTGGAGCCGACCACGTAGTCGAGCTCGGCGAGCTGGACCTGGTCCTCGAACGGATTGCGTCCGGGAAAGCGGTGCAGCATCGAAGTCATCCACCAGGAAAAGCGCTGCGCCTTCCAGACCCGCCTGAGACAGGTCTCGGAATAGGCCTCGATCAGATCGGTGCGGCGCGAGGCGTAGAACGCCACCAGCGCCCGCGCCAGGACGCGCACGTCCGCGGCCGCGAGATTGAGCCCCTTCGCGCCGGTCGGCGGCACGATGTGGGCGGCGTCACCGGCCAGGAACAGGCGGCCAAAGCGCATCGGCTGCGCGACGAAGCTGCGCATCGGCGCCACGCTCTTCTCGAGCGAGGGAGCGCTCTGCAGCGCCGCGGCGGCATCGCCGCCCAGGCGCAGCCGCAGCTCGTCCCAGATGCGCGCATCCGGCCACTCGTCCAGGTTCTCGTCGGGCGTGCACTGGATGTAGAGGCGGCTCAGCGTCGGCGAGCGCATGCTGAACAGCGCGAAGCCGCGCTCGGAATGGCAATAGATCAGCTCGTCCGACACCGGCGGCGTCGCGGCGAGGATGCCGAGCCAGGCGAACGGGTAGATGCGCTCATAGATGGTCAGCGCGTCCTGCGGCACGCTCCCCCGGCAGACGCCGTGGAAGCCATCGCAGCCGCCGATGAAGTCACACGCGAGCGTCTGCGCTTTGCCGTCCTTGCGAAAGCGGATCTTCGGCCGGTCGCCCTCGAAATCGTGGACGCTCACGTCCTCGGCCTCGAACACGATTCGGCCGCCCGCGGCGAGCCGGGCGGCGATCAGATCCTTGGTGACCTCGGTCTGGCCGTAGACGGTCACGGCCTTGCCGGTGAGCGCCCGGAAATCGATCCGATGGCGTTTGCCACCGAAGCTGAGCTCGATGCCCTCGTGGACCAGCCCGAACTCGCGCATCCGCGCGCCGACCTGCGCCTCGTTCAGGAGATCGACCGTCCCCTGCTCGAGCACGCCAGCGCGAATCCGCCCCTCGACGTACACCCGGCTGCGCCGCTCCAGGACGACGCTCTCGATGCCCTGGAGATGCAGCAGCTGCGAGAGCAGCAGGCCCGCCGGCCCGGCCCCCACGATGCCGACCTGCGTCCGCATCCTTTCAGTCTCCCGCCGTGCCGCCGTTTGAAATTCGGCATCCGCCCCTTAAGCGGACCTCAAACTGGCTTGCTGGACAAGGCCGCCGCTACCAAAGCCGTTGCTCCGACCGTGGCTATATGATGATATCCGAACTTCACCGGAGCTGGAGAGGCATGGCTAGAAGGAGGGTATTTCAGGATCACCTGGGAATTTTGAGCGCCAATCGCGCTCGACTGCTCACGGAGGCTACCGAGGACGCTGTTCGTTGGCTTGGCACCGAAAATATTGGACGAAAGTGCCCGGAAACGTGCTGGCTGTCAGGATTTGCCGATCCGCACCAGGTGAATGGCGACCTCATCTCCAACCACAAAAAAACGTGGTCGATCCAGGGCGTAGCGGGTAACCCATACGAGCTCATGGCACAGTCGATACGGCAAGCCATTGCCAAACGTCCCACTGCCAATCTGCCCGCCGATGAGGCGCGTAACTGGGTCGCAACCCAGGTGTCGGAATTAGCCAGTGAACTCGGAAAGTTGGCCGTGGCCTGTATGAAGCCCAGAAAGGACGGGAAGGAGAGGACTAATACTCACACGTCCTGGGCATCGAAGATCCTTCATCACGCTTGGCCCGATGTTCGCACGTTCGTCTGGGACGCCAACGCCCTCTTGGCTCTGAGTACTCGCCTTCGCCGGAGGCTAACGGTGTGTCGTGGCTATTGCTACCGGGATTTTCTGGACGAGTGCGAGGTAGACCTCGAAGACTTGCGACGTTGTGTCGAGTTTCAGGCTGGACTGAACCGCTTGATCAGAGAGCGCGGTTCGGTCCTGAGAGACCACTGCAAAGACATCGCGAAGCTAGGCGAAAATGACCAAAGAGTGATAAGCCAGGATTTCCTGGAGCGCCGCCTTTACGACAAATACCTCTGGGCGGAGGGCGACTTCATGAAAAGAAAATGACTAGGTCTGGTGCCAGAAGCTATGTTGAAGGTTCGCCTTCCATCTATAGCTTATACCGGCCCCGCGAAGATTTCACCTTCGCGGGGCGCGCCCGCCGCCCGCCAACCCGGGCGCGCCGTCCAGGCGCAAAGGTCAGACTTTCTGCGCCTGGTATTAGGTTCGAACTGAGACGGTATCCAGCCTCCTCGCCGCTTGCCTCGTCAGTACAGCAGCCGGACCATGAACAGCGAGACCGCGGGCAGCGCGACCAGGAGGACCACCCGAATGATGTCGGAGACCAGGAACGGCACCACGCCCTTGAAGGTCTCGAGCATGGGCACGTCCTCGGCCATGGAGTTGATCACGAACACGTTCATGCCGACCGGCGGCGTGATCAGGCCGACCTCGACCACGATCAGCGCGATGATGCCGAACCAGATCGCGGTCTCCTCGGGGCTCAGGCCGAAGTCGAGGCCCATGACGATCGGGAAGAAGATCGGGATGGTGAGCAGGATCATGGACAGGCTGTCCATGAGGCAGCCGAGCACCAGGTAGAGCAAGAGGATCGCCGCCAGCACCATCATCGGCGACAGGCCGCTGCCGCCAATGATCTCGGCCGCTTCCATCGGCATCCGCGTGAGCGCGAGGAACGCGTTGTACAGCGCCGCGCCCAGCAGGATCAGGAAGATCATGGCGGTGGCCTCGGCGGTGCCCTTGAGGCATTCGATCAGGCCGGCAAGGCGCATGCCGCCGTGGACGAAGGCGAGGAGGCCGGTGCTGAACGCCCCGACCGCGGCGCCCTCGGTCGGGGTGAACCAGCCGGCGTAGATGCCGCCGATCACCAGGAGGAAGATCAGGATGACCGGCCAGGTCTCGGCGAGGCTCGCCAGGCGCTCGCGCCCGCTCGCCTTATCGCCCGCCGGACCGGCCTCGGGATCCAGGCGCACGAACGCCGCGATCGCCGCCATGTAGCCGAGCGCCGCGATGATCCCGGGGACGAAGGCGGCGATGAACAGCTTGGCGATGTTCTGCTCGGTCAGGATCGCGTACACCACGAGCACGATCGAGGGCGGGATCAGGATGCCGAGCGTGCCGCCCGCCGCGAGCGTGCCGGTCGCGAGCGCGCCCGAGTAGCGGTAGCGGCGCAGCTCGGGCAGCGCGACCTGCGCCATGGTGGCGGCGGTCGCGAGCGACGAGCCGCAGATCGCGCCGAAGGCGGCGCAGCCCCCGACCGCGGCCATGGCGACCCCGCCGCGGCGGTGCCCGAGCCAGACGTTCGCCGCCCGAAACAGCGCCCGGCTCATGCCCGCATGGGTCGCGAACTGGCCCATCAGCAGGAACAGGGGAATCACCGAGAGCGAATAGGACGAGAACTGCGAGTACGGCTCGGCCTTCAGGAAGTTGATCAACGGCAGCCAGCCGCTCATGATCACGTAACCCGCCATGCCGACCAGCAGCATGGCGACCCCGATCGGGATGCGCAGGCACAAGAGAGCGAGCAGGATCGGGAAGCTCAGCACCCCGATCCAAAAACCGCTCATCGCACCGCCGCCGCGGCGTCGCGGCGGTACTCCCGCAGGCTGCGCCAGACCGTGTACGCGCACACCACGGTGAGAAAGGCGAGGCAGACGACCGCCGGCACGTAGCCCCACCACACCGGCACGCGCAGCACCATGGTGGTCTCGTGATAGCTCCGGATTTCCAGCCCGCCGAGCGCGACGCGCCAAGTCAAAAGCGCCGCGATCAAGGTGTAGGTGAGGTTGCCCGCGGCATCGAGCAGCGCCTGGGTGCGCGGGCTTGCCTTGGCCGTGAACAGATCGACGATGACGTTGCCGCGCACGATCTGGCAATACGGCAGGAAGGCGAAGATCGCGACCGCCATGCCGACCTGGACCAGCTCGAAATCGCCCGGGATCGGCGCGCTGAACGCCGCCCGTCCGGCCACGCTGATCACCGTGAGCAAGGTCAGCGCGAACAGGATCGCGCCGCCGATCAGCGCGATGCCCGTCGCGGCGCCATGGAGCGCCCGATCCAGGGGCCCGGGGCGGGCGCTCGCTGCCGCGTGATCGGCCATCGCGGCCAGATCAGTTCGAGGCGCTGTACTGCTCGATCAGGCTGCGGGCTTCCTCGACCAGCGCGGCGCCGTCCTGGCCGTTCGCGTCCATCTGCTCGATCCAGGCCTCGATCACCGGCTGGCTCGCCTCCTTCCACCGCTCGAGCTCGGCGCCTTCGATCATGTAGAACTCGGCCCCGGTCGCCTCGGCGGCCTCCAGCCCCGGCACCTCGGCCTCGTCCCACACCTTGCCGATCTGCTTGGCGAGCGTCATGCCGGAGTTGTCGTCGATCACCTGCTTGAGGTCGTCCGGCAGGGACTCGTAGGTGTCCTTGTTCATGCCGAACAGGAACACCGAGGTGTAGAAGCCGTGGTCGCCCCCGAACGAGGTGTGGCTGTTGGTGAGCTCGTGCACGCGCAGCGGCAGCACCACCTCCCAGGGGATCACCACGCCGTCGACGACGCCGCGGGACAGGGCCTCGGGCACCTGCGGCACCGGCATGCCGACCGGGGTCGCGCCGAGCGTGCCGAGGGTGTCGTTGATCACCCGCGTGGGCGCCCGGATCTTCTTGCCTTCGAGGTCGTCGAGCGTCTGCACCGGGGCGTTGTTCATATGGAACTTGCCGGGCGCATGAACGTGGAACATCAGCGGGTGGATATCGGCGAACTCCTCCAGCTGGTGCTTCTCGTAGAACGCCTGAACCGCCTGGCTCGTGGCCTCGGCGCTGGTCGGCAGGAACGGCAGCTCGAACACCTCGATCGTGGGGAACCGGCCCGGGGTGTAGCCCGGCAGGGTCCAGACCACGTCGGCGATGCCGTCGCGCACCTGGTCGTACAGCTGGGGCGCCCGGCCGCCGAGCTGCATGGACGGATAGATCTCGACCTTGATGCGACCGCCCGAGTCCGCCTCGACCTTGCGCGCCCAGGGCTCCATGAACAGGGCGTGGGCGGGGGCCGCCGCGGGCAGGAAATGCGCCACCCTGAGCGTCACCTCCTGCGCCCAAGCGCCCGGCGCCAGCGCGAGCAGGCTGCCGCAGGCAAACGCCCCGGCGGCCGCGGATGCGAAAGTTCTCCCGTGCACCTTGCTCTCCCTCTTGCTCGTCACGGTGCTGAAAGCACCGTCCCTGATCGATGACACCTACTCGCTGAGGCCCGGTTCGTCGATGGTCACGCGAGTCGCCTTGCCCGCGCTGCCGCTGCCCCGCTACGCCGCCTCGAGCGCCACGGCGATGCCCTGACCGACCCCGATGCACATGGTCGCGAGCGCGCGCCTCGCGCCCCGCTCCTTGAGCTCGAGGGCAGCGGTGCCGCTGATCCGGGCGCCCGACATGCCAAGCGGGTGCCCGAGCGCGATCGCGCCCCCGTTGGGATTGACGTATGCGGCGTCGTCGGGCAGGCCGAGGTCGCGCACAGTGGCGAGCGCCTGGCTGGCGAACGCCTCGTTGATCTCGACGACGTCGATCTCGTCGATCGCCCAGCCCAGGCGCGCGCACAGCTTCTTGGTGGCCGGCGCCGGGCCGATCCCCATGATCCGGGGCGGCACGCCCGCCGCGGCGCCCCCGGCGACTCGCGCGAGCGGCTCGAGGCCGAAGCGGGCGCACGCGGCTTCGGAAGCCACCAGGAGCGCCGCCGCGCCGTCGTTGACGCCCGACGCGTTGCCGGCGGTGATCGAGCCGCCCTGGCGAAACGGCGTCGGCAGCTTGGCGAGCTTGTCGAGCGTGGTGTCCGGCCGCGGATGCTCGTCGACCTCGACCACGACCGGCTCGCCCTTGCGCCGCGGGACCACCACCGGCGTGATCTCCCTGGCGAGCCGGCCACTTGCCTGCGCCGCGGCCGCGCGCTGCTGCGAGCGCAGCGCGAAGGCGTCCTGGTCCGCGCGCGTCACCTGAAACGCCTCGGCGACGTTCTCGCCCGTCTCGGGCATCGAATCGACGCCGTACTGCGCCTTCAGCAACGGATTGACGAAGCGCCAGCCGATCGTGGTGTCGTGGATCTCGGCGTGGCGCGAGAACGCGGTCTCGGCCTTGGGCATGACGAACGGCGCCCGCGACATGCTCTCGATGCCGCCCGCGACCATCAGCTCGGCCTCGCCCGCCTTGATCGCCCGGGCCGCGATCAGCAGCGCGTCCATGCCCGAGCCGCACAGCCGGTTCACCGTGGTCCCGGAGACCTCCTTCGGCAGCCCGGCCAAGAGCAGCGCCATGCGCGCGACGTTGCGGTTGTCCTCGCCGGCCTGATTGGCGCAGCCGAGCACCACGTCGTCGAGCGCGGCCCAGTCGAGGCGGTCGTGCCGGCTCATCAGCGCCTTGAGCGGCACCGCGGCGAGATCGTCGGTGCGCACACTCGCCAGCGCGCCCCCGAAGCGGCCGATCGGCGTTCGGACGTAGTCGCAGACGAAGGCCTCGGCCATCATGCAGCCTCCCCGTGGGCGCGCCGGGTGCGCGCCTGCAGATCGCGCAGCACCTCGAGCACGTCGGCGGCCGGCGGCTCGGTCACAGCTGCGGCGGCGGCGAAGCGGACCGGCCAAGCCGTCGCCTCGACGATCTGCTCCCGGCTCACGCCGGGATGAATGCCGGTGACCGTGAGCTCCTTGCTCGCGGGATCGGGCTCGAGGATGCACAGATCGGTGATCACCGCCGTGGGCCCGCGGCCGGTCAGGCCGGCGCGCTCGCGCGCGGCGCCGCCGTCGAGGAACCCGGCCGAGGTGAGAAAATCCAGCCGCTCGACGAACGCCCGCGGGCTGTGCCGAAGGATGATCAGCACCTCGCCCGCCAGATCGGCGATCTCGGACGCGCCGCCGGCGCCTGGCAGCCGCACCTTCGGCCGATCATAAGCGCCGATCACGGTGGTGTTGATGTTGGCGAAGCGGTCGATCTGAGCAGCGCCGAGGAAGCCGACGTCGATCCGCCCGCCCTGGAGCCAGTAGCGGAAGATCTCGGGCGTCGAGACCACCGTGTCCGCGGTCGCCGCCAGATTGCCGTCGCCGATCGAGAGCGGCAGCACGTCGGGCTTGGCGCCGATCGGCCCGGATTCGTAGATCAGCACCACGCCCGGCGCATGGGTGAGGCGGGCGAGATTGGCCGCGGTCGACGGCAGGCCGATACCGACGAAGCACACCGCGCCGTCATTAAGGCGGCGCGCCGCCGCGACGGTCATCATCTCGGCGGCCGTGAACCCCAGCTCGCTCATCGTCCGGCCTCCGCCTGCATGGTCTCGCCAAGGACGCGCCTGAAGCCCTGGAAGCTCTCGGTCTCGAGCACGTGCCTGCGCATCCAGTCCAAGAAGGTATCGCGGTCGCGCGCGATCCCGTCCCAGGCCTGGTAGAAACGGTTGTCGCGCTCGTAGTAGCCCTGGGCGTAGGACGGATAGGCGCCGCCCGGCTCGAGGCACACCACCGCGACCGCCCAATGCGGCAGGATGCACGCGTTCGGCCAGGCATCCAGCTGATCGACCACCTCCTCGACCGTGACCAGCACCCGCTTCGCGGCGAGCGCCGCCTCCTTCTGCACGCCGAGGATGCCCCAGATCAGGACGTTGCCCCTCCGGTCGGCCTTTTGGGCGTGGATGATCGTGCAGTCCGGGCGCACCGCCGGCACGGCGGCGAGCCGCTCGCCGGTGAACGGGCAGTCGACGAACCTGATCCGGTCGCTGTGCCTGGGCAGGTCCGAGCCGACGTAGCCGCGCAGCACCGCATACGGCAAATTCGCGGCGCCCGCGACGTAGGCGTTGGCGAGGCCGGCGTGGCTGTGCTCCTCGACCTCGAGCGCCCGCGGCCAGTCCTTCTCCACCGCATCGCGCAACCGGTGGAGCGAGCCCACGCCGGGGTTGCCGCCCCAGGAGAAGACGAGCTTACCGGCGCAGCCCATGCCGATCAGCTGATCGTAGATCAGATCCGGCGTCATGCGGATCAAGGTCAAATCCTTCCGGCCCTGGCGGATCACCTCGTGCCCGGCGGCATGGGGGATCAGATGCGTGAACCCCTCCATGGCGACGATATCGCCGTCGCGCACGAGTTCCGCAACGGCGTCCCGGATCGAGAGCAGCTGCGCCATCACGCCATCTCCCCGACCAGGAGGTTCTTGGCATCGAAGAAGGGCAGGAAGTCAGTAGAATTGTGGCAGTTGTAGTATTCAACGCGAAGACCTGACTTAGGCAGCACCAGGACTTCATGTCCTAGTAAGACTTGGACATCGAAGTCGAACTTTTTCGAGTGAGTTAACATGGCATTGAAGATGGCGGCGTGGGTGGGGTGATTCCAAACCCAGTTCTCCAAATCGGCTAAGGACAAGAACCAAGCGATGGTCTCGGTTTGGGGCAATTGCGGATCGTCTCCCACATGGGTGACCAGACGGGCCGAAATACAGTTGGTCTCAAGCGAGTGGGACTGCAGAAACTTCACCCCCTTTAGGTAAACCGGGTAGGTGCGCTGCAAAAAATACTCTCGCTCCGCATCGGGACAGTTGGCCCAGCCTTGCACCGTGCGAATGAAACAAAGGTTGTCGGGAAGTTCCACGGTGAGATGGCGGCGCCGTGTTTCGGTCGTGCGTCTGTGGCCGAGCCGCCCCAGGGCGCCGGGCAGGCCGCCATCTTCGGCCGCCGCGATCCGGTCCCGCATGGAGCCATAGTAGCCATGTACGGGGTCCTCGTGGGTGTCATGGTGGCGCGAGACGCCCCATTTGATCGTCCTGGTCGAATTGTTGATCTCGAAGCGATCTCGTGGGCAGGACATGACCTCCAGCCAAAGACCGACGTCGTCGTCCCGTTCGGCGCCGAAAAATGTCGCCACGGCTGAACTGGAGCGCCAGCTTTTGAAAGCGTCGCCGTCCGCCCAATAGCTGATAGAGATTTGGTTTCGGCACCCCTTCTCATCGTCAAAGAAGACCGACTCGCTGTGCAGCAGCCCCCCGGCGCCTGCCAGCAGGTGGGTCAAGTCCCGAGAGGCAGCGGCGGCTTCTCTTTCACTAGGCGCTTGAACAGCCGTCAGGCTGACGGTCATCGCGCCTGTGATGTCGCTCACATAGGCCGGATAGGGTGGCTCCCAGTCTGGCGGCATGAGTTTAGCCATTTGATCCCGCTTCCGCTGACTTCTGGCAACAGGTCGACCGGGTGGAGCTCTTCGCACCCTCCATCTCAGACATCGAAGAACACGGTCTCGTCCGGCCCCTGCATGTGCAGGTCGAGCCGGTAGACCGTGCCCGCGGGCGTCGTCTCGCGCGCCGCGATCAAGGTGCCGCGCCTTGCCTCCTCGACGCTCGCAAGGACCGGATCCCCGGCGTTCGCCTCAGCCTCGTCGGCGAAGTAGATCCGGGTGAAGACGTGGGAGAGCAGGCCCCGCATGAGCACGCTGACGTTCACGTGCGGCGCCTGGCCGTCGCCGATCAGCCCTGGCTTGATGGTGTCGAACACGAAGCGGTTCTCGGGGTCGGTCCCGGTGCCGCAACGCCCGAAGCCTTTGAAGCGCAGGTTCGAGCCGCGCGGGTCGGCGGGATGGGCGTAGCGACCCAGGGCATCCGCCTGCCAGATCTCGATCATGGCATCGGGCACGGGGGCGCCGTCGCCGTCGAGGACGCGCCCGGTGATCCGGATGCGCATACCCGGGGTGTCGTCGTCGACCAGGCTCGATCCCGCCAGCGATCGGAACGGATAACCGTACTGCTCCGGGGTCAGCCCGTAGGCGAAGAACGGCCCCACGGTCTGTGAGGGCGTCTGCTCGAGGCGCATGGCTCAGGTCTCCATCGGCGTCTCGCCCCGGCCGCGGAGCACGATGTCGAAGACGTAGCCGAGCGCGAACTCGGGCTCGGTGACGTCGATCGAGAAGCGGGCGATCATCCGCTCCCGCGCGCCTTCGGGCGCCCCCTGATAGATCGGGTCGAGATCGAGGAGCGGGTCGCCCGGGAAGTACATCTGGGTGACCAGGCGGGTCGCGAAGCTCGGCCCGAACAGCGAGAGATGGATGTGGTTCGGCCGCCAGGCATTGGGGTGATTCCTCCAGGGATAGGCGCCGGGCTTGATCGACTGGAACCGGTAGCGGCCGTCCTCGTCGGTGACGCAGCGGCCGGCCCCCAGAAAGTTCGGGTCAAGCGGCGCATCGTGCTGGTCGGCCTCGTGGACGTAGCGCCCGGCGGCGTTCGCCTGCCAGATCTCGATCAGGGTATCGGGCACCGGGCGCCCGTCCGCGCCCAGGACCCGGCCGGTGACCACGATGCGCTCGCCCAGAGGCTCGCCGTTCCTGGCGGCGTTCCTGGTCAGATCGTGGTCGAGTTCGCCCACGGATTCGTGGCCGTAGACCGGCCCCGTCAGCTCCGAGAGCGACGGCGCGATCGGGACCAGCGGTCTGGTCGGGCCGCGCCGGACCGTCGACCGATAGGCCGGGAAGACGAGCGGCGGCTGGCTGTCCCAGTCGCGTGGCGTGTAGGTCGCGGTCATGACGATGCTCCCGGGGTCGGCTTGCCACTGAGACTCGCCAGAATCGCCGTCCTTGGCAAGCTGCGGATGGTCGCGGCGACGCCGGCACGGTGGCGCGCGACCGTTTGCCGTTGGCGCGACCATCGCTCGCTCGAGCAAGCTCAGCGGTCCGGGACCTCCAGGCCGGTCGGCACGTGCACGTCCTCGCTCTCGAGGGTGATGCCGGCTGCCAGGGCGACGGTCTCCAGGAGTGCGGAAAAATCCTGGCTGAGATAGGCCGCAGGGCCCGACTTCCGCTGCGCGGCGCCGAAATGCGCCTGGAGCGCCTCCCGGGTCGCCGCGGCAACCGGCATCGGCACCTCCAGTTCGCGCCCCGCCTGGAGACCAAGATCCAGATCCTTGCGCAGCAGCTCGGGCGTGAAGGTCGTGGTCCAGTCCAGATTGACCAGCGCGTTCGACTTGTAGCGGGTGAAGATGGAGCCCATGACGCTGTCGTTGATGAACGCCAGAAAGGCGTGGCGCGGCACGCCCGCCTTCTGGGCGAGGATGGTGATCTCGGCGAGGTTCTGGATGGTGACGCCGAGCAGCACGTTGTGGGCGATCTTGCAGAAGCGGGCGAGCTCGCCCTCGCCGACGTAGGCGACGCCGCGCCGCGCGAACGCCGCGATCAGGGGCCGGGCCTCGCGAAACGCCGCCTCCGGGCCGGAGCACACCGCGCCGAGCTTGCCGGCGCGCACGCATTTGGCGTTGCCCGAGACCGGAGCCGCGATCATGGCGGCGCCGAGCTCGGACAGCCGGGCGCGGATCGCCTCGCCCTGATCCACCCCGATGCTGGAGCAGTCGACCACGATGCGCGGCACCGCGCCATTGCCGCCGGTGGTGAGGCCGCCCGGGCCGAACAGCACCTGCTCGAGGTCCTTGCCGGTCGCGACCATGGTGAACAGGACGTCGACCGCGGCGAGGTCGGCCGGCGCATCGCGGATCGTGGCGCCCGCCGCGCCAAGCGCCTCGGCCTTCGCGCGGGTCCGGTTCCAGACGTGGACCGGATGCCCCGCCTGGAGCAGCAGCTCGGCCATCGGATAGCCCATGCGGCCGATGCCGATCCAGCCGACCGTCGGGTTGCTTGCAGACATCACCTTCTCCCTGCCCCGCGCGCGGAGCTTCTTCATCACCGCGGACTTCCGGCCCGCGATCGCGTCGCCCATGGGAAACGGAAAGCGCCTCGTCGCGCAAGGAGGTCGCAATCTGGCGCCGCGACCGCGCTGCCGTCATCGCGCCGCCAACGCGGACCGTTGGGTTTCGCTTCGCTCCACCCAACCCACGCCGCGCCGTGGATGGCTGATCAAGTGAGCGGAGGCGGTTGCTGTCAGCGCGACCTCGGTGGTGGCGGTGCGTGCTAAGGCCATGCGGCGCGCCTGCGTCCGGCGGCATCGAGCCAGGCGGCGAGCAGCGCGAGGCCGGCGCCGAGATAGATCAGCCCGCCCGGGAGCAGCATGACGATCCCGGCGAGCTGCTGGTCCTCGAGCGGGTCGAGCGCGGTCCAGGGGACGGCGGCATAGGGCTCGTACAGCGGCGCCGGCGCCAGCGTGATCAGGATCCCGAGCAGGCCGGTGTGCAGCATGGTCAGGAACAGCGCCGCGATGCCGGCGCCGTAGCCGAGCGGCTGGCGCCACCTGGCGCCGAGCACGGCCCACCAGAACAGGACCGCGGTGCCGAACATGGTGAGGTGCTCGAGGTAGTGAACCAGGTCGTCTTCGAGCGCGGCCTCGTAGAGCGCCGGCGCGTGCCAGAGCCAGATCGTGGCGCCATGGATCGCGGTCGCGAGCGGCACCGCGAGCAGCCAGGCGCGCAGCCGCCGCAGCGGGCGAAGCGCCAAGGTGCGGCCGAACGGCACCCGCAGGCCGGCCGGCAGAGCCGCGAGCATCACCACGCCGGGGTTGCCGAGCGCGAGCAGCGGCGCCGCGACCACGATCAGCAGCATGTGCTGCATCATGTGCAGGGCGAAAGAGGCTTCGGCGCCGGCATCGAGGGGCGAGACGAGCGCCGCGGCCAGAGCGGCAAGGCCAACGATACCGGTGCCCGCCCGCCAGACCGGCACGCCCCGGCCGACCCCGGCGCGCCGCCACAGGCGGGCGAGGCCGGCCGCGTACAGCAGCGACAGGGCGAGGAGCGGGATCAGCACCAGAGGCTCGGCGCTCCAGGCCCAGGCCGAGGGCCCCGCCTCGAGCTCGAGGACATGGGCACGCGCCGGGGCGGCAACGATCAACAAGGGCACGAGGCGGCGAACAACCCGCATCGGACGCTCACCGGCATGAAGCGAAGAACACGATCGGCAGGGTCTCCCAGATCGTGGCGATCAAGGCGATGCCGGACAGCAACAGGCCGGCGTACGCCATGAACCGGCGGCGGCTGGCGACGTCGTTGCCGTCGAGCGGCGGCAACGGCTCCGGCGCGCCGTCCCACGGCCGGCCGCGCCAGCGGCGCCAGGAGAGGACCAGCGCGTCCAGGATCAGCGCGAGGGCCACCAGCGTGATCGCGCCGCCGACCAGCGGCACCACGCGCACGCCGAAGAGCTCGTCCTCGAAGAACCCGTGGGCACAGGCAATCGCGGTGACGACGTAGAGCGAGAGGAAGTGCGCAGCCCAGACCAGCGGCCCGGCGATCAGGCTGAACAGGCTGTCGCGCTCGAACGCCCGCGCGACCATGGCTCAGCTCGCGAGCGGGAACAGGTGGACCGTCGCCATGGCGATGACCCCCATGATCAGGGTGAAGTACCAGAACAGCGCGCTGTTGCGCAGGTCGATGTCGAAGCCCGGAGCGAGGCGCCCGGCCCAGAAACGGACCAGCACGTAGATGCCCATGACCACGGCGAGCGCGGCGTGGACGAGCAGGTAGAGCAGGATGGTCCAGATGATCGCCGGATAGCTGTGCGCCGTCGGATCGAGACCCGAGGCGAGCAGCCAGAGCAGCTCCAGGGCGGCGAAGCCGAGCAGGGCCGCGCAGCCGAGCCAGACCGCGAGCTGAAAGCGCCCGCTGTGCGCCTGGCGCAGCGCCGCCACCGCAAAGCGGATCAAACCCGCAGCCAGGAGCAGGAGCGGGAACGCGATCGCCGGCACCACCAGGTCGAGCTCGCCCACCAGCGGCGGCGGCCAGGTCTCGGCGACCGTCCAGAAGAAGAAATAGCCGAAGACCACCGACACGAACGCCGTGCCATCGGCCAGGATGGTGATGAACATCGCCCACCAGCCGACCGACTGCGAGCCCGAGACATAGAGCGGCAGGACATAGCCGCAGCCGGCATCGCGCTGGTTGCTCTCGGGCCGCTCGGCGGTGTTCCAGAGCCAGCAGAGGATCAGGGCGAACGCGAGCACGCCGGAAATGCCGGTGATGACCCAGGCGTGGAAGGTCGCGCCGATGAACAGGCCGCCGGTGGTGATCGCGGCGAGCAACGGCCACCAGGAATTGCCCGGGACGCGCAGCACCTGCTCGGGCCGGGCGTCGACCACGCTGGTGATGATCGTCTCGCGGCGCATGTCGGGCGCATCCGGGATCAGAAAGCGCCCGTTGTCGACGTCGTCGAGGAAACCCTCCTGCTGCCAGAGCGGGTAGCGGGACGAGATGATCGGCACGCTGCGGGCGCCCCAGTCCTGGGGCGGGATCTCCATCATCCAGTCCAGCGTGCCGGCGTTCCAGGGGTTGCGGCCGACCTTCGCGCCGCGCCAGAAGTGAGCCACGACGTCGATCAGGAACACGAGGATGCCGGCGGCGAAGACGAACGCGCCCACGGTCGACAGCAGGTTGAGGCCGTCCCAGCCGAGGCCCCCGGGGTAGGTGTAGACGCGCCGGGGCATCCCGAGCAGTCCGGTGAAATGCATCGGGAAGAACGCGATGTGGAAGCCCGCGAACAGCAGCCAGAACACCCAGCGGCCGAGGAACAGCATCCGGCCCGAGACCACCGGCATCCAGTAGTAGGCGCCGGCGAACATCGGAAACAGCATGCCCCCGATCAGCACGTAGTGCAGGTGCGCGACCACGAAATAGCTGTCGTGCGCCTGCCAGTCGAACGGCACGAGCGCCACCATGACGCCGGACAGGCCGCCGATCACGAAGGTGAAGAGAAAGCCCATGACGAACAGCATGGGCGCCTCGAACTTGACCTTGCCGGCGAACAGCGTGGCGATGAAGGCGAAGATCTGAACCCCGGTCGGGATCACCACCGCCTCGCTCGCCGCCGAGAAGAAGGACAGCGAGATGACCGGCAGCCCGGTCGCGTACATGTGGTGCACCCACAGCCCGAAGCTGATGAAGCCGGTGCCGACCGCGGCCAGCACGATCCAGGTGTAGCCGACGATCGGGCGCTGGGCGAAGGTCGGCACGATCATGGCGATCACGCCGACCGCGGGCAGGAAGATGATGTAAACCTCCGGGTGGCCGAAGATCCAGAACAGGTGCTGCCAGAGCAGCGGATCGCCGCCGCGCTCGGGGTCGAAGAACGGCCAGTCCAGCAGCCGCTCCAGCTCGAGCATGATGTCGCCCGCGATCAGCGGCGGGAAGGCGAACAGGATCATCACGCCGGTTGCCAGGATGTACCAGGCGTAGAGCGGGATGAGGTTGATCGACATGCCGGGCGGGCGGGTCTTGAGCACGCCGATGATCAGCTCGACCGCGGCGGCGAGCGTGGCGATCTCCACGAACGACAGCCCGAGCAGCCAGATGTCGGCGCCGATCCCCGGCGAATGCCGGGCGTTGGTCAGCGGCGGGTACATGAACCAGCCGCCGGACGGCCCCGCGAGGAAGAAGATGCTGCCGAACACGGTGGCGCCGCCGATCACGTAGCACCAGAAGCCATAGGCCGAGAGGCGCGGGAACGGCAGGTCGCGCGCCCCCAGCATCTGCGGCAGGAAATAGATCGCCACCGCCTCGAGGAACGGCACGGCGACGAGGAACATCATCACCGTGCCGTGCATGGTGAAGACCTGATTGTAGGCCTCCTGCGACAGGAAGTCGTGGTTCGGAACCGCGAGCTGGTAACGCATGAGCAGCGCCAGAACGCCGGCACCGAGGAAGAAGACGAAGGTCGCGATCGTGTACCACAGGCCGACCTCGGTGTTGTTGACCGCGGACCAGTAGGCGAGTCCTTTGCGCGCGGCCCAGACCTCGAGCAGGCGCGCCTCCTGCGCGCGCTTCAGCTCGGGCTCCGGCTCCGGGTCCTTGCGCTCGGGATCGACGGTCATTCGAGGCTCGCGAGGTAAGCGGCGAGCGCGCGCAGCTCCTCGCCCGAGAAAATGTTGAAGGACGGCATCTTGTTGGCGGGCTTGAGGTGCTGGGTATCCGCGATCCAGCCGGCGATCGTGCCGATGTTGTTCGGCAGAATGCCGGCGCCGATCGACAGCCGGCCGCCGACGTGGGTCAGATCCGGGCCGAACTGGCCGTCGGCGGGCGTGCCGCGGATGGTGTGGCAGGCGCCGCAACCGCTCGAGTGGAACAGATCGCGGCCCTCCTCGAGGAACGGATCCTCCGGCGTCGCGGCAGGGGCCGCCTCGCGCTCGAGCCATGCGGCGAACGCCTCGGGCGCCTCGGCGATCGCATAGAACGCCATCAGCGCGTGCGGCCCGCCGCAGTACTCGGCGCACTGCCCGCGATAGATCCCCGGCTCCTCGACCTCGAGCACGAGGCGGGTGACCTGGCCGGGGATCATGTCCTTCTTGCCGGCAATGCTCGGCAGCCAGAAGCTGTGGATCACGTCGGTCGCGGACAGGACGAGCTCGACCGGCTGGCCGACCGGCAGGCGGAGCTCGTTGGCGCTGACCACCGGCTCACTGCCGCCAGGCCGCAAATAGCGCACCTCCCACCACCACTGGCTGCCGACCACCTCGATGCGCAGCGCCTCTGGCCCGAGCGCCCGGCTGAGGTCGCGACCGAGCACGAAGCTGTAGGCCAGCAGCGCGCTCAGGACCACGACCGGCAGCGCCACGCCGCCGCCGAGGATGAACCAGGTGCCGGCGAATTCGGGATGGGCGCGCGGCGCCACGCGGGTCGCATGGACCGCGCAGCCGATCACGAGCAGGAAGATGACCACCGCGCCGGCGGCCATCACCCACCACAGGCTGGCCACCTCGCGCGCGCCGGCGCCGCCCGGCGCCAGCGCCGATTGCGGCCCGTCGCAAGCCGCCAGGGCGAGCAGCAGGCCGGCGCCGAGCACCGTGATCGCAAGGCGCCCGCGCGCGGCCATGTCGCTCAGCGCAGCGTGTAGAGGTAGGCGGCGACGTCGAGCGCCTCCGCCTCGGTGAGACCGAGTGCCGGCATCGCGGTCTCCGGATCGATCGCGGGCGGATCGCGCAGCCACGCGGTCAGCATCATCGGCCGGTTCGGCAGGCGCCCGGCGATATAGGCGCGGGCGCCGAAGCCGTCGAGCGCTGGCCCGACCGTGCCGGCGAACGCGTCGATGCCGGGGATGGCGTGGCAGGCGGTGCAGCCGTACTCCGCGATCAAGGCCTGGCCGAATTCGGGATTGCCGTCGAACACCCGCAATCGCGCCGGCACCTCGTCCTCCCGCTCGCAGGCGCCGAGCAGCGCCAGCGCGAACAGCGGCGGTGCGAGGTGTGGCGCCCGCACCGGCCTCAGCCGCCGCTCCGCTCGCGCTCGCGCGCACCGACCTCCGTGCCACTCCCGGCATCGGCCTCGCCCGGCCGGACCCACTCGAAGTACAGAGCCACGGCGTGGATGTCCTCGTCGCTCATGGCCCGCGCGATGTCCGCCATGACGTCCAGGGCGTCGTTGCGGCGCACCCCCTGCTTCCACAGCTGGAGCTGCAGCTCGGTGTACGGCGCGTACTGGCCGGCGAGGTAGGGGAACAACGGCGGATCGCCGGTGCCGTCGGCGCCGTGACAGAGGTTGCAGGCCGGCACGTCGGCGTCGGCCACGCCGTCCTCGACGATCTCGCGACCGCGCGCCAGCACCGCCGGCTCGACCATGGGGCGCGGCGCGTAGGGCGCATCCAGCACCGAATAGTAGAAGGCGACGTCCGCCATCTGCGGTTCGGTCATCTGGCGCGCGATCGGGCTCATCACGTCATTGGGGCGGGCGCCGGAGGCGTAGTCGACCAGCTGCTTGTACATGTAGAACGCGGCCTGGCCGGTCAGGCGCGGGAATGCGCCGGCGGAATCGCCGACGCCGTCGAGACCATGGCACAGGAAGCACGGGGTGACCGTGGCCTCCCTGCCGCCCACCACCACCGCCCGGCCGGCCTCGAGGTCGGCCGCGTCAACCGGTTCCGAGATGGCGCACCAGGTCAGGATCAGGGCCAGCAGCGCCAAAGTCAGGCTGGTGGACCGCATTTTGACGTGGCCACCTCGCAAGGATTTGCCCACGATGTCATCGGCGCTCGCCCTCTTCTTCCTTACGCGAGTCGGCACCATTTGCAACGGACGGCGTTCCCTTCACGTCCCGGCTCGAAGCGGACGGTCACGAAATCTGCCCGGCGGACGACATGAGATCAACGGTGCCGCTTCTGTTTTTGCTCCCGATGTTCGGTGCGGCGGCCGCGGCCGAGGAGGCGCCGGACGCGGTGCAGAGGGGCGGATACGTGTTCCATGCCGGCGCATGCGACAGCTGCCACACCGATCATCCGAACCATGGCGCGTTTCTGGCGGGCGGCCGGCGCATGGCCACCCCGTTCGGTACCTTCCTGGTGCCGAACATCACCCCCGATCCCGAGACCGGTCTCGGCGACTGGAGCGCCGAGGACTTCCGCCGCGCCATGATCGAGGGCCGGGCGCCCGACGGCAGCCACTACTATCCGGTGTTCCCCTACCGCTGGTACACCGGCATGAGCGACGAGGACGTGGCCGACCTCTGGTCCTACCTGCAAACGGTGCCGCCGGTGCGCAATCCGGTGCCGCCGCACGAGATCCCGTTCCCGCTCAACTTCAGGCCTCTGCTGCTTGGCTGGAAGCTGCTCAACTTCGACCAGGGCGAGACGGTGTCCGACCCGGAGCAGTCCGAGGCCTGGAACCGGGGCGCCTATCTGGTCAACCACCTCGGCCATTGCGGCGCCTGCCATACGCCGAAGCTGCTGGGAGGCGTAGTCTATCGAAGCGACAAGTTCCTCGCCGGATCGGTCGCGATCCCCGGCCCCTACTTCGCGCCCAACATCACGCCCCACGACGTCGTCGGCATCGGGGCGTGGAGCACCGAGGACGTGGTGCGCGCGATGAAGCGGGCGATCAACCCGGAAGGCCTGCCGATCCGCGGCCCGATGGCGGAGTACGTGGCCAGCGGCTCGAGCCATCTGTCGCAGGACGACCTCGAGGCGGTGGCGGTCTATCTCCTGTCCCTGCCTGTCGACCAGGGCCCGGTCTCCGAGACCGAGGAGCGCCTCGACCGCCGCCTGGTCGAGGGGGAGTCTCAGTCGGCCACGTCCGGCGACTCGGGCGGCGGCGGAATGGGCTCCGCGGGAATGGGGCTGCTGAGGTCCGCAGGCGGCGGCCGGACCCGGGCGAAGTAGAGGCCGAGCGCCTCGATCTCCCGCTCGTCCAGACGCCGGGCGATCTCCGCCATCACCTCGAGCGGGTCGTTCCGGCGCTCGCCGGCTTGCCACTGCGAGAGCTGCCGCGCGGTGTAATCCGCATACTGGCCGGCGAGATAGGGGAAGCTCGGCGCGATGCCGACGCCGGCAGCGGCGTGGCACAGCTGACAGGCGCGGATGCCGCGCTCCTCGTCGCCGATCGCCGACAGCACGCCGCCGCGCTGGAGCAGCTCGGGGTCGCCCCAAGGCGCGTCGGGATAAGGGATCGCGTGCAGCGAGGCGTAGTAGGCGGCGACCGCCCCGCGCTGCTCGGCGGTGAGCGCGCGGGCGACCGGCGTCATCCTCTCGCTGCGGCGCGCGCCAGAGGCGAAGTCGTCGAGTTGCTTGCGCAGATAGAGCCGGGCTTGGCCGGCAAGGCGCGGCGTCCCCTCCTCCGGCCGTCCGACGCCGAGCGCGCCGTGGCAGCGGGAGCAGGTCCGCTCCTCCGGCAGCTCGGCGCCCTCCGCGATCCGTCGCCCGAGCTCGACCATGCGCGGGTCGGCGGCGGGCGCCGGCGCCGGAGCGACAAGGCAAAGGATCACGAGGCTGGCCCGCAACCTGCTCGTTCGGCGCTCACGCTGCGGATTCCGAGATGCCATCACTGGATCGGCTTTCGAGGAGCAGGTGTGCAGGGTGCGGAACGACGCTCGTGCGTGGTGGCGGCGATCTCCGGGCCATGGCGGGCAACGCGGCACCGGAAGATTCCGGACCAAGGTATGCGGCCTCCTCGCTGGCGTCCACCGGCGGCGCGCCAGGCCGGCGGCAGCCGCCGGTCGCGGCGCCAGCCGTCGAGCCGGTGCGATGGGGCGAGCGCCCGGACCCGCACGGCCGCGAGCGCCGGCTTTTTTGGGCATTTTGGCACCCCGGCGGAGCACGGCCGGTGCGGTGGGGCGGCGAAGTCGGCAAGAAGCTTGCACAACCGTAAGCTAGCGTCATGGATGGTGGGTTTTCGCCATATAAGCTCATGATGCGGATCGACCGGACGGAGGGGGCCCGAGCGGTGGATGCGCTGATCACCGGCACCGGGTTCGACAGCGCCGCGGTTGCGCCTGTGGACCGCTTCGAGGCGTGGCGCGCGTACATGGCGCCGGCGCAGGATATCCGGCCGGTGCCGGGGGGCGGCCGCGAGCTGAGCGTCGAATCGATCGGCTGGGCTCTCGATGACCTGCTGCTCGGCGAGCTCGCGTTCAGCCCCGTATCCTACCGTCGGCCCGGCGGCAGGGCCGGCGGCTGCGTGCTCCTCAGGCTGTACCGGGAAGGACACGCGTCCGGCGTGTTCGACGATGCGCCTTTTCGGACCGCACCCGGCGAGATCCATCTGTTCGACCAGGCCCGGAATTCGCATGGCGTCACGGCCGACTGGCATCGTCTGCAATCGATTTTCATCCCGTATGCGGCGATCGGCTACGAGCCGGGCCGCCATCCGGCGCATCTGAGGGTCGATCCCGCCAGCGTGGTCGGCCGCGTTCTGCGCGCGGCGATCGAGACGCTGTTCGCTGAGCTGCCGCGCACGCGTCAGGCCGAAGCCGGGCCGCTCGCAGCCGGGTTCGCCGGCCTCGTCAAGGGCCTGTTGCTGTCGGTGGCGCCCACGGCCGGCTCGCGTGAGTTCGAAGCCGCGCGGCGCCTCGCCATGCGCCGCTATCTCGAGGACAACCTTGACGGTCCGGAACTCGGCGTGACGAGCCTGTGCGCGGCCTTCGGCGCCTCGCGCGCGACCGTCTATCGCGACTTCGCCGAGGACGGCGGCGTCGCGCACTTCGTCATGCGCCGCCGGCTCAAGCGCGCGTTTCGCGATCTGGCGAGCGGCTCGCCCGACCGGGGCCGGGTGCGGCGGGTCGCCGAACGCTGGGGGTTCGCCTGCCCCTATCACTTCAGTCGGGCGTTCCGCAGGCAGTTCGGCCTGTGGCCGAGCGCGGCGTTCGAGGCCGCCCGGGCGCCGGGCGGCGACGCCCCGCCCGCACGGATCGACGCCGTCAGAGCGCGCGACGCCCGCACCGTCGGACCGAGCGCCGGCGCCTGACCCAGCCCGGCTGGCCGCCCCGCGCGGCGCGAGCGCTGAGACTCCCGGACATCAAAGTCGAGACGCCGGTCCATCGACCAGCGGTAGCGCCCGCCCTATCGCTGCCGCTGGCGGGCCGAGGCCGGGTGAGGCGCCCGCGTGATGAGGCCAAATGCGCCGGTCTCGTGGCGGTCACGAGCAACTCCCGGCCCGCCATCACGAATACCGCGCACGGTCGGAAACCGCGCAGGACTCCTCTGAAGGAGGCTCAGATGAGTGGCAAATTCAGCCTTCGAAACAGGCGCTTCGCGCTGACGACCCTCGCTTTGCTGTGCGGCACGACCGGGCTCTCGCCCAGGGCCGAGGCTGCCATCGCGCTGGACATCATCAACACCCAAAACGAGACCAGGGTCGGGAGCATCGCCTTCCCGCCGAGAGCGGATCGTCGCCCGCGGGCGTCGAGTTCGAGCTCGACGCGGTGCTTGGCCGGTTCACCGAAGATGACATCACTTCCGTCAGCTGGGCGTTGGACCCGCAGACCGGGGGCGTCGAGTCCTTGGACCTGAGCGCGTTCATGGGTGACTCTCCCTGCACGCCCGCCGAAGCCCCATGCTCGAATGTCACGCTCACCCTCAGGACTTTCGACTTCTTCGCCCAGGAGTCCTTCTGTGTGCCGAACCCGGATCCGCTCGACGCCCCGTTCTGCGCAAGATCTGGGTTATTCACCGGCATCGAGTTCATCGACGCGGCGCCGGCCTATGCCTGCGTCGGCTTCGAGCCGCCGCTCGCGGATGGCCCCGTGACGGTCAAGGGCGACCGGGCGCTGCCGCTCAAGGCCGAGCTGCTCGATGAGGACGGCGTTCCGCTGACCGACGCCGACCTGAGCGCCGCGCCGGTGGTGCAGGTGAGCTACCACTCGGGCATCGGCGCGACCCCGGAGGATGTCAGCGATCAGGCGCTCTGGGCCGGCCAGGGCAGCGACGGCAACGCGTTCGAGTTCTCCGGCGACCGGTGGCGCTTCAACCTCAAGGTCGGCAACTACGACGCGCCGGGCACCTACGTGATCAGCATGACCTCGGGCGACGGCGCCGAGTACCGGATCGACCCGACCTGCGAGGCCGAGTTCGTCGTCAACCCCTGAGGACGAGCCCGTGCTCCGCAACCAACGTGCCGATGCGCAAAGGCGGAGCGCTCTGGCCGGGCCGGCTGTGCCGCCGATCCGGCGCGATGCTGTTCCGACCGCGGGTGCGGCCGACTTCTGATCGGCGGACCCACGAGGCTCTGTGGCGGGCGCATGCGCCCGCCACGTCGCGTCCGGGCCGAAGTAGCGGAGCTTCGGCATTCGGTCTGCTAACTCGCTTGAACCGCGTCTGGCGCTGGCAGGTCAAAGGCGGCCGCGAGACGCGGCCGTGCTTCCGCCGCGGCGCCTTGCCCTCCCCCGCAGGGCGTCGCCAGCCGCCCGCTGCGACACCTTCTGATACAGCAACTTCCCGCCCGGCTGCGCCGGCCCTATGATGGCGTGGCGCCTGGCGGAAGCATGGAGATCGGCATGAGCAGCACCTATGCCGTGGGCGAGCGCGACACCCGCCCCTGGGGGACCTGGGAGGTGGTGGCGATCGGCGACGGTCACGTGGTCAAGCGGATCATGGTGGTGCCGGGCGCGCGCCTGTCGCTGCAGCGCCACCGCCACCGCGCCGAGCACTGGGTGATGGTCACGGGCAGCGCCCATGTGACGATCGACGAGCGGACCTTCCCGTGCGCGACGGGCGAGCACGTCCACGTCCCCTGCGGCGCCGTGCACCGGATCGCGAATCCGGGCGCCGCGCCGCTGGTGTTCATCGAGGTCCAGCACGGCGCGCTGCTCGACGAGAGCGACATCGAGCGCCTCGAGGACGACTTCGGCCGCGTCGCGCCCGCCAGCTGACGCCGCCCGTCCGGTCCGGGCCGCCCCTCCGGCCGCGACCAGGCGGCTGGCGAGCGAAGTACCGGATCGACCGCGAGGCGGGCGAGATGCGCGGTCTGGTGGTGGAGCCGAGGGGGAGCGTGTGCCGATGGAGGCCATCCGGCCGCTGGCCGAGAACGGCGATACCGTGCTGCTGCGGCGCGCCGACTACGAAGCGCTGGTGCGAGAGGTCGAGGATGCCGCCGACGCCGCGCAGATCCGCGAGGCCGAGGCACGCGTTGCGGCCGGCGAGGACGAGTACGTGCCGATCGAACTCACCCGGCGCCTGATGGCCGGGGACGTACCGGTGCGTGTCTGGCGCGAGCACCGGGGCCTGAGCGCCCGCGCGCTGGCGGCCCGGGCCGGAATCTCGACCGCCTACCTCAGCCAGATCGAGACCGGCAAGAAGCCCGGCTCGTTCGACGCCATGGCCAGGCTCGCCCGCGCCCTCGGCGTCGACATGGAGGACCTCGAGCCATGGCGACCGTGATCTCCTGAGCTGCGACGATGCCGCTCTCGCCCAGGCGGTGGCGAGCGGCGCCCTCGAGGAGGTGGGTTCCGATGAGCAAGACCTATCGGAGTGATGCGCTGACGCCGATCCATGAGACGGCGTCCGACCTGCACGACGCGGGCATCATGGGCAAGCGGACGCTGCGCGATTTCGAGGGGCTGTGCCTCGCGCCGGTGCGGGCGATGACGGCGGCGGACATCCGGGCGCTGCGCACGCGCGAGCGCGTCAGCCAAGCCGTGTTCGCGCGGTATCTCAATGTCACGACGGCTTGGTCAGCCAGTGGGAGCGGGCGAGAAGCACCCGACCGGCGCCTCGCTCAAGCTGCTGACCCTGGTCGACCGGCGCGGCCTCGCAGCGATCGCGTAGCCGGGGAATGGGGTCAAAGTCCCTGACATCCGCAGTACAACCGGGCGGTAAAGATCTGCAATATCTCTCAAGCAACTTACCCCTGACGGGGTGAGCTTTTTCGGCGATAGCTTGCGAAAACATCCTTGGCCTCTGGCAGTTTCACGTCGCGAGCATCGAAGTTAGTGCTCATCGATGCCGTCGGCACATTTCCCGCATGCAAGCTGAAGTAGTGATCCCACCACATCTCCGCTTCGGCAGGTCTATTGAAGATGACGGTCCCCGGCGGGGCACCAGCCGCAACCCTAAGCGCTGACAAGGTATTGTTCAGTAGAAGCGACAGAATCTGAAGCTCGCAAAAGAGCTTCTCAAGAGACCAGGCGACGGCCACCTTCTCGGTTCGAAAATTGACTTTGGAGGCTACCTTCGTTGCGTTCGTAAGGGGCTTTGCAACGTCGAAGAAGCTGGCGTCGCGTGAGTAGCCTATCATTTGCAACTTCTCGGGCGGCGCGGGGACACCTGGTGTTTCCTCAATGCCAACGGCGAGGGCAAAGCACCCATGTGTCGCCCGCAGCCCATGCTTGATGCTGTTGTATTCCCAACGGTGTCTCTTGTCCGCGAACCCCGACAGGATGTCGCGCAAGACGCACTCGAATTTGCAAACTGTATCGTCGAGGTCGGCCCAGCCGGCACATCGATGTATGCCGCGCAGGAGGTTGAGCATCGTGAACGGGGCGTCGCTAATCCGGTTATGAGCCGGCCGGTCTCCGCGCAGGAGAGATCGAGCGATGCTTATCGCATCTTCCGTCCGACATTTCAGAACGTAAGCGTGAACCGCGTTTGGTGCCTGGACGTAGGCGCCAATGTAGCGGTCCACGGTTATGAGACACCGCGTTGCGGGTTCAGGCCGCTGCCGGGAGCGGCGCGAGTTGCGCCGCTCTGATGGCGGCGGGGGTCTGGTAGCCGTGGCGCTCGATGATCCAGGTCTGGT
>JBOHKK010000015.1:0-35500 GCA_050729115.1 Geminicoccaceae bacterium | reverse complement strand
ACCGATGGTACCCTTGGGGTGGTTGGGAGGGGGAGCGGGCCGGGACCGCGGGTCTACCTAAGGGGAAAATGGTCTAGCTGCCGATCCCGAACAGCGCCGCGAGCTTGGCCTGGGCCTCGGCGACGACCGTCTGCGGCGCAACCCCGGCGAGGCGCAGCCTGCGCGCACGGCGATCGATCGAGCGGACCTGATCGACCAGGACGGCGCCGGACACGGCGAGCCCTTCCGGTAGCATCACCTTCCACGGCCACGGTCGCGGGTTCGACGTGATCGGGCACACCACCGCGAGCTTGGAGCGCTCGTGATAGAGGCGGGGCGAAACCACGAGCGCCGGCCGATGCCTGGCCTGCTCGTGTCCCGACTGCGGCGTGAAGTCGACCCAGACCAGGCTGCCGCGCTCGGGCAGCTCACTCACAGCAACTCGTCACCCAGCGGCGGCGCCTTCACATCGTCGAGGACTTCCGGCTCGTTCTCCGGCCGCATCGCCGCCACCAGCTCTTCCAGCGTGTAGTGCGGTCGCTTGGCTCGGATGATCAGGGTGTCGCCCTCGATCACGAGGTCGACCGCTTCGCCCTCGCGCACCTGCAGGCTCGCGACGGCCGCCCTGGGCAGCCGGATCGCAAGACTGTTGCCCCACCTGGATACCTGCGCTTTCATCGCCGCTGTTCCCGGATAGATCTACAATGTAGACTCCTCCCGCCGCTGGCGCAACGGCATCGGTGTCGTTGCACCTGTTGTTTTTCCGACCGAGTGGACTACGATGACTTGCGCTTAGCCGCTCCCGGCCGGAAGGGAGAGCTATGGAGCGCAGGCTCGCGGCAATTCTCGCTGCCGATGTGGTCGGTTACTCGCGCCTCATGGCGGCCGACGAGAAGGGCATGCACGTGCGCTTCAAGGCGCTGCGGCAGGGCTTTATCGAGCTCACGATCGCGGAGCACCGCGGCCGTGTCGTCAAGCTCAAGGGTGACGGCGCGTTGGTTGAGTTCGCGAGCGTGGTCGACGCCATCGAGTGCGCCGCGGCGATTCAGAAGGGAATTGCCGAGCGCCAGGCGGATGTGCCGGAGGACCAGCGGATCGCGTTCCGCATCGGGATCAACATTGGCGACATCATCATCGAGGACGACGACATCTACGGTGACGGCGTGAACATCGCCGCCCGATTGGAGCAGCTGGCCGAGCCGGGCGGGATTTGCGTCTCGCAGACCGTGCATGATCACGTCCGCGATAAGGTCGACCTTGCCTTGGAGGCGGCCGGCGAGCATAGGGTCAAGAACATCCCGAACCCAGTCTCCGTCTACAGGGTGGTGCTCGAACGCGCCGATGCCAACCGCCGTCCGAGCGGAACCGAACGACCGCAGGCGGGCTTGCGGGCCGCCATTGCAGTCTTGCCGTTCGAGAACCTTGCCGGCGATGATCGTTGGGACCGGTTCGCGGCAGGGGTCTGCGAGGACATCATCACCGACCTCGCACGGCACGCGGACCTCTCGGTCATCGCGCGATCGTCGACACTCGGCTTCAAGAACCGCTCCCTCGATGTGCGTCGGATCGGCCGGGAGCTTGGGGTCCGCTATGTGTTGGAAGGCAGCATTCAGGCAGGCAGCGGCAGAATCCGGGTAACCGCGCAGCTGATCGATGCGGAAACGGGAGCGCACGTTTGGGCTGAGAGGTATGATCGCGAGGAAATCGACCTGCTGCTTGTGCAGGACGACATCGTGCAGCAAGTGGCAGGCGCCCTCGTCGGCTGGGAGGGCCGCATCAGCCGGGCTGCGCGCCGTCGAGCGCGGCACGCATCTCCAAGCAGCCTCGCCGCCTACGAGCGCTACCTGCTCGCCTATGAGGCCGAGGCCAAGATGACCCGGATTGATACCGAACGCGCGATCGAGCTCGCCGACTCGGCGCTTGCTCTCGATCCGACGCTCGCCCGCGCCTGGCTGGTGCGGGCGTATGCCTGGAACCATGCATCGCTGTTCGGCTGGGTGGAGGACGCCGAGGCTGCGACTCAGGCCTGCCGGGAGTCCGTTCTCAGAGCCTACGAGCTCGATCCTTCGGATGGCACGATCATGATGGAGGTCGGTGATCTGAGAGCCGAGGACGGCGATCTCGCGGGTGCTCGTGCCGCGTACGAGGAGGCCGCTCGACTGGCTGCCAATCACGGCGACACGCTGGCGCTTCTCGCCAAATACTTCGTCGGCACGTTCGCGCGGCCCGAGCAGGCGCGCGCGATGATGGAGCGCGCCTTCCGACTCAATCCAGGCGCGCCCCCGCTGTATTTCTACAACCAGATCCGGGTCGCCTATCTCTGCGGCGACTGCGAGACTGCGGTAGCGGCCGCGCGGCGATCGCCCGATACGGCGCTCACCAAGCTGTTTCTCGCCATGAGCCTGGCTGAGCTCGGCCGTGACTCGGAGAGCGAGGCGGTGGTCAAAAAGCTGCGTTCCGAGTCTCCCGAGTTCAATCCAGCGGCGGTCTGCGCGGCCCCGTGGCTGCTTGATCCGGGTGCCCAGGCACGCGTTCGGAACGGCTTGCAACGCCTTGGGCTCGACGCGCGCGGGACGTGATTCGAAGCTGGAACGGGTGCACTTGGGCTGCTCGCGCGGTCTCGACGATCGGCCCAGAGCTCGCAACCGGGCCGCTTGGCCGGAGCGCGGCCCTTGGAGGGTAACAAGTGAACCAAGCCTAAAGAGGGAGCAATCGGGAATAGGGCTCGTACCGGCCAGCGGCGACATGATCCAATCTCGCAGAGCCCTCCTCCCAGCAGCCGCCTTCAAAATCGACCTGACAGCATCGCCACAATCGCGTTAAATGGCGCGAACAGAAGGCGCACCGTCGCAAGAAGGCGACCCTGCCATGGCCAAGCGGGTGCTGGTGGTCGACGACGAGCCCAACATCGTCATGTCTTTGCGCTTCTTGATGGAGCAGGAGGGTCTCGAAGTCGAGGTGGCCTCGAGCGGTCAGGCGGCGGTCGCGGCGCTGGATCGGCGGCCCGCCGACCTGGTGCTGCTCGACGTCATGCTGCCGGAACTCGACGGCTTCGAGGTATGCCGGCGCATCCGCGCCAATCCGGCGTGGCACGCCACCAAGATCGTGATGCTCACCGCCAAGGGGCGCGACCTGGAGCGCGCCAGAGGTCTGGCGCTCGGCGCCGATGCCTACGTGACCAAGCCGTTCTCGACCCGCGATCTGGTCGCGAAGGTGAAGCAGATGCTCGGCTCCGACTGACCGGCCTGGCACGATGTCGCCACGGCTTCGCCTCTGGCTCCTGTTCGCGGGCCTCGCTGTCATATCGGCGGCGGCGCTCGCGCTGAGCGAGCGCGCCGTCGCGCTTCGCCAGCGGCAGGCCGGGCCGGTCGGCGCCCGGCTGCGATCCAAGACGGCGCTGATCGAAGGAGCGCCCTGAGTGCGCAACCAGGACCGGGGCAAGCGGCTGATCGCCGTGTTTCTGCTCGGCATGGTGCTGCTCAATTTCCCCCTGCTGACGGTGGTCGACGCCGGGCAGCGTGTGCTCGGCCTGCCGCCTCTGTTCCTTTACCTGTTCGGCGTCTGGGCCGGGCTGATCGTCCTGCTGGCGCTGCTGGTCGAGCGCCGGACCGTCCGCTGAGGGCGCCGCCGCCATGCTGAGCAGCTGGGCCCTGCTGTTGCTGTCGAGCGCCTATCTCGGCCTGCTGTTCGGGGTCGCCTACCTCGGCGACCGGCGCGCCGAGCAGGGTCGCAGCATCATCAACAGTCCCTACGTCTACACCCTCAGCATGGCGGTCTACTGCACCGCCTGGACGTTCTACGGCAGCGTCGGCCGGGCGGCGTCAACCGGGGTCGGGTTCCTGCCGATCTACCTCGGGCCGACGCTCATGGCGGCGCTGTGGTGGTTCGTGCTGCGCCGCATGCTGCGCATCACCAAGGCCTACGGCATCACCTCGATCGCCGACTTCATCGCTTCGCGCTACGGCAAGAGCGCGCTGCTCGGCGGCCTGGTCACGGTGATCGCGCTGGTCGGCATCATGCCGTACATCTCGCTCCAGCTGAAGGCGGTCTCGACCAGCGTCTCGGTGATCCTCGACTACCCGGCCACGGCGCCGTTCTGGCGCGATCTCGGCCTCTACGTCGCCCTGCTCATGGCCGCCTTCAGCATCCTGTTCGGCACCCGGCACATCGACGCCACCGAGCATCACCAGGGCATGGTGGCGGCGATCGCGTTCGAATCCGTGGTCAAGCTGATCGCCTTCGTCACGGTCGGCCTGTTCGTGACCTATGGCATGTACGACGGCTTCGGCGACGTCTTTGCCCAGGCGGCGGCGGCCGGGCTCGGGCACCTGCTGACCTTCGAGGGTGCCGGCCTGAACTATGCCGACTGGTTCGCGCTCACGTGCTTGTCCGGGCTCGCGATCCTGTTCCTGCCGCGCCAGTTCCAGGTCGCGGTGATCGAGAACGTCAACGAGGATCACCTCACCAAGGCGGTCTGGCTGTTCCCCCTCTACCTCCTGGTCATCAACCTGTTCGTCCTGCCGATCGCGCTCGGCGGCCTCCTGCGCTTCCCCGACGGCGCGGTGCATGGCGACTCCCTGGTCCTGGCCCTGCCCATGGCCGAGAACTGGCAGCTGCTCACGCTGTTCACCTATCTGGGCGGCCTGTCCGCCGCCACCGCCATGGTGATCGTCACCTCGGTCGCGCTCAGCACCATGCTGTGCAACGACCTGATCATGCCGGTGCTGCTGCGGGTGCGCTGGCTGCGCCTGAACGAGCAGCCGGATCTGAGCGGTCTTTTGCTCGCGATCCGGCGCGGCAGCATCCTCGGCACCCTGCTGCTCGGCTATGTGTATTTCAAGCAGGTCGGCGAATCCTACGCGCTGGTCACGACGGGCCTGGTCTCGTTCTGCGCCGCCGCGCAGTTCGCCCCGCCGATCCTGTTCGGGATCTACTGGCAGGGCGCCACCTTGCGCGGCGCCTTGATCGGCCTCGGCGCGGGATTCCTGGTCTGGTTGTACACGCTGTTGCTGCCGGCGCTGGCGCGCTCCGGCTGGCTGGACCCGACCTTCCTCGCCGAGGGGCCGTTCGGGATCGGCCTGCTGCGGCCCCACGAGCTGTTCGGCCTGGTCGGTCTGGATCCGATCAGTCACGCGCTGCTCTGGAGCCTGACCGCGAACGTCGGAAGCCTGGTCGGCTGGTCCCTGGTGGGCCGCCAGGGCAGCTTCGAGCGCATCCAGGCGTCGCTGTTCGTCGAGGTCGACCGCTTGGGCGGCGGGCCGCATCTGTGGCGCGGCAGCGCCCTGGTCGGCGACCTGCGGGCGCTGCTCGGGCGCTACGTCGGCGCCGAGCGGGCCGAGCAGGCGCTCGCGGGCCACGCCCGGATGCGCGGTCTGTCGCTGGCCGCGGACGCGCAGGCGGACTCCGACCTGGTCAACTTCGCGGAGCGCCTGCTCGCCGGGGCGATCGGCGCGGCTTCGGCGCGGGTCATGATCTCGACCGTGGTCAAGGGCGCCGACTTCAGCCCCGATCAGGTCCTGGCGATCCTGGATGAGGCCTCGCAGGTGATCGAGTACAGCCGCCAGCTGGAGCACAAGTCCCGGGCGCTCGAGGTCGCGACCGAGGAGCTCAAGCGCGCCAACCAGCGCCTGACCGAGCTCGATCGGCTCAAGGACGAGTTCATCTCGACGGTCAGCCACGAGCTGCGCACGCCGCTCACCTCGATCCGCTCGTTCTCCGAGATCCTGCTCGACAACCCGGGCCTCGCGCTCGCCGAGCGCAATCAGTTCCTGGAGATCGTGGTCAAGGAGTCGGAGCGCCTGACCCGGCTGATCAACGACATCCTCGATCTGTCGCGGATCGAGTCGGGCCGCATGGAGTGGCACCTCTCGACCTGCGATCCGAAGGAGATCATCGAGGACGCGCTCGCTGCGACCAGCGGCCTGTTCAAGGAAAGAGGGATTGCACTCGAGCCCGAGTTCGCACGCAACCTGCCGCGGATCACGGTCGATCGCGATCGTCTGATGCAGGTCGTGATCAACCTCCTCTCGAACGCCGCCAAGTTCGCGCAGGCGGACGGCGGCCGGGTCAAGGTCCGCCTGAGCCGGAAGAATGGCCGCCTGGCGGTCAGCGTCCAGGACAACGGCCCGGGCATCCCTCCGGAGCAGTCCGAAGCGGTGTTCGATCGCTTCCTCCAGCTGGGCGACGACGCCATCACCGCCAAGCCCAAAGGCTGGGGTCTGGGCCTCACCATCTGCCGGCAGATCGTCGAGCATTTCGGCGGCCGCATCTGGGTCGAGCCCGCCCAGCCGAGCGGTGCCGTGTTCAGCTTCACGCTCCCGACCACGCCGGCCCCGGCCGGCGAGGACTGATGCCGGGCTGACCAGGTTCAGTCGCCCGGCATTGTCCCTTCTTTGGGGCGCGCGGCCGACCCGACCAACCCCGCGCGCTGGGGCGCGCGGCCGATCGGCACCACGTGCTTGCAGGTCAGATAGACGCTCTTCTGGTTGACGTCGGTGACCAGGTCCCAGTCGGCCTCCGCGGTCGTGACGATGCCGCCGGTGCGCGCGATGCCGACGTTGTTGACCAGGACGTCGATCCGGCCGAACGCGGCCATGCACGCCTCGACCATCGCCTCGACGCTCTCGGCTTTGGCGACGTCGGCGGCGTGCGTGGCGCACACCCCGCCCTCGCCTTCGATGATGCCCTTGGTCTCGTTCGCGGCCTCGAGATCGAGGTCGACCCCGAACACCTTGGCGCCCTCGCGCGCGAACAGCACGGCGGTCGCCTTGCCGTTGCCCCAGCCGGGCCCGATCGACCCGGCGCCGGTGACCAGCGCCACCTTGTCCGTCAGCCGCTCGCCCATATCACCTCCGATTCTCGCATCTCGCTGCCTAGCCGAACAGGTGGTGGCTGTCGATGCCCACTGACCGTCCTTTCGATCGACCAACCACCTTCGCAGACTCACTTGCGCCTGAGGGAGGGATTCCGTGGTGCCCGGAAAGAGTTCTCCATTGTGAACTGGTTCATACGCCCTGGTCGCACCTCCAGGTAGAAGAGGGATCGATAGCCTGAGCCTCTTCTATGGGAGAACAGCGATGACGATGGGTACCCAATCATGTTGGACCGTGGTGCTCGTCACGGTGCTCGTGGTCGCGGGCGTGGCTGCCCACGCGCAACCGGCGAACACGGCTTCGACAACGCTCGTCCAACGCCCTCTTCAAGGAAACTTGGACGTGATCCCGACGACACGCGCGGGCGGCTTCAAGCTCGTCCAGCGCGGCGGCCGCCCGATCTTCGTGACGTTCAACCAGTGCCACAACGCCGCAAAGGAGTCGTGCGGCCATGGCATCGAGTCGCTCGATCACGAGGAGGACAGCGGCAACTGCGCCTTCAGCTGCCTCGCGGCGCCTTCGAGCACCAACGACTGAACCCGCCGGACGAACGCCCGAAGCGCGCGCGTTCGTGCCGACCTTGTGACAATGGGAGTTTGATCATGGCGATTTTCAGACAGAAGTCAGCGCTCTTCGCTGTGCCGTTGCTCGCTGCGCTGAGCGCGAACGGAGCGCTTGCCCAAAACAGCCTCTTGCCCTTTCTCGCCGATGACCTGAAGGCTGGGGAGCGACTGTTCACACGCGACCACGCGCCGGGCTCGCAGGGGCTCGGCTATGACATCTCGGCGCGCCGGATACAAAATGACGGCTCTTGGACGAGCGTGAAGAAGGGAGCCTCCGGCGCCAAGAACGAGAACTTTTTGATCTATGGCAAGCCGTTCTATGCCATGGCGGACGGCGAGGTCGAAGCCTGCTGGCGCAACGCGCCCGACAATCCGGTGCCAGGAGATCACCATCCCGACAAGAAGGCGGGGCTGATTGCGGGTGGCGGAAATATGTTGCTGGTCCGCGAATCCGGCGGCGTCATCACACTCTATGCCCATGCCCGGCCCGGATCGATCCCGGCCTCGCTGTGTCCGCACGATGCCAGGCTCTTTTCCGAGCCGGGCAAAACCTCCGAGATGGATATCCCCGTCGGTAGTCGGCCGAAGATCAAGGCCGGCCAGCTCCTCGGGCGGGTCGGTAATTCCGGGCGGTCGTCCGGTCCGCATCTCCACGTGCACAAGGTGAAGGATGGCAAGGCTCACCCCATCACCTTCGCGCGCGGCCTCGCGACCCCATGGAACGCGGCCATGGCCGACATCAACAAGTGGACGAGGTTCGCCGGCCGCTCAATTCCCAAAGGCGAGGTTCTGATTTGGCCGCCGCGGCGGCTGTCGCAGGAGTACGCGCGACATCGGTTCAACCCCAACGCCTACAGCCGCCTGTTCGACCATCTCGTCGACTCCGGCTTCAAGCCTGGGTGGTTCGACGGCTACAGCGTCGGCAGCAAGGCGTTCTACAATTTCGTCTGGCGACCGGCTGACCGTCTGTTTCGCGCCTGGCGCGATCTGTCCTCGGTCACCTACCAGCAGCGGATCAACGCAGCCATCGCAGACGGGTTCGAGCCGACCCACGTCGAGAGCTACCTCGTGAACGGCCAAGTGCGCCACGCCTTGATCGTCGAGAAAGGCGTGCCGGGCTCGTTCCTCGCAAGGCACGGCCTCACGTCGGCCCAGCATCAGAGAGTATTCGACCAGGCGCGCGCCCAGAGCCTCAATCCCGTCAACATCTCGGTGGTCTCGGTGAATGGCCAGCGCCGCTACACGGTGTTGTACCGTTCCAACAACATCGGTTCCTGGGTCGTAAAGTCGCGAGTGCCGGTCAGGGACTACCAAGCTCTGTTCAACGCGCAGAAGGCGAGCGGCCGCCTGCCGCGCTACGTCGGAGCCTACATGCACGATGGCACCGCGCACTTCTCGGTTGTGTTCGCGTCCTCGCTCGACGGGGCCGTCGCGTTGCACGGGCTCACGCCCAGCGGCTACCAGGCTGCGTTTACCGAACAGACCGGCGCCGGACGCGTTACGCGGGTCGTCTCCGGCTATGACGGCGCCGAGGTGAATCACCGCTTCGTCGGCGTCTGGAAATAGTCGGTCGGCGGGTTTCGCGCATCGCGACAAATTTCTCGAGCTGGTCGTGAGCGGCGACGCCAAACCGTCGCCACTCGCGGCCAGAATCGTCTCGTTCTATGCCCGGCTCCGGCGCGCCGGGTTCATGACGCCGGCGCCTCCAACCTTCGACTGGCGAACTTTCAGCCGGAGCGCTCGGCCAGCAGGTCGCGCAGCGCCGTCTTCAGCACCTTGCCGTAGTTGTTCTTGGGCAAAGCGTCGACCAAGCGGTAGTCCCTGGGCCGTTTGAAGCGGGCGATGTTGGCCAGGCAGTGGGCGTCGAGCTCGGCCGGGTCGCACGCGGCCCCGGGCGCGGCCACCACGAACGCCACTACGGCCTCGCCCCACCTCGCATCCGGGGCGCCGATTACCGAGACCTCGGCGACCGCCGGGTGGCGCAGCAACACCTCCTCGACCTCGCGCGGATAGATGTTGGCGCCGCCCGAGATGATCAGGTCCTTGGAGCGATCGCGCAGGGTCAAAAAGCCGTCCTCGTCCATCGAGCCGACGTCGCCGGTGTGCAGCCAGCCGCCGTTCAGCGTCGCGGCGCTGGCCTCGGGGTTGCGCCAATAGCCGCGCATCACGCTGTCGCCGCGCGCCAGCACCTCGCCGAGCTCGCCCGCGGCGACGGGCCGGTCGTTCTCGTCCGCGACCATGACCTCGACCACCATCTGCGCGGTACCGGCCGAGGCGAGGCGCTCGCGATGACGCGGGTGCAGGGCGTCGGCGTGGGCGCGCTTGTCGAGCGCGGTGATGCACATCGGGCTCTCGCCCTGGCCGTAGATCTGGGCGAGCCGGTGACCGAACACCGCGTGCGCGCGGTCCAGATCGGCGAGATACATCGGCCCGCCGCCGTAGACGATGGTCTTGAGCCCCGGATGATCCGAGCGCGCGGCGCCGGGATGCTCCGCCAGACGCTTCACCATGGTCGGCGCCGCGAACATGGTGACGCCGCGATGCCCCCGGAACAGCTCGAAGATCTCGGTCTCCTCGAAGCCGCCGCTTGCCGGGATCACCTGGCAGGCCGCCTGCGCGGCATGGGGCAGCACGTAGCAGCCGGAGCCGTGGGAGAGCGGCGCGGCGTGGAGGACGGCATCGCCGGGGCCGATCCGGTCGACGTCGGCGAAGTAAGCAAGGGTCATGGCCATCAGGTTGCGATGGCTCAGCATCGCGCCCTTGGGCTGGCCGGTGGTGCCGCTGGTGTAGAACAGCCACGCGACGTCGTCCGCCGCCACCTCGGCCATCGGCAAGGGATCACCCTCGAGCAGCCGGCGGTACTCGGCGCCGCCGACCTCGACGATCCGCTCCAGCGTGTCGATGCGCGCCTCGAGCGGTCCGACGCCATCGATCAGGTCCGCGGTGACGAAGGCGACCCGCGCGCCGGAATGGCCGAGAATGTACTCGAGCTCGCGCGGGTGCAGCTTGGCATTGGCCGGGACCATGACGAGCCCCGCGTGCCAGCCGGCGAGCAGCAGCTCGACGTATGCCGGCACGTTCTTCATCACCAGGGCGACGCGGTCGCCGGGCGCGAGGCCGAACGCCGCATGCAGGCGCCCGGCCAGGATGGCGCCGCGGCGGACCAGCTGGCCGTAGCTCAGCAGCACGTCCGGCCCCAGCGCCACCGCGGGCAGGTCGGCATGCGTCCGCCCCGCGCGCACGAACAGACTGGCGATGTTCATTTCCGCTGCTGACATGCCTCCGACGCCACAGGATGACGCAAGACCCGATCCCCGACCCAGGTAGCCCGATTCTCGATTTTCTAACCCGATATGCGCATATCCGCCACGTCTCCGCGACGCCCGTAGGCGGGCAGGTATGTAGCCCTCGCGCTTCGGCACGGAGGCTTTTATATCGGTTGCATGACAAGGGCCGCGATCCTTATCGACGGCGGAAACCGGCGCCCAGCTCGCCGATCGGCCGGCCCTTGAGCCCCTCGAGCGCGATCAGCGCCTTCTGCTCCGGTCGCCACTTGCGTCGCTTCATGGCTGTCCTCCCATGCCAGACAGCCACGCCTCTCTCCCTTAGCTCAAGCCCCTTTCAATCGGGGAACAGGATACATGCGGTTCACTGGACAGTATTGGGCTCGACCCGGCAATCCACGGGTCCCACTGGACGGCGAGTTCGATTGATCGAGTTGTGGATGCCTGGGTCAGGCCCGGGCATGGACAACGGAAAGCGCCACGGACATGTGCTGCAGTGCTCGTCACGCCCATGCCATGTATTGTAATAAGGCGGATCCCGATGACGCTGCCGGCCCGCGCCGGTCACGCCCGCGGGGTTGCTGTCAAGCCGAAGCGGCTCGGGCGCTGGAGCAGCATCCGATGACGAGATCGCCGACGGCGATCATCGTCCGGATAAAGCTGCTCTAATCAACTGAGATAGAGCAATTTTCTCCCGATGAGCGGAAGCTGTCGCGAGCCGCAGCGGGTTCGCCTCATCGGGAATTGCTCTAGCGGCGGCTCGGATCATGCGAGCCGGGCGCGGATCAGGCCGTGCGCCATGATCGCCGCAATCGGCGGGAACGCGGCTTGGGCGGCCGGGGGCACGGCGCGCCAGTCGCGCGCCACCGGATCGTCCCGGAAGTATTCGAACGGCAGGGTGCCGGGGCCGCCCGGCCGCCCAACGATGATCCGGCCGACCATTCCCGCCATTTCATGGGGCGTGCAGAAGTAGTCGTAGACGCCCGGGACCGTGAGGGCGACCTCGAACCGATCGCCCGGCTCGATCAGGTAGCCCGAATCCCATGGCGCGGCGGTTTCCGGGATGCGCAGCGCATGGTCGTCGTTGTCGGGGTGGTAGGCGGTCGAGGTGTGGACGTTCGCCTCGTTCACCCAGCGCACGCTCTGCCCCGGCGCGATCAGGACGCCGATCGGGTCGAACGAGACGTGCGTGCCGAGAGGATCGCTTCGCAGGCGGATCTCGACGACCCCGCCGGCCCATGCCGGCCGCACGAGCGCGCGGGCCGCGAGACCGGCGAGCAAGAGCCCGCCAGCCCGCAGCGCCGCACGGCGCGTCACCTGGCTACTGGAGCTTGGCATCGCTCTCGGGCACGTGCCAGAGCACGACGTGATAGTGCGGCTGCTCGACGCCCGGGTGGCCGGCGTTGTAGTACATGTCGACGCTCTCCACGGTCTCGCTGCCGACCGCGAGGCCGTCGAGCATCTTCTGCGCCTCGATGTCCGCAAGCGGCACCATGTAGATCGTGCTGACCAGGCGGTCGTCCCGGTCGTAGGCGAGGAACGGGCCGGCCGGCAGCGTCGCCGGCTGCACGTAGAGGCTGCCGAGGCCCGGGATGAACTCCGGCAGGGCGACGAGGTCGCTCACCTTCTGATAGTCGCCACCCGGAGGCGCCATGGCGGCCTGCTGATCGCCACCCGCAGGCGCCATCGCGTCCGTACTGGTGCAGGCGGTGGCGAGGAAGGCGCACGTCACGATGGCCGCCGTGGACAGGAGGAATTGTCGCATGAGGGTCTCCTTTCTTGGTTCGCAGTCGGTGTCGCCGCTTGCTTCGTCTGGCAGTCGGCGTTGCAGCCAGCTCAGGCGGGATCCGAGCCGCCTTGCTGGTCATCGGGCAGCATGGTTCCAGACCGGGTGGCCTTGCGCCGCGCGGCCTCGGACGACGGTTGCAGTCGGGCGAGCACCGCCCTGACGATGCGATCGCAACGCTCGCCGCCGAATTCGAAGGCCGCGGGCATGAGGGCCTCGAAGCGGGCGCCGAGCGTCGCCTGCAGACGGCGGCGGGCGCGGTGGAAGCGGGTCTTCACGGTTTCCGGCCGGATCGACAGCGCATCGGCCGTCTCGGCGACGCTCATGCCCTCCACCGCGCGCAGGACGAACACCGTCCGGAATTCGTCGGGCAGCGCGTCGATCGCGTCCTCGAGCAGTCGACGCAGCTCGGCATTGCCGGCCAGGCGCTCGGGATCGGGGTGTTGCGTGCTCATGGCGTCGATCCGTCGCACCGCGGCGTCACCCGCGCCGGCGCTCACGTAATCGTCGAGCGCGACGACCCGGCCCCACCCCCGCGCCCGACCAAGCGCCTCGTTCAAGGCGATCCGGCCGAGCCAGGCGGGGAAGCCGTGCGGGCCGACGAACTCGTCGAGCCTGGCATAGGCCCGCACGTAGGTCGCCTGCACGACGTCCTCCGCCTCGGCCGAGTTTCGCAGGATGCTGCGGGCCAAGCGGAAGAGGCGTCGGTTGTGGCGCCGCATGATCAGCTCGAAGGCGGCGGCATCGCCCGCGCGCACCCGCTCGACCAGATCGCGATCGGGCAGTGCCGGTACCCCGGCTTCGGGCACGCGTGGGCTCTGTCGTGGGTCAGGTTGCAGCATGGTCATGGCGCCCAGATGGGGACGGGGCGAAAAGGTTCCCGGAAGCGGCCAAAGCTCGCCGGTGTGAGTTGCCACCGACGGGGCCGACCCCCGGCACCCGAAAGGGGCGCCGAACCGCCGGTCGCGTTTGGCGTCATCGCGAGACCGCGAAGCGGTCGTGGCGATCCAGGAGCGGCGTTGTGGATGGCTTCGTCGCTGCGCTCCTCGCAATGACGGCGCCGAGCCGTGGCGTCCAGGTTTCGTTCCAAAAGCATGGTCCCCGGCGGCGCCGGCCGCTTCAGCGCGTGAGCAGCAGCCGGCCGTAGCGCACGGCGAAGAGGCCGAAGGCCGTGCTCCAGGCCAGCCCCGAGGTCCAGAGCAACGGCACGTAAACGCCGGCTGAAAATGGTGCCGCGACCCGCAGGATCGCCGCCGCGGCGACGAGGAGATAGACGACGGCCGTCCACCCGTCCGCGGTCAGCGGCCGCCCGGTATGGCCCAAGGTGGCCCGCGTCATCACCGCGAGCGTCATGCCGCCCATCGCGCCGGCGGTCAGCGCGTGCAGCCGGGCGGCCGGCGGCACGTCCGGGAGGAATGCGCCGAGGCCGACGAGCAGGAGGCCGATCGGTACCCAGACGAAGCCCAGGTGCAGACTCCACACCAGCGGCTCGAGCATGGCGGCGAGCGCCCAGAGTCCCGCTCCCAGGAAGAACGGCCGGAACCCCTGGCGTAACAGGGCAGGCCCGTCGAAGGGCCGATAGCGCGGTATGCCGGCCGCCTGCGCGCTCATTGGTCGTTCGCGTCCTTGGGCGTCGTCGCATCGGCGTCGTCATGGTCCGCGGGGCGGCGGTCTCGGTCCGGCGCGAGGCCCAGGTAGGACGGGTCGAGCTCGTGCATGAAGCACGGTGGCGAGGCATACGTCGCGCGGCTGTTCGGATCCTCGTCCACGATCGCGAACGGGTCCGGGCCGGGATGCGGCACCGCGCCACGGTCGGATCGGGGGTGCGCGATCCCCGCCTCGGTCACGATCACGGCCAACGGGACGTCGTGCGGCTGCGGATGAATGGTCAAAAGACGCCCCAGCTCGAAGCCGACGCCGATGGTCAGCGGCTTCGGAGCCATGGCGGCGAGCGTCCGGTCGTAGTAGCCGCCACCGTAACCGAGCCGATAGCCATCGGCGTCGAACCCGACCAGCGGCACCAGGAGCGCCGTCGGCCGCACGACCTGCCGCTCGGCCGGAATCGGAATGTTCCAGACGCCGCGCTCGAGCCGATCGCCGGGACGCCAGGCCCAGAACTCGAGCGGCTGCCGCTTGTCGACCACCACCGGGAGCGCGGCACGGGCGCCCCGCTCGACCAGCCGGCGGACCAGCCCGTGGGGGCCGATCTCGCCCCTGAACGGCCAGTAGAACCCGATGAGCGCGCTCGCGAGCTCCGGGAAATGCCGCTCGACGAGGCCCAGGATCAAGGGCTGCAGCCGGCGCCGCTCGTCCTGCGGGATCGCCTGACGCCGCGCGATCAGGCTGGCCCGCTGCTCCTTCCGCCACCGCCTGACCTCGTCCCAGCTCTGCATCGCTGCCCTCCTTCGGCTCATCGCTTCAGCCGGCGCTCCAGATGCTCCTTGAGCGCGACCGCGTTGTTGTGCAGGGTGTCCCTGGCGCCAAAGACCAGCGTGACGTGGCCGGCCTTGGCGATCTCGACGAGCTGCTCGAGCGCGTCCGGACGCTGCTCGAGCTCTCGGGCGTAGCGCTTCTTGAACTCGTCCCACTTCTTCGGGTCGTGCCCGAACCATTTTCTGAGGTCGTCGCTCGGCGCCATGTCTTTCAGCCAGGCGTCGATCCGGAGGTCAGCCTTGGTGATGCCCCGTGGCCAGATGCGGTCGACCAGGATGCGATGGCCATCGCTCCCGGCCGGCGGGTCGTAGGCGCGTTTCAGATCGATCGACATGACGTCATCACTCCGCATCGGGGACCGCGCGATCAGCGCAGCGTCCTTGACCAGGCTGCCGCAGCTGCGGCGTGGACCCCTGGGCGGCTCTCGCCCTCGAGCCGCAGCGCTCGGACCGTGTGATCGAGGCGAGCCGGCGGCGCGGGCTCGACCTGGAAGGTCGGCGGTTCGAGATCCGGGCGCGGTCGCCGGACCGGCCCGCGATCGTGGGCGCGCAGATCGTGCATGAGCGAAGCTACCGGCCGCCCGCCTGCTCGATCGTCTCCAAAGCCAGGGCCGAATGGGCGTAAGCGCCGCCCGCGCGCATCTCCGCGGCCACCCAGATCGCCTCCATGAGCTCCTCGGGCGAGGCACCGTGGCGGAGCGCTGCCTTGGTGTGGCCATTGATGCAATAGGGGCACTGCGTGACGTGCGCGACCGCGACCGCGATCAGCTGCTTGGTCTTGCCGGGGAGCGCGCCGTCCCGGAAAACCGCTTGGCCAAACTGCCGGAACGCGGCCTCGATCTCCGGCGCCAGCTCGCTGCGCTTCTCAGCCAGCGCTTTGGTCGCTTGCGGATACATGCTCTCGCTCATCGAAACCTCCTCCTCCTCTTTCCGGCGGCAGGATGGAAGGTCACCATCCTGCATGCCAAATGGTGACGACAACAGACGCGAGCATCACCCCGATGACGCGCTGGCGCGCATGCTGGTTCCGGTCGACGGTCGTCAGGGCGTTGCGCCAGCGCCAGGAACCGGCGTGCCGGGCCGACTGGCGCCGCTGCTGCGGTGACGTTCTCGTGTCATGCGACGGCGCTCGTCGGAGGCTTGGCGCACTCCCGGGCTCCCATCCCCGCTCGACCACTTCCCGGCTGCTGTATGGGCAAAGCAGGACGCGCAGCGGTGCGACCCCATCGACACGACGTGCTCGTCCGCAACTCCCCACGAGCTGCGGCGGTGCGCGATGCCGGCTCACGATGATCCGCCAGCTCGCCGGCCTCGTCAATCGCCACCGGCTCGCTCTTGCCCCTGAGCATGATCGGTGCGAGAGCGGCGATGGCGAACGCCGTCGAGCCGGCGAGCGCCCGATGGGAGCTGGCGCTGATCAGCGTCTGTCCAGGACCCCGCCGCACGCCGCGGTTGGTGCTGGACGCCGGTCGTCACGTCGCCGCCGAGCTTGACCTCGTCGGCGAGCGCCAGCGCGGGCATGCCGGGATCGTCGACCCCGGACCAGACGGGATGAGTCTCGCCATCGCGCCACCTGCTCAGGATCCGGAGCGCGGCGCTGGCCAGCACAACCACAAGGGCTTCCCGGACGCTGCGCCCGGTTCCTTTGCCGCAGGGCATTTGACTCGCGATCCGCCCCGGCTTTTGGTAAGCAGCGCGCCAGGACCGGCGCGCCTCGGCACGACCGGTAGTTATGCGGTCCGAGGAGGAAACCCATGAGGAGGAAACCCATGAACATGTCGCGTCGTGCGGCCGCCGAGTGCCTCGGCACCTTCTGGTGGTCTTCGGGGGTTGCGGGGCGGTGGTGCTCGCCGCCAAGTTCCCCGAGGTCGGCATCGGTCTGGTCGGCGTCGCTTTCGCCTTCGGCCTCACCGTCCTCACCATGGCCTATGCCATCGGCCACATCTCCGGCTGCCATCTCAACCCGGCGGTCACGCTCGGGCTGTGGGCGGGCGGCCGCTTTCCGGCCGGCGACATCGTGCCCTACGTGGTCGCCCAACTCGTGGGCGCGGTGCTCGGGTCCGCGGTCCTGTACGTCATCGCGAGCGGGGCGCCAGGCTTCGATCTCAGCGGCGGATTTGCCGCCAACGGCTACGGCGAGCATTCGCCGGGCGGCTACTCGCTGACGGCTGCGCTGGTCGCCGAGGTGGTCCTCACCTTCGTCTTCCTGACGATCATCCTGAACGCCACCGATCCGCGGGCGCCGGCCGGCTTCGCGCCGCTCGCGATCGGGCTCGGGCTGACGCTGATCAACCTGATCAGCATCCCGGTGACCAACACGTCGGTGAACCCGGCGCGCAGCACCGCACCCGCCCTCTTCGTGGGCGGCTGGGCGCTCGCGCAGCTCTGGCTGTTCTGGGTGGCGCCGATCGTCGGCGCGCTTCTGGCCGGCCCCGTCTACCGCTGGTTCGCCCGCAGCGTGCCCGAGAAGATCCCGGCACCGGAGAGCGCGGTCAGCAACGTCTGAGGCGCACGGCTCGCCGGGATCGCGAGGAAGCGCGGTCAGGCTCTGACATGGGATCGCGCTGTGCGGCGCTCGGAGCAGCACGATCCCGAAGAAGGGCCGGTCCCACTGTACGGGGGTACAGCCAAAGGCGGGGCGCCACCCAGCGGCTATTCGGGGAATAGCTCAAGGCCGCCAGGCGACTTCTTCTGCTTTGACCGCATGCGCGCGCGGGCCATGCCTCAGGCGGTTCGGGCCGCGCGATCCGGGCGCTGGCGACCGGCAGGCTCGCCGACCTCGTAAATCGCCACCGGCTCGCTCTTGCCCCTGAGCATGATCGGCGCGAGAGCGGCGATGGCGAACTCCGTCGAGCCGGCGAGCGCCCGATGGGTGCTGGCGCTGATCAGCGTCTGTCCGGGGCCCGCGTGCGCGCACAGGCGCGCCGCCAGGTTCACATGGTCGCCGAGCACCGTGTAGTCCATGCGCTCGCGGCTGCCCATTGCCCCCATGATCACCTCCCCGGTGTTGATGCCGATGCCGACCGCCAGGTGCCAGTCCGGGTGCTGGGCCGCCAGCTCGGCGATCCGGCGCTGCATGGCAAGCGCACAGCGCACCGCATTGGCCGCCATCTCCTCGCCCTGGAATACGGCGATGATCTGGTCGCCGACATACTTGTCGATGTCGCCGCCATGGCTGACCACCAGCTCGGCGAGGCGCTCGAAGTAGAGGTTCAGCACCTCGACCACGACCTCGGGATCGTGCCGCTCGGCGAATGCGGTGTAGCCGCGGATGTCGCAGAACACCATGGTGACGAGGCGGCGCTCGCCGCCGAGCCGGACGCCTTGGTGATCGGCGAGCTTGATCGCGGCAAGCGTGCCGCTGGAGACGAACTTGGCGAGCTGGAAGCGCTCGTTCAGCCCGACCACCATGTCGTTCATGCGCTTGGCCAGATCGCCGATCTCGTCGCGACTGCGCACCCCCTCGACCCGGGCCTGGAAGTTGCCTTGGGCGACCTCCTTGGCGACCCGGTCGAACTTGAGGATCGGCCGGCTGATCCGCAGCGCCAGCGCGATCGCGCCGGCGACCGCCACGGCCAGGCCGATCACCACCCAGATGCCTAGGCTCCGGAGCATCTTCTCGATCGCGAGATAGGCGTCGCGCTGCCTCTTCTCGACGAGAACCGCCCACTCGAAAGGCCGGGGGAAGCCGAACGCGCCCAGCATGACCTCGCCGTCGGGGCGGCGGTACGGCTCGACGCTGATCAGCCGGGCGCCCGCGGTGAGCAGGCCGATCGCCTCGGCCACGATGTCGTGGTCGGTGATGTCCGTTTGCGCCGGATCGAACACCTCGTGCCCGGAGGCGTCGACGATCGTGATGAAGCCGGTGCGGGTGAACGGGTGCGTCTCGGTCATCCGGCGCAGCGGGTCGAGGTCGATCCGCGCCGACAGCGAGGTCCGGCCGGCGCCGAACAAGGGCTGCATCGGCAGGACCACCGTTCCCAGCCAGTCGTCGGTCTGCGGGATGTGGCGAACCTCGCTGACGTAGGCATCACCGCCCTCGCGGAACGCCTCGATCAGAGGCACCGGCACCCGCAGCACCTCCAGGGGATCGAGCCCGGCTGCCTTGAGACCCGCGGCGAAGTCGTCCTTGACCACGACCACCGGCAGCGCGGCGCCCTCGACCGTGACCTGGAGCGCCACGATGTCCGGGATGTCGGCAATCCCCAACGTGAGCAAGGAGATTTTCTCCTCCACCCCCAATTGCGGGTCGTCGAGCGCATTGCGGATCAGAACCAGCGGCGCCAGCCAGGTCCGCTCGTAGAGGTCGTTGATGTCCTCGACCAGCTGCTGGGCGGTGACCACCAGCTGCTCGTTCGCCGAGCTCTTGAGCTCGTCCTGCGCGATCCGGATCAGGGTGCGACCGGCCACCACCAGCGGCAGGATCGCAATGACCACCGCGAACAGCAGAAGCTTCTGGCGGAGGCTGAGCCGCATCTAGTGCGCCGATACCGACGGAGGCTCCTCTTCCTTGTCGTGCCCGGTCCTCGGATCAGGTCCGAGGACGATCCGGGCATCCACCCGCCGGGCCAGGCGCTTGCCCAAGCGTGGATTGCCGGGTCCAGCCCGGCAATGACAAAGAAGCCGGCAATGACAAAGAAGCCGGCAATGACAAAGAAGCCGGCAATGGCAAAAAACGAAGCGAGGGTGTCTTTGCACAGGTAAGGCTCCCCCCGGCCCTGCTCATTCGCGCCGGCGCACCGAGACCTCGATGTCGTCCCAGGTCTGGCCGCAGCTCAACCCGGTGCCGTCGGCGACGCCGAGGCGGACCGCGTAGTCGCCGGGCTCGGTGTAGGCGTGCTGCACCTTCTCGCCCGCGCGGGTCACGCCGTCACCCAGGTCCCAAAGGAAGCTCAGCGGCTCGCCGTCGGCGTCGGTCGAGGCCGACGCATCGAACAGGAGATGGTCGTAGGCGCCGCCAACGAAGCCCTCCCGATCGAGGCCGGCGACCGCCACCGGCGGCGCGTTGACCCACACCCGCGCGACGTCGCTCGCGGTCCCGCAGCTCGCCCCGGAATCGTCGGTGACCGAAAGCAGCACGTCGTACACGCCCGGACTCTCGAAGAGGTGCGTGACCTGCTGGCCGTCCGCGGTGGCACCGTCACCGAAATCCCACCGGAACCGGGTGAGCGCGCCATCGCCATCATTCGACGCGGCGCCGTCGAAGACCACGGGCTCCCCGGGGCAGATCACCCGGTCGGGCCCGGCCATGGCGCGCGGGGGCTGGTTGACGTGCAGCGGATGAATCGCCTGTTGCTGGCTGTTGTTGAGATTGCGCTCATCGTCGGCCAGCAGCGCCACCTGGTAATGCCCGGGCCCGGCGTAGCGATGCTCCACCTCCGGCCCTTCCGCGCTGGCGCCATCGCCAAAGCTCCATGCAAAGCGCGGGATGGTGCCATTGGGATCGCTCGACCCGGTGGCGGCGAAGCGCACCGGACCGTCGACGCAGGCGACCGCCGGGGCATCGATCACCGGTTCGGGCGGAGCGTTGACCTCGACGGTCAGGGTGTCGGTCGCGGCGTTGTTCGGCAGATCGGTCTCGTCGAGCACCGTGAGCTTCACCTCGTACCGGCCCGGCTCGCGGAAGCGATGTCGGGCGTTCACGCCCTCTGCGCTCGACCCGTCGCCGAAGTCCCAGAACCACCCCGCGATCGAGCCGTCGGGGTCGGCCGACGCCGCGCCGTCGAACAGAACCTCCTGGTAGACCCCGACCAGACGGTCCTCGCCGGCTTCAGCCACCGGTTGCGCATTGGCGACCACCTGGTGCTTCACCGCCGCGACGTCGCAGGCCGCCGCGGTGGCATCCGTCTGGACGCTCAGTCGGACGACGTAGGCGCCCGGCTCCTGGTAGGCGTGCTCGACCACCGGTCCCTCGGCGACGGTGCCGTCGCCAAAGTCCCAGCGCCAGTTCACGATCTGCCCCGTGGCGCCGGAGGACGCGCTGGCGTCGAACGTGGCGGGCGCCCCGACGGCGACGCTGCTCGGACCGCCGATCCGCGCCACCGGCGCCTCCACGGCGCGCACCCGCATCTCGTCGGTATTGGTGTTGCTGCACTGACCGGCCTGGTCGCCCTCGATGCTCAGCACGACCCGGTAGTTGCCGGGCAGTCGATAGACGTGCACCGGCCTGTCGCCGCCGCCGGTGGCACCGTCGCCGAAGTCCCACTGGAAGCGGTTGACCACGCCGTCGAAGTCGCGCGAGGCCGAGCCGTCGAAATTCACCTCCGCGCCGGCGCAGACCTCCTGATCGGGCCCCGCATCCGCGATCGGCGACTCGTCGACCCGCACCACCACCCGGTCGGTGAGCGTCATTGGCGAAGCCGGACTCGTCCCGGACGGTCAGGGTCACCGGATAGACGGCTCCCCGGTCGTAGGTCTTCGTCGGATTGACCAGCTCGGCGCCCGTGCCGTCGCCGAAATCCCAGCTGTAGCGCAACAGCCCGCCGTCCGGGTCGCTGGACGCGCTGCCGTCGAACACCACGACGTCGCCGGCGCACACCGCCCGGTTGCCGCCGGCATCGGCGACCGGCGGCTGGTTGATGGTCACCGTCAGCGCCGCGCGGTCGCTGGCGTTCGACAGCCCGGTCCCGTCGTCGACCGTGAGCACGACCGGGTAGATGCCGCCTTGGGCGTAAGTGTGGGCGACGCGCACGCCGGCCGCGCTCGGAGCGCCGTCGCCGAAATCCCAGACGTAGGTCAGCGGATCGCCGTCGGCGTCGGCCGAATCCGACCCATCGAACGTGATCGTGCTCTGTCCGGTGACGATGTCGGGGCCGGCCGCGGCGACCGGCGCGTGGTTGACCCGGATCTCGAGCTCGTCCTGGTCGACCGCATTGATCGCGCCGCTGTCGTCGGTCACCGTGAGCTGCGCGGTATAGACGCCGGGCGCGGCGTAGGCGCGGACCACCTGCGGGCCGAAGGTCGGCTCCGGCTGGTCGCTGAAGTCCCACCGGTAGGTCGCGATTTGGCCGTCCGGATCGAACGCGCTGACCGCATCGAACGTGACCGCTTCCCCCGGGGCGACCAGGACGTCGTGTCCGGCGCGCGCCACCGGCGGCGCATTGATCACCACCTTGGCCTCGTCGTAGTCGACCGCCTTGTCCTGGCTGGTGTCGTCGCGCACCGCGAGGCGGACGTGATAGACCCCGGGCTGATCGAAGGTGTAGCTGACCCGCGGGCCGCTGGCCGTCGCGCCCTCCTTGAACTGCCACAGGAACTCGGCGACGTCGCCGTCGGGATCGAGCGAGCCCGCGGCGGCAAAGGCCAGCTCCTGACCGGGGGCGCCGACCAGATCGGGGCCGGCATCGGCGATCGGCGCGGCATTGACCGTGACCCGCAGACTGTCGCTCGCGCTGCTGCGGACCGTTTCGGAATCGTCGGTGACCGTGAGCCGCACGAGATAGTCGCCGGGCTTCTGGTAGACGTGGACCGGCGTCGCACCGGTCCCGCTGGCGCCGTCACCGAAGTCCCACTCGTAGCTGGCGATCGCGCCGTCGGGATCGCGCGTCCCGGTACCGTCGAAGCTGACCTCGCTCGAGGTCACGAGCTGATCCTCGCCCGCCTCGGCGACCGGCGGCTCGTTGACCAGGACCGTCAGCTGATCCGAATCGGTGCTGGTGGCGGTCCCCGAGTTGTCGCGGACCGTGAGGGTGACCGGGTAGGTGCCCGAGCCGCGGTAGGCGTACTCGACCACTTGGCCGTCGCCCTGCGCGCCATCGCCGAAGTCCCACCGATAGTCGACCAGAGCGCCGTCCGGATCGGTCGAGGCGCCGGCATCGAAGGTGATCACCTCGCCGATCGCGACGTGGCGATCCGGGCCGGCGGCGGCCACCGGGGGCGCGTTCACCACGACCTGGAAGCCATCCGTCCCGGCGCCGTTGGCGACGCCGGAGTCGTCGCGCACCCTCAGGGTGACGTCGTAGGTGCCGGGCGCGCCGTAAGCGTGACGGCCGGACGGCCCGGTGAGCGTGGTGCCGTCGCCCAGATCCCACAGGTGCTCGACGATCTCGCCGTCGACGTCGTAGCTCCGGCCGCCTTCCAGGACGATCTCCTGGCCGACCGACACCCGGGCGTCGTCGCCCGCGACCGCGACCGGCGCCGCATTGACCTGCACGATCTGCTGATCGATCGAGAAGTTGCAGGGCGGCGCCGTGTCGTCCTCGACCCGCAGGGTCACGATGTAGCGGCCGGGCTGCGCGAAGGCGTGGCTCGCGTTCGGTCCCTCGCCCAGGCCGCCGTCGTAGAAGTTCCAGAGATAGCGGGCGATCGGCCGCTCCCCGCCCAACGAGCGCGCGCCGTCGAAGGCGACGGTCTGGCCCGGCGCGACCACCAGGTCCTCGCCCGCAACGGCGGTCGGCGGGCGCTTGACGAACACCTCGAAATCGCGCTTCGCGCCAGCGCCCACCTGGCCCGAGTCGTCGCTGACCCGCAACGTCGCGCGATAGGTGCCCGGGCCATCGTAGCCGTGCACCACGGCCCGCCCGGCAGCACTCTCGCCATCGCCGAACTCCCAGAGGTAGCTCAGGCGCTCGCCGTCCGGATCGGTCGAGCGCGAGGCGTCGAAGGCGACCGAGAAGCAGTTGGCGAGCAGCTCGATGTCGGCTTCCGGCAGGGGCCGCGCGTTCGGCCGCCACGCCTTTGCCGGCAGCTGGATCGGCAGCGCGCGCCCGGCCTGATCGCGAATCTCGAAGGTGACGTCGTTCGGCATCTCGTTGCCGCCGCCGAACACCACCGCGGCCGGCGCGCCGCGCTCCTCCTCCTCGAGCGCCACCTCGGCGTCCTGCCATTCGTTCTGTCCCGAGGCGGCGAGCGGCACCGAACGGAAGGCGGTGGTCAGAAAGATGTCGGCGTTGGCGGCATCGAAGTTGCGGATGGTCAGCCGATCGGCGTCCGCCGGCACGAGGAACCGCAGTTCGGTGATCCGATCCTCGTCCGGCACCCGCAGGCTTGGCGCGAAGGAGAAGATCTCGAGCCCGTCCGGCGAAAGGTTGCGGTGCTCGCGCAGGCTGAGTGTGACCTCGTAGAGGTTGGCGTCGTCGCCTTCCGTCCCGTCGACCTGGAGCCGGAAGATGCGCCGACCGTCGACCGCCTCGCCTTGCTCCGGGGTGAAGCTCATGAGCGTTTGCCAGCGGCCGTCCTGCGCCGGGTCGGCGCCGAGGCGGCGGGCGGCGATCTCGCCGCCGGTCGCGAGCTGCTCCGCATCCGGGGCGGCGACCGCGGCTTCGGTATAGGCGCCATCCCCGCCATAGAGCGTGAATTCGGTCTCGGAATCCGCGCTCGCGCCATAGAGATGGTCGTGCTCGCCGCCGCTATCCGGATCGAACACCCGCAGGAACAGCTCTTCCTCGACGTCCTCGGGCACGCTAAGGAAGATGACCTCGCGATGGTCGGGATCGCCTTCCGCGGTCGAGGCCCGCGGGCCGTAGGTGACCGAAAGCGGGACTTCCTGGGCCGCGCCGTCCGCGGCTCCGAACGAGGCCGCCAGCACAAGGGCCAATGACCCTCCCGCCAGCAGCCGCCTGGCGCTTCGCATTCTGCTCTCCCTGCCTTTTTTGGGCGCGCCTCGTTGGGCGATGATCAGCGGAATGTATACCTCTGTCTGTTGCCCGCGTAATCCTCCAGCTCGACATCCTTCAACGCAACCGGTCCCTGCATACCCTCGGGTAGGACCAAGGTCGACCGGTAGCTTTCGCTCGATGGGTTGAAGCGCAGGAAGTCGGACAAGGTGGCGTCGCCGACCCGCAGGGTGAACGGCGCCGCCTGCTTCATCCCCGAGGCGTCGCTCGCGACCACCTCGACCGTCAGCGTCGCGCCGGGTGACGCTCGGCCGGGCGACACCACCTCGCGGACCAGCTGCGGCGGCTCCTGATCCAGGAACACTCCGAACTTCTCGACGCTGACGTTGCCGACCAGATCGGTCGCGACCAGCTCGATGGCGTTGGGACCCTGGCGGAGCGTGATGGTCTCCTCGAACGTGTCGTCGATCAGGGTCGCGGGCCGGCCGTCGATCAGGAGACTTCCGCCGCCTCGGAGCCGGCCGCGCAGCGGCAGCCATTCCACGGCGGTGACCACGGGCGGCGGCGCCTCGAGCTCGATCGGCGGCGGCTCCTGGTCTATGGTCACCTGGAACTCGGCCCCGGTCACGAAACCCGATGGGGCCACGACCTGCAGCGAGAAGCGCTCCTCGGCCTCCTGCAGCGGCACATTGACCCCGAAGCGTCCGTCCGGATCCGCGTAGGACGACGCGCGCTCCTCGCCGTCGGACGACTGGATCACGATCGCGGCATTGGCGCCGGTGCGGCCGGAGATCGAGATCACCTCGCGATCGGTCACGAAGTGGCGCGGGGCGAGGCGCGGGATCGCCTGGTCGAACGCCACCGCCGCCTGCTGGTCGGGCATGAACACGAACGCGCGCTGGCGCTCGGTCGTGTTGCCGGCGGCGTCGCGCGCTTCGATCGAGATGGTATTGAGGCCGGGGGACGGCCGATAGGGCAGATCGAAGCTGCCGTCGGGCGCGATCGGGACGGCCTCGCCGTTCAGCTCGAGCGTGGCGCCGGGCTCGCTCTCGCCCTGCACACGGATCGGCGACTCGCGCAGGATCGCGCCCTCCTGCGGGCCGCCGATCGAGATATAGGGGGCCGTCACGTCGGTGCGCACGTGAAACCGCCAGGCGTCGGTGCGCTCGCCCGGCAGGCCGAACTTGTCGAGCGCGGCGACCCGCCAGTAATAGGCGCCAATGTCGAGGGGGCCCGGATCATAGCGGACGTCGGTCAGACCCCAGCGGCTTTGGACCATGCGTCGGAAGCCGGGATCGTGCGCCACCTCCAGCCAATAACCGGCGGCGTCGGCGACCGGGGACCAGGCGAGCTCGACCGCCGCATTGAACGCCACCTGGTCGTCCTGCGGCGCCAGGAGGGGCGGCGGCGGCAGGACGTCGATCTTGGCGGCCGGCGGCGCGCCGCTGCGCACCAGCGTCGCCTCGTTGCGGCCGAGATCCACGCTCTCGCCCTGCGCGGACACCTGGAGGACGCCCTCGTCGTAGTTGGTGAACTTGGAGCCGCTGTCGTCCCGCCGCACCCAGAAACTGGTGGAATCGATCTGGGTCTCGACCTCGGGCACCTCGAGCTCGAAACTGTTGCGCTGGCTCTTGCCGGCGAGCAGGGCGTAGAAGTCGCCTTCGATCAGGCTGACCTTGGCTTCCTCCTCGCGGCTCAGCGGGTCGACCCGCATGCGCTGGATCAGCGCCTGGGAGTTCGCGTTCAGGCGCAGCCGGCTGTCGTCGCGAAAGGTGATCTGCGCGGTCGAGCGCGACAAGGTGCGGACCTTCTCCTCCTCGATCAGGATGTCGTTCAGCGCGCGATCGGTCCACACGAGGTCCTGCGGGCGCTGGCCCTCGACCGATCCCTGCCGGTCGGTGAGCAGCGCCTCGGCCGCGGCATCCCGCTGCTCGATCGCCAGCGCGAGCGCTTGGGACGCGGCCACGCGCGACAGGTCGGCGAGGCGGGTCGCCTGGTCCCATTGGCCGTCCTGGCGCTCCGCGATGCCTTGATCGCGCAGGCGGATCGCCTCGGCGATCTCGTCGGGCGCGAACAGCCGCGCGCCCTGCTCGGTGGCCTGCTGGATGACGTCGAGGGCATCCCGGAGCGCGCGATCCGCCTGCAACACCTGCGCCGCCGGGATCTTCAGCTCGAGGCCCGGATGGACGTCGGTGATCGCATCCAGGCCGTTGGCGCGCAGGATCTCCGTCCAGAGGTCCGGATCACCCAGATGCTGCGCCGCGAGATCCCGAAGCGTATCGCCTTCCTCGACCCGGATCGTCAGGACGTCGTCGGTCTGCGCGAGCGCGCCATGCCCGGTCAGCCAGAGAACGCACAGCACCGGCCAGAGGATTCGCATCCTCCGGCAGGCACGACCCGCACTCTTCCGCTCTCGACACATCGGGCAACTTCACCGGACCTGAGCCGTAGCGCCGGCAAAGACCATAGCATCCGCAAGGCGTTGGGGCGAGACGTTTGCAGAATTGATCGCTGTACATTCCAGGTTGGGTCATTGGCTGCAACCGGCGAGCACCGCTTCGTGCTTCGGGCCGCCGAATTTCCACACCCCTTCGCGACACGACCCGCTCGCGGGTGAGGGGACTGACGAATGCCCCAAGAGGGGTGTTTGGGCCAGAACGAGGGCTACGGCGCTGATGCATGCCTCGTCGCCTGGCGATATGGTGGCGCCGGTTTTGGGCCAGAGTCGGGGGCGAAGGATGGCGGCGAGGTCAGCGCGCAACGCGAGGCGCTCGGCAGGGGCCCCGCGCCGTATGCCGTACGCAAAGCGGCGGCAGCAGATCCTGGAGAACGCCGCCGAGTTCTTCGCGGAGCATGGCCTCACCGGCCAGACCCGCTCGCTGGCGCAGGCCTGCGGCATCTCGCAGCGCCTGCTGTACCGCTTCTTCCCGAGCAAGGCGGCGCTGATCGACCAAGTGTACGAGGACGCGATCCTCGGCCCCTTCGAGGCGGTCTGGCTCGCGCGGCTGAGCGACCGCCGGCACGCCGTGGAGCACCGGCTGAACGCTTTCTACCGGGACTATTTCGAGACCGTGCTGACCCGCCGCTGGTTCCGCCTCTTCCTCTACGCTTCGCTCGCCGAGAGCAGCATGGCGCCGCGCTACATCGCAGCGATCATCATGCGCCTGCTCGAGACCATCGTCGAGGAGGTGGCGCACGAGCAGGGAGTGCGGCTGCCGGACGAGAAGCCGCTTCGCCACGAGCTCGGCTGGACCCTGCACGGCGCGATCTCGCATCTGGCGATCAGGAAGCATCTGTACCATGCCAGCCAAAGCGTCGAGGCGCCGGAGATCATCGCGCTCCACGTGCGCTCGTTCCTGGCCGGCTTCGCGGCCATGGTGGCCGGACTCGACGCGATGCCGCGGGCGCCACGGCGCTCGCCCGAGCGACTCGTCGTCGTTTGACGACATAGCGCCCCGGGTGTAGCATCCAGTTGATGCGCGGGCCAGCGGCAGACAGGGCCGCGCTCAGGGAACGGTCAGGGAGACATGCGATGACCAAGCAGCGCAGGAGCGGATTCGCACGGCGCGATTTCCTGAGATACTCGGCGGCAACCGGCCTGGCCGCGACCGCGGTGGCGCGGCTGCGCGCGCCGGCGCTGGCGGCCGGCGGCGAGGTCAACTTCGCGACCTGGTCGGCCGCGGTGGACCTCGTGCAGAGCCACGCCAACGCCTTCGAGCAGAAGACCGGCATCAAGGTCAACTACACCAACACCCCCTGGGCGCAGTACCGCGAGGCCATGATCACCCAGTTCGTCGGCGGCGCGCCCATCGACACGCTCTGGGTCTCGGACAGCTGGCTGCCGGAGTGGGCGGACGCCGGCTGGATCGTGCCGATCGACGACTTCGACCAGCTGACGACCTACAACGCCGACGCCAACGATTTCTGCAACCAGTCGATGATCTACGGCGGCCGCCAGTACGGCCTCACCTACTACACCGACTTCATGGGCTTCATGTACGACGAAGCGAAGCTCGAGGAGGCCGGGATCACGAGCCCGCCGCAGACCTGGCAGGAGGTCGTGGAGCAGTCGCTCCTGATCAAGGAGAAGGGGATCTCCGAGTTCCCCCTCATGCTCGCGCTCGCCCAGGAGACCTGGCTGATCGAGTTCCTCTCCGCGCTGGTCTTCTCGCACGGCGGCCGCTTCGTCAGCGACGACGGCGCGGCGGTCATGCAGGACGAGAAGGGCGGCGCGGTTGAGGCGCTGCGCTGGGTGGTGGCTGCGGTCAACGAGCACCAGATCGTCTCGCCGGGCTGCGTCGAGGTGGGCGAGCTCACCGGGGTCAAGGCGTTCGCCTCGGGCAACCACGCCTTCGCCCTCGAGCCCAAGTATCGGATGCGCCTGATGAACGACCCGGCGCAGTCGCAGATCGCCGGCCGGGCCAAGCAGATCCTGATGCCGGCCGGCCCGAGCGGGTCGCACGCCACGGTCGGCTGGATGCGCTTCTACGGCATGACCCCGCAGGCGCGCGAGGACGAGGCGCGGGCGGCCAATACCGTCAAGCTGATCGAGTGGTTCGGTGGCAAGGCCGACGGCGAGTACCTGTTCCAGAAGCTCCTGTTTTTGGACGTCGGCGCCGGATTCGGCGTCAAGCCGCTGTTCGAGGATCCCGAGATCCGCGAAGCCTACAACGAGTACAACGACGTCGACGTCGTCCAGCAGCAGCAGGAGCTGGCGCAGAAGAAGGACGTGATCAGCCCCTGGTTCGGGGAGTGGATGGAGGCCAACGGCGCGCTCTGGCAGCAGGCGATCCTGCAGCAGAAGTCGCCGCAGGAGGCGCTCGCCGAATCCGGGGAGACCTGGGACGAGCTGCGCGAGGAGCTGGGCTGAGCCGCAACCGGTCCGGCAGGCGTCGCCCGCGGGCTCCGGCGGGCGACGCGCGTTCCTCTCGACCATGACCATCGCCCGTCCCGCGACACCCCCGGCGGCGATGCCGGCCGGACGCCTCGGCCGGCTGCTCGCCTGGCGCCCGAACTACGAGGCGCAAAGCGCCGGCCTGTTCCTCCTGCCCGTGATGACGGTGCTCGCCGCGGTCGCCGTCTTCCCGATCCTGTACTCGCTCTACCTCAGCTTCTTCAGCCTGAAGCTGACGCGCCCGCACCGCGTGCCCTTCGTCGGGCTCGACAACTATGCCGACCTCCTGACCGACGCGGCGTTCTGGGCGGCGGTGGCGCGGACCGTCGAGTTCACGCTGATCTGCGTGAGCGCGATCGCGGTGCTCGCGCTGCTCGTGGCGCTCCTCCTCAACGAGACCTTCCGCGGCCGGCCGCTGATCGGCGCGCTGCTCCTGGTGCCCTGGGCGATCCCCTCGGTCGCCAATGGCTTGATGTGGAAGTGGATCTACGATTCCGGCTACGGCGCGCTCAACGGCGCGCTCTATCAGCTCGGCATTATCGACAGCTATACCATCTGGCTGGGCGACCCGGCCAAGACCATGGTGCTGATCGGCAATGCCTTCGTCTGGAAGGAGCTGCCGCTCGCGGCGATCCTGATCCTGGTCACCATGAAGTCGATCCCGAGCGATCTGTACCGCGCCGCCAAGGTCGACGGCGCCAACGTGCTCCAACGCTTCATCCACATCACGCTGCCGTCGCTGCGGCCCGGCTTCATGCTGGTGCTGATCTACGAGACCATGATGGCGATCCGCCACTTCGACCTGTTCTTCCTCCTGACCGAGGGGGGTCCGGGCAACACCTCCCACGTGCTCGCCTGGAAGATCTACGTCGAGACCTTCCGCAACCTGTCCTTCGGCACCGGCAACGCGCTCGCCTACATCATGGCGATCGTCACCTTCGCGCTCGCCTACACCATCATCCGCACGCTCGGGCGGAGGCTGTGAGGGTGGCGGCGTCGGCGCTTGCGGGCAGCGCGGGGGCGCAGCGCTACCGCACGCGCTCGCGCGCCGCGGGCATCGGCCGCGCCCTGGTGCTCGGCGCGGGCTCGGCGCTGCTGCTCGCCTACCTGCTCGGGCCGATCGTCTGGCTGCTCTCGTCCTCGATCCAGACCGAGGCCGAGATCGTGTCGGTGCCGCCGCACTGGATCCCGCACGATCCGACGCTCGAGAACTTCCGCGCGATCTTCCTCGCGGGCGAGGAGCAGATCACCTACGACACGCGCACGCAGGGCGACCCCGTGAGCGGCGGCTACATCCCCTCGACCGCCGAGAACCTGATCCCGGGGCTGCGCAACAGTTTCGCGGTGGCGCTCGCGGTGGTGGTGCTCAACCTGCTGGTCGGCGTGCCCGCCGCCTACGCGCTCGCCAAGGTCCGCTTTCGCGGCCGTCAGACCTCGATCTACCTGATCCTGACCACCCGGGTGATCCCGGACATCGCGCTGGTGGTGCCGCTGTTCCTGGTGATCCGCAATCTCGGCCTGCTCGACGACATCCGGGCGTTGATCATCACGTACCTCGCGATCACCGTGCCGTTCACGGTGTTCATCCTGGTGAGCTACTTCGAGTCGCTGCCCGACGACCTCGACAAGGCGGCCCGGGTCGACGGCTGCTCGCGCCTGCAGGCGCTGCTCCGCGTGTTCCTGCCGCTGTCGCTGCCCTCGCTGGTCGCGGTCGTGCTGTTCGCGTTTCTCACCAGCTGGAACGAGTTTCTGCTCGCCCTGATGTTCACCCAGACGCCGGCGGCGCAGACGCTGCCGATCGTGGTCGCGTCGTTCACCTCGGACTTCACGATCAGCTTCTCCTTCATCAACGCCGCTGGCGTGGTCGCGATCGTGCCGCCGGTGATCCTCGCCGTGCTGTTCCAGCGCTACCTCGTGTCCGGCCTCACCGCCGGCGCGGTCAAGGGCTGAGCGCAAGGGCGATGGCGCGCATCCGCTTCGACGGCGTCACCAAGCGCTACGGCCCGGTCACCGCCGTCGACCGCCTCGACCTCGAGATCCACGATCGCGAGTTCGTCGTCCTGCTCGGACCGTCCGGCTGCGGCAAGACCACGACCCTCAACATCGTCGCCGGGCTCGAGGAGCTGTCCGAAGGTGATCTCTACTTCGACGATCTGATCGTCAACTTCATGCCGCCGCACCGGCGCGACGTCGCCATGGTCTTCCAGAGCTACGCGCTCTACCCGCACAAGACGGTCTACGAGAACATCGCCTTCGGGCTGCGGATGCGCGGTGGCCAGGACCGCGACGAGATCGACCGGCGGGTGCGCGACGCCGCCCTGCGGCTGCACATCGGTCACCTGCTCGAGCGCAAGCCCCACCAGCTTTCGGGCGGTCAGCGCCAGCGCGTGGCGCTAGGTCGCGCCATGGTCCGGCAGCCTGCGGTGTTCCTGATGGACGAGCCGCTGTCCAACCTGGACGCCGCGTTGCGCATCTCGATGCGCGCCGAGATCAAGCAGCTCCATCAGGTGATGCAGACCACCTTCGTCTACGTCACCCACGATCAGGCCGAGGCGCTGACGCTGGCCGATCGGATCGTGGTCATGCGCGACGGGGTGATCCAGCAGGTGGGCGACCCGGCGGCGATCTACGAACGGCCGCGCAACACGTTCGTCGCCTCGTTCCTGGGCAGCCCGCCGATCAACTACCTGGAGGGCAGGTTGAGCGAGGAGGCCGGCCGCCTGGTGTTCCGCCGCGGCGATTTCGCGGTCGAGCTGGCTGCGGAGACGGGCGCCGCGGCGCCGGCCGACGGCGGTCGCGTCGTGGTGCTGGGGGTGCGTCCCGAGGATGTGGTCGAGCGGCCCGCGGGCGCGGCCGCGCCGATCCGCGGCCGGATCGATTCGGTGCTGCCGATCGGCTCGGACGAGTACCTCGGCGTCCGGGTCGAGGGCGTCGACTGCTTCTTCCGGGTCGGCAAGGAGGTCCAGCACCGCGCCGGGGAGGCGGTCGCGCTCGAGCTCCACACGCGCCGGGTGCACCTGTTCGACCCGCAGACCGGCGAGGCGCTGTTGCGCCGCCCGGACGGCGAGAGCCCATGAAGCCCGCGCCGTTCGCGTACCATCGCGTGGCCAGCCGCGACGAGGCGTTCGCCCTGCTGGATCGGCACGGCGACGAGGCGCGGCTGCTCGCGGGCGGGCAGAGCCTCGTGCCGATGTTGAACCTGCGGATCGCCCGCGTCGGCCATCTGGTCGACATCAACCCGCTTGGCGAGCTCGATTTCGTGCGCCCGGCAGACGGCGCGATCGAGGTTGGCGCGCTGACCCGGCACGTCACCCTCGAGCGGTCGGAGCTGGTGCGCCGCGCCTGTCCGATCCTGGCCGCCGCGGCGCATCGGATCGGCCACCTCGCGATCCGCGAGCGCGGCACGCTCGGCGGCAGCCTCGCGCTCGCCGACCCGGCAGCCGAGCTGCCAATGATCGCGACCCTGCTCGATGCCGATCTCGAGCTGGGATCGTCGCGCGGAAGCCGGTCGATCGGCGCGCGAGCGTTCTTCGTCGCAATGCTGACCACCGCGCTCCAGCCGAACGAGGTGCTGATCAGGGCGCGGTTTCCGGCGCTGGCGCCGGGCGAAGGCTTCGGCCTGCGCGCGCTCAGCCGCCGCGCCGGTGACTTCGCGATCGTCATGGCCGGCGCGACGGTGCGGCTCGACGATCGGCACCGCGTGGGGCACGTCCGCTTGGCGCTCGGCGGCGCGGCCCCGACACCGCTGGCGCTGACCAGGCTCGAGCGCGTGCAGCAGGGGACGACGCCCGATGCGGACTGGCCTGACGCCGTGGCCGCGGTGGCCGCGGCCGAGGTCGAGCCGCACGGTGACCAGCACGCGTCCGCCGAGCACCGGCGCGAGTTGGTGCGCGTGCTCCTGGCGCGGGCGCTGCGCGACGCCCTGGCGCGCGCCGATGCTGGAGGCTGAATGACGACGGCGGCGCTCACGCTCACCGTGAACGGCGACCGGCACGAGGTCCTGGTCGAGCCGCGCAAGCTGCTGTCGGACGTGCTGCGCGAGGACCTGCGCCTCACCGGTACCCACGTCGGCTGCGAGCACGGCGTGTGCGGGGCCTGCACGGTGCTGCTCGACGGTCGGCCGGCGCGCTCGTGCCTCTTGTTCGCGGTCCAGGTCGCGGGCCAGGAGGTGACCACGATCGAGGGGCTGAGCCGGCTCGGCCTGACCCCGCTGCAGCAGGCGCTGCACGAGGAGCACGGGCTGCAGTGCGGCTTCTGCACGCCGGGCATCGTGCTCACCTTCGAGGTCTGGCTGTGCGAGCATCCGCAGCCCGGCGAGGACGAGATCCGCGCCGCACTCTCGGGCAATCTCTGCCGTTGCACCGGCTACCACAACATCGTCCGGGCGATCGCGAAGGCGGTCGCGCGGCGGGCGCAGGGGGGCGGGGCATGAGCGCTCCCAAGGAGGAAGGGTTCCTGGCGATCGGCCGGCCACTGCCGCGCCGCGAGGATCACCGCTTCCTGACCGGCACCGGACGCTATCTCGACGACCTCGAGATTCCGGGAGCGCTCTGCGCCTGCTTCGTGCGCTCGCCCCACGCGCACGCCCGGATCCGGGCGATCGACACGGCGGCGGCGTGCCGCGCGCCAGGCGTCGTCACGGTGGTGACCGGGCGGGATCTCGCCGGGTGGACCACCACCCTGCGCCTCGCGCCGCCGATCGAGGGCCTGCACCCGACCGAGATGAGCGCGCTGCCGCTCGACAAGGTGCGCTTCCAGGGGGATCCGCTCACCTGCGTCGTGGCCGGGGACCGCTACCTCGCCGAGGACGCGGCCGAGCTGGTCGAGGTCGAGTACGAGGAGCTCGAGTCGGTCGCCGACATCGCCACAGCGCTGGCGGACGGCGCTCCGCTGGTCGACGACACCCTGCCCTCCAACCTGATCTCCCACCAGCACGCCGTATTCGGCGACCCAGAGCGCCAGCTCGGCCGCGCCCACAAGGTGGTCGAGGCGCGGTTCGCGCAGGCACGCCAGACGCATGCGCCGATCGAGACACGCGGCTGCGCCGCGGTTTGGGACGAGGGTCGTCAGCACATCACCTTCCACATCGGATCGCAGGTGCCGCACCCGCTACGGACCCAGCTCGCCGGTCGGTTGCGGCTCAAGGAGTCCCAGATCACGGTGATCTCGCCCGACGTCGGCGGCGGCTTCGGGCAGAAAATCGCGCTCTATCGCGAGGAGCTGACGGTCGCGGCGCTGGCCCGGCACCTGAGGCGTCCGGTGCGCTGGCGCGAGGACCGGATGGAGAATCTGGTCGCCGCGGCGCACGCCCGCGAGACCACGGTCGAGGTCCGCGCCGCGGTCGCCGTCGACGGCGTCGTGCTGGCGCTCGAGGTCGAGATCGTCGAGGACTTCGGCGCCTACTGCTTCTACCCGGCGAACTACATCGCTCGGGTGGTGGCGATGATCCTGACCGGGCCGTATCGGATCCGGGACTATGCCTACGACGTCAAGGTCGCGCTCACCAACAAGTGCGGCGCCGCGCCGATGCGCGCGCCCATGGCGATCGCGAGCTGGGTGATCGAGGGGACGATGGATGCGATAGCGCGCGAGCTGGGCCTCGATCGCGCCGCCGTGCGCCGGCGCAACATGATCACCCGCGAGGAGCTGCCGTATGCCATGGCGACCGGCCCGTCGCTTGAGGACATCACGCCGCGGGAGACCCTGGAGGCGGCGCTGCAGGCGATCGACTACGACGGCTTTCCCCGGCGCCAGGCGGCGGCGCACGCCGAGGGGCGCCATCTCGGGCTCGGCATCTGCACCGTGGTGGAATCCACGACCTACGGCTCGGCGTTCTACAAGGCGGCGGGGATCCCCGGCTCGGGCCACGAGGCGGCCTGGGTCCGGGTCGAGCCCACGGGCGCAATCAACGCATCGGCCGGGATCATGACCTCGGGGCAGGGGTACGAGACGGTGTTGGCGCAGGCGGTGGCCGAGGGGCTAGGGGTCGACCCGGAGGACGTCGCCATCCACCTCGGCAACACCGACGTCGCGCCCTACGGTATGGGCAGCCGCGGCGCCCGGGGCGCCACCGCCGCCGGCGGCGTCCTCTACCTCGCGGCGCTCGCCGCCCGCGCCAAGGCGCTCGCGATCGCGG
>JBOHKK010000014.1:0-35544 GCA_050729115.1 Geminicoccaceae bacterium | reverse complement strand
CCTCCCAACCACCCACCGATGGTACCCTTGGGGTGGTTGGGAGGGGGAGCGGGCCGGGGCGAGCTGATCGAAAAATGCGCTAGCCGGCCAGCCGTGGGCGCGGCGCGGACCGTGGCGCCCGTCAGAAGCTTTCATCGGCGCTTGGTCGACGGCGGCGCGATGAGCATCGATTAAGGTTGCGCTGCGGCGTTGATGCCGGTCGGAATCTCGGGAGCGAGCGCCATGCGCGATCGACGCCGGCTCGATCTTCCTTTCGCCGTGCGGGTTCTTCTGGCGGCGTTGCTCGCGCTGTTCCTGCCGTTCGCCGTGGCGGCGCCCTTGGAGCGGGCCCCCTACGCTGACGCTGCTCAGAGGCGACCCCGGGCAGGATGCCATCCTCCGCGACGCAGAGCCGCTCTATCTCCGCTTCCGTTACCAGAGCGCCATCCCCTCCACATCCTGCTCAGCGGCTATTACCGGGGCGAGGTGGTCCCCGATTTCCGGCAGGACAGCGAGGAGCTGTTCCCGGCCGGCAACCGGGAGGCGACGGTCTGGCTGGCGTACCCTCGTGGCGCGAAGATCGACCATGTCCGTGTCAGGCTGTGGAACGCGAACAAGGCGCGGGTTGCGGTGGCGGACTTCCCGATCGAGGCCGAATGGACGAGCGCGACCGGACCGCGCGACGCCGCCCGCCCCACGAAACCGTGGGTCGCCGACCTTACGCTCGGACAGCGGGGGCGTATGGCCGAGACGTTGAGCGCGGCCAGCCAGGCGCGTGGGTCCGACCCCGCTCGGTCTGATCTTCCTGTGCATCCCCGCGTACCTGGTGCTGCAGATCGTGCTGGTGTTCCTGACATCCGGCGGTTGGCGCAAGGCGTCCTTGGCGCCCGCCGTCATCATGATTCCGATCCTCGCGTACACCGTGCTCGCCTTTGCCGCCCAGTCGAACCTGTGGCCGCTCCTGCTGCTGTTTGCCGCGCCCGTGGCCTGCCTCTATCTCGTCCTCCTGACCGTGATCCTCCTGCTGGGCCGCATCGCCAAAGCCGCGTGATCGGCGGCGCTCCGGCTGCACGGTCGTTCCAGTGATCGGTAGGGGCGGGCTGTCGTTGACAGTTGTCGATTCAGACTCGTGCTCGATCGAGCCGTGCCGTGTTCAGGCCGGTGGCGGAGCCCAGTGCGCGAACACTCCTTCGGCCTCGCGCCGGATGAAGGCCTCGGCCGCAGGGCCGGTCGCCGGGCCGTCGTAGGCGCCGTCCCGCCACAGGCTGTGGAAGAAGCCTTCGCCCGGCAGGCGGTCGGACTTGCGCACGACCAGCACCGCGAGCTCGGGCTCGCCGCGTGCCCGATTGCGCTCGCACACCGCGCCGAGGTCGCGGCACAGCGCATAGACCCGGCGCGGCGTGATCCTGATGCCGAAGTGGGCGAGCACCTCGGCGTAGGTCAGGCTGCGGCGCGCCCGCGCCGCCTCGATCAGCAGGGCCTCGAGCCGGTCGATGTCGACCACGCCCGCCCTGGTGCCATGCTGGCAACTCTTGTCGTCATGCCGGCGCATGATCGGGCTCGATCCGACGGCGGGGGCACCCACCCTCCGCACAGCCGAGTTGCCCCGATGCCCAGGACATGGACCCTCGGGTCAAGCCCAATGCTGTCCGGTTGACGAGCGCCGCCTACCGTCAGGTGAGCGTTGCGAGCATTGCAGCAACCTAAAATTGTCATTGCCGGGCTTGACCCGGCAATCCACGGCCCCCAGTGAGCGACGACTTCGCTCGATCGAGCTGTGGATGCGCGGGTCAAGCCCGCGCATGACAACGAAAGGTAGCGCACAATCGGTTCTCATTCTATCGCTTGCGCTCAACCGGACAGCCGTGGTCAAGCCCGGGGGTGACACGAACGTCGAGCCCGGGGGTGAGAGGAACAAAACGGCTGGACCAGGCGGCTCATTCGGCCGCCGCTCGGGCGTAGCCGAGGCGCTCCAGCGCCGCCTCGATCTCGGGCAGGATCGCCGGGTCGTCGATGGTCGCCGGCGTCTTGTAGACCTTGCAATCGGCGATCGCCTTCATGGTCCCGCGCAGGATCTTGCCGGAGCGGGTCTTGGGCAGGCGCGGCACCGCCGCGACCAGCTTGAACGCGGCGACCGGACCGATCTGCTGGCGTACCCGCTGGATCAGCTCCTTTCGGATCTCCTCCTCCGGCCGCTCGACGCCCGCCTTGAGCACCACCAGGCCGAGCGGCAGCTCGCCCTTGAGCTGGTCGTCGACCCCGAACACGGCGCACTCGGCGACGTCCGGATGCGCCGCGAGGGCCTCCTCCATGGCGCCGGTCGAGAGCCGGTGACCGGCGACGTTGATGACGTCGTCGATCCGGCTCATGACGTAGAGGTAGCCGTCCTCGTCGCGATAGCCGGCATCGCCGGTGAGATAACAGCCGCCGTAGCGCGCCAGGTAGGAAGCCACGTAGCGCTGCTCGTTCTGCCAGAGCGTCGGGGAATTGCCGGGCGGCAGCGGCAGCCTGACCACGAGGTTGCCGATCGCGCCGGGCGCCTGCTCCTTGCCCGCCTCGTCGAGCACCCGCACGTCGTAGCCGGGGGCGGCCTTGGTCGGGGACCCGGGCTTGACCGGCAGCTGCTCGACGCCCCAGCAGTTGGCGGCGATCGCCCAGCCGGTCTCGGTCTGCCACCAGTGATCGATCACCGGGCGCTGCAGCTTGTCCTCGGCCCAGCGCAGGGTGTCGGGATCGCAGCGCTCGCCGGCGAGGAACAGGGTACGAAAGCGGGACAGATCGTGCCTGGCGATGTGCCGGCCGTCGGGGTCCTCCTTCTTGATCGCCCGGAACGCGGTCGGGGCGGTGAACAGGCACGCCACCCCGTGCTGAGCGATCACCCGCCAGAACGCGCCGGGATCGGGCGTGCCGACCGGCTTGCCCTCGTACACGATCGTGGTGTTGCCGTTGAGCAGGGGCCCGTAGCAGATGTAGCTGTGGCCGACCACCCAGCCGACGTCGGAGGCCGCCCAGTACACCTCGCCCGGTGCGACGTCGTAGATGTGCTCCATGCTCCAGCGGAGCGCCACGGCGTGGCCGCCGTTGTCGCGCACGATGCCCTTGGGCTGGCCGGTCGTGCCCGAGGTGTAGAGGATGTACAAGGGATCGGTCGCGGCGACCGGCACGCACTCGACCGGCGCCGCCCCGGCGATCGCCTCGTCCCAATCGAGATCGCGGCCCGGCACCATCGCCGCCTCGGCCTGCGGGCGGGCGAGGACGATGCACCGCTCGGGCTTGTGCGCCGCCAGCTCGATCGCGCCGTCGAGGAGCGGCTTGTACGGGATCACGCGGCCGACCTCGACGCCGCAGGATGCGGACACCACCAGCTTGGGCCTGGCGTCGTCGATCCGCGCCGCCAGCTCGTTGGACGCGAAGCCGCCGAACACCACCGAATGCACGGCCCCGATCCGGGCGCAGGCGAGCATGGCGATCAGCGCCTCGGGCACCATCGGCATGTAGATGATGACGCGATCGCCATAATCGGCGCCGTGCTGCCGCAGCGCGCCGGCGAAGCGCGCCACCTGATCCTGGAGCTCCGCGAAGGTCAGGGTGCGAACGCTGTCGGTGACGGGACTGTCGTGGATCAGCGCGAGCTGGCTGCCGCGTCCCGCCTCGACGTGGCGGTCGACGGCATTGTGGCAGGTGTTCAGCCGGCCGCCGGTGAACCATCGATAGAACGGCGGCCGGCGGTCGTCGAGGACCCGGTCCCAGCGCCGCTCCCAATCCAGCGCCTCGGCGGCCTCGGCCCAGAAGCCCTCCGGGTCCCGGAGCGATCGGGCGTAGATCTGGTCGTAGCTGCCCCTCATGTCGGCCCCCCGCGCCTGCCCTGCCGTCGATCGGCCATTATACCGGCCGCGCACCGCCCCCGACAACGCCGGGACCGCGGACTCGTGGTCGCGCCGGGTCTCCCGTAACGGTCATGCCATGTCCCGCCTCGTAAGACCGGATCGCGCGGCGTTCGTTGGTCGGCCGCGCGCCCAGGCGATCGCGGGATTGGTTGGTCGGCCGCGCGCCCAGGGGGAGGATGTTATCGGCGAGCGAGGATGCGGAAATCGTGAGTCCGGCCTAAGGTCGACGCGAACCGGACGGGCAGGTCGCCGATGCTGCTCTCCTACCTCCTCCTGCTCGCGGCGCTCGCGCTGTTCACGGCGTACACGCGCAATTTCCAGCGCACGATCGTGGAGCTGGGCAGCAGGATCGACGAGTCGGCGGGCGCGCGCCTCATGCCCCGTGGTCAACGGCTGCGGACCGTGGCGCTGCTGGCAGGTTGGCCGCTCGCGATCGGCCTTGGCATGATGTTCGTTGCCTGGTGGAAGGCGACGGCGCTGGTGGTGGCCGCCTTTCTGCTTCTGGTGCCGCTGCTCGGCGCCCTCACGCCGCGCCCCGTATCCCGGCACTACGTCGCGCGGATCCGGGAGGACCTGCGACGGCGGATCGCAAAGGGCGGTCGCGATGTCGAGGAGCTTCGCGGCATTCTCGAGCGCCTCGATCGGATCGCTGGGAACCCTCCGACTTGAGCTCGGCCGGGAAGCGTGCGGCCTCGGCCTGCACCAGGCGGTCGGTCGATCCCGACCGGTTCGCCGACACGGCGGAGCTGCGATCGGCTGGGCGACGAAGGTAAACCGAATCGCCGAAGGTCGGTCGACGATGATAGGGAGGGCGCCGGAACGAGCGAAGGAGGCATCGCATGCCGAGAATCAACCGCGCCATCGAGCTGCTCGCGGCAGGGCAGCCCGTCTATTGCGCCGTCGCCCCGGAGCCGAGCTACGAGCGCGGGGTCGAGGAGGCGAAGACCTGGGCGGACTATCTGACCGTGGACCTGGAGCATCATCCGTTCGCGGCGGCAGCTCTTCACGCATTCATGCGCGGCCTGGTCGACGGCGGGCCGACCCGGAGCGGGCATCGCACCCCGGCGGTGATCGTGACCTTGCCGCTGGACGGTACCGACGAGCCGGCGGTGCGCGCGAACGCCTGGATGATCAAGCAGACGCTCGCGGCCGGCGTGCACGGGCTCCTGCTCTGCCACGCCGAGACGCCGGCCGCCGCCAGGGCCTTCGTCGAAGCGGCGCGCTATCCCTTCCAGAAGGCGGCCGAGGGGCTCGGCGTCGGACGGCGCGGCTCCGGCGGTCAGGAGCCGGCGGCCGGGATCTGGGGCCTGTCGCCGCTCGCATACCTGGATCGCGCCGACGTGTGGCCGTTGAACCCGGACGGCGAGCTGATGCTCGGCCTCAAGATCGAGAACCGCCGGGCGCTCGAGAACGCCGAGGCGAGCGCCGCGGTCCCCGGCCTCGCGTTTGCCGAGTGGGGACCGGGCGACATGGGCATGTCCTTCGGCCACAAGGACGCCCACGATCCGCCGTATCCCCCGGACATGACCGCGGCCCGCGCCCGCGTCAAAGCCGCGTGCGACCGCGCCGGCCTCGCGTTCCTGGAGATGGTCCGTCCCGACAACGTCGTCGCGCAGCTCGACGCCCGCGTCAGGATCGGCCCTGCAACCCCTGAAGCCGCGGAGATCGGCCGCCGCCACACCAAACGCACCCTGCCGTGGTGATTGGGCGCCGTCGAAACGGGGCTCGGGTCCGTACGCGCCGGACGGTGCGCATGATCCCTGGGCCCGTGCCCAGGCGGCCGGGCGGCGGCGCCGGCGCCGTGGGTTCGAGCCCATCCGGGCTGGCGGCGGCCGCGCCCGGTGCTAAGCTGGGACGTGCGCTCGCTGGTTCGGGCGCCGGAGGTAATCGCGATTTGGAGGCAGGCTCTGTGAGATTTGCCGAGCATCCGAAGAGCAGTCCGTTTCAGCAGGGGCTGGACCGCAACGTAGCGAACTACGCGCCGCTCACGCCGCTCAGCTTCCTCGAGCGGGCGGCCGACGTGTTCCCCAGGCGGGCCGCGGTGATCCACGGCTCGTGGCGGGCCGACTATGCCGAACTGCGCGCGCGCTGCCGCCGCCTCGCTTCGGCGCTCGAGCGGCGCGGCGTCGTGCCCGGCGACACGGTCGCGACCATGCTGCCGAACGTGCCCGCCATGCTCGATGCCCACTACGGCATCCCGATGGCGGGTGCCGTGATCAACGCCTTGAACGTTCGCCTCGAGGCCGAGAGCATCGCCTACATCCTCGACCACGGCGAGGCCAAGGTGCTGCTGACCGATCCCGAGTATTCTGGCGTGATCGAGGCGGCGCTCGCGCAGGCCGAGAGCAAGCCGCTGGTGGTCGACGTGCCGGACCCGGTGTTCGAGGTGCCGGGCGAGCGACTCGGCGAGCTCGCCTACGACGAGCTGCTGGCCGAGGGCGATCCCGCGTTCGAGCCGCGCTATCCGGCCGACGAATGGCAGGCGATCGCGCTCGGCTACACCTCCGGCACCACGGGGCGGCCGAAGGGCGTGGTCACCCACCACCGCGGCGCCTATCTGAACGCGATCGGCGACATCCTGGTCTGGGACATGGGGCTGCACCCGACCTATTTGTGGACGCTGCCGATGTTCCACTGCAACGGCTGGTGCTTCCCGTGGGCGGTCGCGCTGCAGGGCGGCACCCAGGTGTGCCTGCGGCGGGTCGAGCCGGCGGCGATCTATACCGCGATCGCCGAGCACGAGGTGACGCATCTGTGCGGCGCGCCGGTGGTCATGGGCATGCTGATCAACGCCACGGCCGCAGAGCGGCGCGACTTCGGCCACCCGGTCAACATGATGACCGCGGCGGCGCCGCCGCCGCCGGCGGTGCTCCAGCGCATGGCCGGGCTCGGCATCCGCGTCACCCACGTCTACGGCCTGACCGAGGTGTACGGGCCATCCACGGTATGCGCCTGGCAGGAGGCATGGAACGAGCTGCCGGGCTACGAGCAGGCGCGCCTCCAGGCCCGCCAGGGCGTGTGCTATCCGGTGCTTGAGGGCCTCGAAGTCATGGACCCCGCGACCATGACGCCGGTGGCGCGGGACGGCCAGACCATCGGCGAGATCATGATGCGCGGCCACGACGTCATGAAGGGCTATCTCAAGGACCCGAAGGCGACCGAGGCGGCGTTCGAGGGCGGCTGGTTCCACACCGGCGATCTCGGCGTGATGCACGAGGACGGCTACATCGAGATCAAGGACCGCTCCAAGGACATCATCATCTCCGGCGGCGAGAACATCTCCTCGATCGAGGTGGAGGGTGCCTTGTACCGCCACCCCGCGGTGCTCGAGGCGGCGGTGGTCGCCCGGCCGGACGAGAGGTGGGGCGAGACGCCGTGCGCCTTCGTCACCCTGAAGGAAGGCGCGAGCGCGACCGAGGACGAGCTGATCAAGCACTGCCGCTCGGTGCTCGCCGGCTTCAAATGCCCAAGGACCGTGGTGTTCACCGAGCTGCCCAAGACCTCCACCGGCAAGGTGCAGAAGAACGTGCTCCGCGACCGGGCGAAGGCGTTGTGAGAGGACGAAGCGTCAGCCGCGGCCGTCCGCCTCTGCCCTCGCAGGCGAAGGCGCTTTGAGCTCCCTGCAGAGGGGTGGTATCGTCTGCGATACTGCGCCTCTTAGGAGACCATCGTGGCCACACGGGTCAAGCCGACCGCCAAGCATCTCTACGAAGACGACTTGTACGCCTGGGCGCACAACCAAGCGGCCCTGCTGCGCGCTGGACGGTTTGACGCACTCGACCTCGAGCACCTGATTGAGGAGGTAGAGGACTTGGCCGGATCGCTGAAGAGCGCGGTTCGGAGTCGCGCCACGACGGTCATGGCGCATCTGCTCAAGCTCCAGCACTCGCCGGCCCAGAATCCCCGGTTGGCTTGGCGTGAGACCATTCGGACGCAGCGCACGCGCCTTCTGAACGACCTTACGCCGAGCCTGCGTCGCCACCTCGCCGATCGGCTGCCCGAACTTTACGAGCGCGCCAGGCACGACGCCGAGGGGTCGCTGCGCGACCACGGCGAGCAAGCAGCCGCGAATGCGCTGCCCGCGACCTGCCCCTATACCCTCGATCAGATCACCGGCGACTGGCTGCCGTGAACCGACCCGACGGGGAGCGATGAGCCGGCAATGAGCGAACCGATCGGCTTCGTGGGGCTCGGCCAGATGGGCGGGCCGATGAGCCGGCGGCTGCTCGCGGCCGGCTACCGGCTGGTCGTGCACGACGTGCGTGCGGAGGCGATGGACGCGCTCGTGGCCGAAGGCGCCGAAGCCGCGAGGTCGCCGGCCGAAGTCGCGGCGCGCGCCGAGGTGGTGCTGGTGAGCCTGCCGACGCCGCAGGTGGTGCGCGCGGTCGCGCTCGGCCCGGACGGCCTGATCCACGGCAGCGCGATCCGGACCTACGTCGATCTGTCGACCACCGGGCAGGCGGTTGCCGTGGAGGTCGCCGCAGCACTCGCGCGGCATCTTGACGCTGGATGCGCCGGTCTCCGGCGGCGTGCGCGGTGCCGTTGCCGGCACGCTTGCGGTCATGGTCGCCGGCCCGGCGGCCGAGCTCGAGCGCGTGCGCGGCCCGCTCGAGGTGTTCGGGCGCGTTTTCCACGTCGGCGAGCGCCCGGGCCTCGGCCAGCTGATGAAGCTCGCCAACAACTTCCTGTCGGCGACGGCTCTCGTCGCGACCGCCGAAGCCGTCGTGCTCGGGGTCAAAGGCGGCCTCGATCCCGCGACCATGCTGGACGTGATCAATGCGAGCACCGGGCGCAATACCGCGAGCGAGGACAAGTTCCCGCGCCAGGTCCTGACCGGCAACTACGGCGCCGGGTTCACGACCGGCCTCTTGACCAAGGACCTCGGCCTGTGCGCGGCCGCGGCCGAAACGCTCGGCGTGCCAATGCCGGTCGCCGCCCAGGTTCATGCAGAGTGGCAGCGCGCGGTCGCCGAGCTCGGGCCGGATGCCGACATCACGACCGTCGTCAAATGCGTCGAGCGCGCGGCCGGCGCCAGGATCGGGCGCGACGAGGATGCGGGCGAATAGTCGAGCGGGCGCAAGTTAGCGATCCGGCCGATCCGCGAGCGCGGCTCCCCCGTTCTGCCACGCTTTGCACCGTCATTGCGAGGAGCGCAGCGACGAAGCCATCCACAGCGCCGCTCCTGGATCGCCACGGGCGCTTGCGCGCCCTCGCGATGACGTTGCGCTCTTTCTAGCCGGCTGTCTCGATGTTGATGGTGAGCGTCCTGCGCATCAGCGGCGAGCCGGTCCCGGTCATCGGCTGGACCGAGTGCCAGGAGTTGAAGGTCTTGACGAACACCACGACCTGGTTCGGGGTGAACTCGAAGGTGTCGAGCACCTCCATGTCGTCGAAGGCGGCCTGCGCGTTCATCCGGTTGAAGGCCAGGCGCACGTCCTTGGGCCGATTGACGTCGGTGCCGCCCCCGAATGCCGGGTTCCACTCGTCCTCGCCCGCCATCGAGACGATCAGGGTCACGATCTTGGACGGCGAGTCGGTGTGCGGCATGATGTAGCCGCCATCCGCGGGCAGCATCGAGAACTCGAACCGCGTGCCGAGCCGCGGCGGCAACGGCCGGCTGCGCCCGCGCGCCAGGTTCCGCACGGTCTTGAGCGCGCGCTTGGCATCGCTCAGGTGCTTGTGGCCGAGGTCGACGTGATGCGTTTTCAGCGCGTCCATCACCGTGGGAATGAACCGATCGCTCTTGATCCAGCCGTGCAGCTCGCGCCACGCGGCGTTCGACCGGATGAACTCGGCATAGGCCGCGCCGTTGGTTTTCTCGGACAGCGAATATTTGTGGCCGACCTTGGGCAGATACGCGAACAGCTCGCGCGGCGGGTAGCTGGCCACCAGCTCGCGGTAGAGGTCCAGGGCGATCGCCGGCTTGGCGATGCCGATCGGGAAGGGCTCGTAGCGGAACCGGAGATGGTCGTAGGAGAACAAGATCGGCCTCTTTGGGCAAGCGAGTGACGAGGGGAACGAAGCGCGGCTCGGCCTGGACGCCATGTTGGCGCTCAGGCGGGCTTGCGGAACGCCACCTGCGTCCATTGGTCCCGCCTGGTCTTGCCGAGATCGCGCACCCCCTCGATGGCGAAGCGCCCGAGATCGCGGATCTGCTCGATCAGCGCCTGGTGGTCCCGCCACATGACCGATTCGTACTGGCCGGGGACGAAGCCCTCGGCGGCGCCAAGCTCCAGATCGGCCAGGAAGACGCCGCCCGGCCGCAGCAGCCGCCGCACCTCGCCGACGACCTTCTCGAGCGAGAATACGTGGTCGAGGGCGTTGGTGTAGACGGCATCGACCGAGGCGTCGGGAAACACGATGCGGTGGAAGTCGCCGGGCAGGACGTAGGGATTGGCATCGCCGGGGTTCAGATCGATGCCGATCGCGAAATAGCCGAGATCATGCAGGGCCCTGACCTCGGTGCCGAGGCGGGCGCCGAGGCAGAGCACGGAGCGCGCGTCCGCGAGCGCGGCGCAGGTCTCGAACCGTCGCCGGAACTCGGCGAGGTCCTCGGCCTCCTTCTCGCGCAGCCGATGCGCGATCTGGTCCAGCTTGGAGGCCTGATGGTCGACGTATTCGTCGTAGGACGCGTACTTGCGCCGCGCGCCCTGCTCGCTGTGCTCCCACAGGCCGGAGTCGTAGAAGCGCTCCTCGCGCAATTGCTCCTTGTCCGCGCGCTTGCGTTCGCGCGCCCCGGCGCCGAGGCCGTATCTGGAGATGTTGGAGAGACGCTTCAGCGCCTTCATGCCCTGTGCTCTTCGATCCGTCCTGTCGATGCCGGTCAGCCGGCGGACGCCGCCCGGTGCGCCGACGGGCCGGGATCGGTCAGCAGGGGCACGCCGGCCCGCTCGCTGACCACCGGCTCGGTCGTATAGATGTTCCCGAACCTCTTGCAAAGATGGCGCAGCAGCGCGACGTCGGTGTCGGCGTGCCTGCTGGCCGCCGAGCCCCGTTCCCGGATCAGCGGATTGGCGGCATAGGCGTGCGTGATCTCGAAGCTGAAGCCGCTCAGGATGCAGCGCTCGAAGTCGTGCCAGGCGAGGCCGATCGCCAGCGCCAGCATGCCGCTGGATGGCTGCTTGGCCCGCACCTGCGCCATCAGGTCCGGATCGTCGTCGCACAGGCCGGCGAGCATGGCATGGTACCTTGGCATCCCGGGATCCTCGAAACGCTCGAATGCGTACGGCAGGGATCGCAAGCTGCGCCTGAACCAGAAGGGGCTCATCTTGAACGAGCGCAGCTCGTGCACGGCTCGCCGCACAGCCCCCCGACCACGGACCGGGCGCGGATAGAAGTAGAGGGTGTGGGTGCGCAGGCCGGCGAGCGCTTCGAGCGCCAGCCGGTTGGGTGCCTGCTTGCCCGAAGTGAGAATCGCCGAGATCACGGTGAACAGCGGCGTCGGCAGGCCGTGGCGCGCTGCCGATCGCCCCGACGCGTTGGCGCAGGCCAGGGCATCGAAGGCGCCCGGCGGCGGCAATACCGGAGCCGGTTTCGATCCCAGGACCAGGAACGTCGCCATCAATCGAGGCCCGCCTGCGTCACCAGATGCCCGATCAAGTCGGCGGCGTCATCAAGTGGGTAAGCCCGACCCCGCTGCCGCCGGCATGGTCGCTCACCGGTCGATATCTTGCGATCTCGCGCCTCATCCGTTATGAGACCGACCTCACCCCGAGCTCGAGGACGACCGCCGTGAAGCCTTGCGTCTTCATTCACACCAACCACAAGCAATACGTCGGCGCTCTGGTATCACAATACTCGTTCCAAAGGAACTCGCCGAACGCCGACAAGTTCGACGTGAGCATCATTCACAGCAACGATCATCCATTCTTGCGGGCCAGGGAAGGCCAGTCCTTTCTGCGCGCGGGCGGCATGCGGGTCTGGCACATGGACGACCTGCAATCGTTCACGCCGTTGCGCTTCATGGTGCCGGAGCTGATGAGCTATGAGGGCCAGGCGGTCGTGGTCGATCCGGACGTGTTCGCGGTCGGCGACGTGTACGAGCTCCTGGCGCGCGACATGGCCGGCAAGGCGATCATGTGCCGCTCGCGCACCGGCAGCAAGGGGGCGAGCGGCGGGCTCGCCACCAGCGTGATGCTGCTGGACTGCGCCAGGCTCCCCCACTGGCAGTGCGAGCAGCAGTTCAACGAGCTGTTCGAGGGCAAGCGCGACTACATGGACTGGATCCTGCTGCAGGGCGAGCCGGCGGGCTCGATCGGGATCTTCGAGCCGGAGTGGAACGACTTCGACCGGCTCACCGAGAACACCAAGCTGCTGCACAACACCAAGCGCCAGACCCAGCCCTGGAAGAGCGGGCTGCCGATCGACTTCACCTGGGCGGACAAGAAGGTCGAGCCGCTGAAGCCCGCGACCTGGCCGCGCCTGATCAAGCGCTGGACGACCGCCTCGCAGAAGACCTACAAGGCGCATCCGGACAGCAATCAGGAGCGCTTCTTCTTCGGACTGCTGCGCGAATGCCTGGACAAGGGCATGGTCACCGAGGATCTGCTGCGCGAGGAGATGCGTCACAACCACATCCGCCACGACGCCCTGGAGCTGGTCGGCCGCACCCCGCCGCTCGCGGCGTGAGCAGCGGGCGCGACCGCCCACCTCAACCACCCGGCCCGATCGCCGGCGACCGGCCGCGTTTCTGGATTTCGCCAGTTCACTGTGATATCCACGCCTCCTTGACGGAGGTCGGATCGTGGATGTCGGGAATTGGCTGCGCAGCCTCGGGCTCGAGCGCTATGAGCAGGCCTTCCGCGACAACGAGATCGACGTTGATCTCCTGCCCAATCTGACCGCCGACGATCTCAAGGACCTTGGCGTCGCCCTCGTCGGCCATCGCCGCCGGCTGCTCGACGCGATCGCCGCGCTACGAGGCGAAGCCGAGCCAAGCGAACCGGTCGGCCCGTCGCATGCGGCGACCGACATCGCAGCCCCGGGGCCGCGATCCGAGGCGGAGCGGCGGCAGCTGACGGTGATGTTCGTCGATCTGGTCGGTTCGACGGGGCTGTCGGCGCGGCTCGATCCCGAGGACATGCGGGCGGTGATCGGTGGCTACCAGAATGTCTGCAGCGAGGTCATCCGCCGCTACGAGGGCCACGTCGCCAAGTTCATGGGCGACGGCGTGCTGGCCTATTTCGGCTATCCGCGGGCGCACGAAGACGACGCCGAGCGCGCGATCCGGGCGGGGCTCGAGCTGGCCGAGGCGGTCAGTCGTCAGCCCGCCGGTGACGGCTCCGAGCTGGCGGTACGCGTCGGCATCGCCACCGGGCAGGTCGTGGTCGGCGATCTGATCGGCGAGGGTGCGGCGCAGGAGCAGGCGGTGGTCGGCGAGACCCCGAATCTCGCGGCGCGGCTGCAGGACCTCGCCGAGCCGAACGGCGTGATCATCGGCCCAGGTACGCAGCGTCTCGTCGCCGGCCTGTTCGATCTGACCGATCTGGGGACCCTCGAACTCAGAGGCTTCGGCGCGAAAGTCCAGGCCTGGCAGGTACGCGGCGACAGCTTGGCGGAGAGCCGGTTCGCGGCGCGTAGCACCACTGGCCTCACGCCCTTCGTCGGCCGCCGGCATGAGCTCGGCATGTTGCTTGACCGCTTCGAGCAGGCCAGGGAGAGCGAGGGCCAGGTGGTGCTGCTGGCCGGCGAGCCGGGCATCGGCAAGTCGCGCCTGGCGCACGCCCTGATCGAGCATCTCGCGGACGCGTCGCACACCCGCATGCGCTACTACTGCTCGCCCTATCACGTGAACAGCGCGCTGCATCCGATCATCGAGCAGCTCGAACGGGCGGCGGCCTTCGAGCCCGACGATCCGACCGAGCGCAAGCTCGACAAGCTGGAGGCACTGCTCAGCCAGGGCACCGATGACCCCGCCGCCGTGGCGCCGCTGTTCGGGGCGCTGCTCTCGATCCCGGTCGGGACCCGCTATCCCCCGCTCAACCTGCCGGCGCAGCGGCAGCGGGAGCTGACCATCGCGGCGCTGCTGGACCAGCTGAAAGGCCTTACCGACCGGCAGCCGGTGCTGATGGTCCTCGAGGACAGCCAGTGGCTCGACCCGACCTCGACCGAGCTGTTCGAGCGCGTGATCGAGCGCCTCCAGACCCTGCCCGTGCTGCTGCTGATCACGTTCCGCCCGGAGTTCGCGCCGTCCTGGACCAGCTACCCGCACATGACGGCCTTGAGCTTGAACCGGCTCGGGCGGCGCCACAGCACCGAGATGATCGCGGCGGTCGCCGGCGGCAAGCTCCTCCCCGAGGAGGTCCTGATCCAGATCTGGGCGAAGACCGAGGGCGTGCCGCTGTTCGTCGAGGAGCTGACCAAGACCGTGCTGGAATCCGGCCTGCTCGATGATCGGGGGGACCGCTTCGAGCTGACCAGCCCGCTGCCGCCGCTCGCGATCCCGGCGACGCTCCAGGACTCGCTGATGGCGCGCCTGGATCGCCTCGCCCCGGTCAAGGAGGTGGCGCAGATCGGCGCCGTGATCGGGCGCGAGTTCTCCTACTGGCTCCTGGCCGCCCTCTCGCCACTGGACGCAACAGCGCTGCAGGAGGCGCTCTCGCACCTGGTCGGCGCGGAGCTGGTGTTCCGCCGCGGCACCATCCCGGACGCAATCTACAGCTTCAAGCACGCCTTCGTCCAGGACGCCGCGTACGCGAGCCTGCTCAAAAGCAAGCGCCAGCAACTGCACGCTGAGGTCGCGGGAGCGCTGCGCGAGCGCTTTCCCGAGCTCGCGGACAGCCAGCCCGAGATCCTGGCGCACCACCTGACTGAGGCGGGCGTCACGGGTGAAGCGATCGGGTACTGGCAGCGCGCTGGCCATCGCGCCGCCGAGCGCTCGGCCAACGCCGAGGCCGCAGCGCATTTTCGCCGCGGTGTTGAATTGTTGCGAGCATTCCCCGAGACGGCGGAGCGCCATGAGCAGGAGCTCGACTTGCTGACGATGCTTGGCTCCATGGTCATCACCACCAAGGGGCACGGCCATCCAGAAGTCGAAGACGTTTACACGCGCGCGCGTGAGCTTTGTCATCGGGCCGGCGACGCATCCCACCTCGCACCAGTGCTGCAAGGGTTGCGGATCTACCACATTCTCCGGGCAGAGTTGGTATCGGCGCGCGAAGCGGCCCAGGATCTTCTGGCATTGGGCGAGAGTACCAGGGAAGCCGCCTATCTGGTGGAGGGACATCGCGCCAAGGGGGTGGTGCACTTCTACGCCGGCGAGTTCGAATTGGCCCTTGATCATCTGGAGCGAGGGTTTGCGCTTTACGACATCCAAGCGCACGCGCCGCACAACCTGCGTTACGAAGATGACGCCGGCGAAACCTGTTTGGCTTACGCCGCCCGAACGCTTTGGACGCTCGGCTATCCGGACCAGGCGCTCGAGCGCAGTGGACAAGCCATCGCGCTAGCTCAGGAGACATCGCACGCCGCAAGTATCGCGGAGGCGATGACTTGGCGGAGTGAGATCGCTTTGTTCCGTCGCGACATTCCGGACGCTCGGGAGCGCGCTGCCGCCGCCCTTGCGTTGGCTACTGAGCATGGGCTTCCTCTTTGGATCGGGATGGCGACCGTCATGCACGGGTGGGCGGTCGCGGAGCAGGGGCGGAGCGCTCAGGGAATCGCCGACATTCGTATTGGCCTGTCAACTCTTGAGAGAGCCGGTGATAATCTGTTTCGTCCATATTACCTCACCCTGTTGGCCGGCGCGCTTGGCCAGGCGGGGCAAGTAGACGAAGGGCTGGTGGCGCTCGACGAGGCGCTCGAAAGCTACCGCGAGTGCGGAGTGCCCTACTGGAATTCGGAGCTGCAGCGCCTCAGGGGTGAGCTCCTCCTCGCCAAGGATGGAGCGAACGCCGCCGCCGAGGGTTGTTTCCATCGCGCGATCGAGACTGCGCAGGCTCAGAGCGCGCGCTCGTTGCAGCTGCGTGCCGCGACCAGCCTAGCGAGGCTGTGGCGCGATCAGGACAAGCGCGCCACCGCCCGCGACCTGCTGGCACCGGTCTACGCCTGGTTCACCGAGGGCTTCGACACCCAGGATCTCAAGGACGCCAAGGCGCTGCTCGACGAGCTGAGGTAGTTCCGGCGCCTCCGTTCGCCCTTGCCCCCTCGCGACCCATCCCGTGCGCCGTCAGCGTCCCGGTCTTGGAGGATGTGGGGGGCCCGGCAAGCGGACGAAGATCGTGCGGCCGGAAGCTATGCGGCGAGACGGTTCATCGCGCTCAGGTCCAGAACCTGGGCACGGCGTAGGCTGCGAGCTTGCGGTCGCCGGTGACCAGTGTGAGATTCTCGACCCGCGCCTGAGCTACGAGCATGCGATCGAACGGGTCGCGATGGTGGAGCGGGAGGGTCTCGACCTCCTCCACCTGCTCCAACGTGAGCGGCAGAAAGGCAAAGCCCGAAGCCTCGACCGTGGCCCCGAACGGCGCGCCCAGGCGGAGCCTGCCCAAGGAGGTTTTGATCGCGACCTCCCAGGCGCTCGCGAGGCTGACATAAGCGAACCCGCGTCGGCGCACGGCACGGTAGCAAGCTTCCGGCAGCCTGGTGCTGCCCTCCATCCACCAGATCGCGGCGTGGGTATCGAGCAGGAAGTCGCGGCCGTTCAATCGTCTTCGTCCTCGGGCGGAAAGATCTCGCTATCCTCGAAGGCGCGGACGATCTCCTCCGGCGGGTCGTCGAAATCGTCCGCCATCCAAACCTTGCCCTTCAGCAAGCCGGACCGGAGCGGCTTGCGACCCAGAGCGACGAGCCTGGCCATCGGCCTGCCGGCCTTGGCGATCACGATCTCCTCGCCGGCGGCGGCGCGCTCGACCAGCTTCGAGAGCTGCGTCTTGGCCTCGTACAGGTTCAGGGTCGTTGCCATGGCGGCTCACCGGTCGACATCCCCGGCTCGAATATCGCTCCCGACCAGGACTTGGTCAAGCTTGGTCAAGCGGCAGGGCGGGCCGCCGGCCCTGCCGGCCGCATCTGCCGATGAACAGTCGCGCCACGTCGGGCCGTATTGCGAGGGTGGACTCGCTGTGGTATCAGCGCCGCGGGTCAGGACCGAGGAACCGCTTCGATGAAGCCGTGCGTCTTCATTCACACCAATCACCGCCAATACATGGGCGCGCTCGTCTCCGCGCATTCGATGCAGCGGAACTCCAAGAACAGCGACACGTTCGACGTCAAGATCATCAATCACCAGGACTACGGCTTCTTCTTCGAGCACGAAGGTCAGGAGTACCTGCGCGACGGCGTCAAGCGCAACTGGCGCAACGACGACCTGCAGTCGTTCACGCCGCTGCGCTTCATGCCGCCCGAGCTGATGGGCTACCAGGGTCGCGCCGTGGTGGTCGATCCGGACGTGTTCGCCGTCGGCGACGTCTTCGAGCTGCTCACGCGCGACATGGCCGGCAAGGCGATCATGTGTCGCACCCGCGCCGGCGCCAAGCGCATCTACGACGGCAACTATGCCAGCAGCGTGATGCTGCTGGATTGCGCCAAGCTCCGCCACTGGCAGGTCGAGAAGCAGTTCAAGGAGCTGTTCACCTTCGAGCGCGACTATCGCAGGTGGATCAATCTCCTCTACGAGGAGCCCGAGAGCATCGGCCCGCTCGAGCCGGAGTGGAACGATTTCGACCGCCTGAGCGCGACCACCAAGATGGTGCACAACACCCGGCGCAAGACCCAGCCGTGGAAGAGCGGCTTGCCAGTCGACTTCATCCCGGCCGAGACCAACCGGCTGTTCCCGCCGATCGGCTGGCTGATGCGGGCGCGGCGCAAGCTGTTCGGCGACTACGGCCTGCTCGGCAGCTACATCGCGCACCCCGACCGTAATCAGGAGAACCTGTTCTTCGGCCTCCTGCGCGAGTGCGTCGAGCAGGGGATCGTGACTCCGGAGATGCTGCGCGAAGAGATGCGCCACAACCACGTCCGCCACGACGCCTTCGAGGTGCTGGAGCGCACCCCGCCGCTCGCCGCCTGATATCCAGCGGCGCCGCCCGGGCAGGTCCCGGCGAGCGCGGCCCCGCCCGAGACCATGATTGTGATCAGCGCCCGATCCGGCGGCACATAACCTCGATGTCGACTGCGGGTTTTTGGCTTGCACGGAGCGGCGCCCAGCTCAGTTCCGGCCGACGCTCCTGACCGCCTCGAGGAAGTTCCATGGGCGTCAGGATCCGCACGCCATGGAATGTCAGGAGGTGGCGTCCGAACGTCGGGAGCCGAGCGCCGATCGCGTGCCGTCGCCATCCTGCTCGATCAGGCCCGTGCTTGGCCGCAGGCCGCCCGGCATTCCGGCGACCTCCGTTCGATGGCGGCGCGAGAGCGGCGCATCCAGACGCGCGCCTCGGGCGTCCCGGTAGGTGGTTCGGGCCCCGCCGGATCGTGCGGGTCCGCAGCCCGGCATCGTCGCGCTCGACCCTCGGCCGCGACGGCGTTAGGCTCACTTCGGAGCGGCATCAGGTGAGATCGAGCTCCGGAAGGGCGGAGATGCAGGCGTTCCCGCTGACGCCCGAGCAGACGGTGTTGTGCCGCCAGATGGCCGACCTGGCCAGGCTCGGGGGCTTCATCGTCGATCTGACGACCGGCCGCTGCCTGTGGTGCGCGGACGAGGTCGCCCGCATCCATGGTCGTTCGGTCGCCGACTGCCTCGAACTGCTGAGCGCCGCGCCGGCGCTGCTCGCGCGGATCGACCCGGCGGACCGCGCCGGCTATGAGCAGGCGCGCGCCCAGGCGACCAAACGCGGGCGGTCTTACTTGGTCCAATATCGCCTCAGACGCGCCGACGGCGCGATCCGCGTGGTCAACGAGGCCGGTGACCGCGTCACCAATCCGGCGAGTGGTGAGCGGCACCTGGTCGGCACCCTGCAGGACGTCACCGAGCGCACGGCCGCCGAGGAGGCGCTGCAACGGGCGAACGAGCTGCTCGAGCGCCGGGTGGCCGAGCGCACCGCCGAGCTGCGCGCGGCCAACGATGCGGCGCTGGCCGCCGAGGCCGAGACCAAGAAGAGCCAGGATCGATTCCTGGCGGCGGCCGAAGCTTTGATGGACGGCCTTGCGATCTACGACGCCGACGATCGCCTGGTCTACCACAACCGCCGCTACCCCGAGCACGCACCCCCGAGCTTCCGGGCCGCCATGAAGCCCGGCGCGCGCTTCGAGGACATGGTACGCGCAGCGGCAGCCGACGGCGGCATGTACCATCCCGACATGGGCGCGCGCTTCGTCGAGCGTCGGCTCACCGACCATCGTTCGCCCGCCGAGGACCGGGAATTCCGGATTGCCGACGGGCGCTGGGTGCGCGTCCGGGAGAGCGCGGTCGCCGGCGGCGGCCGGGTCCTGCTCACGAGCGACATCACCGAGCGGAAGCGGGCGCAGGACGCGATCGAGGAGCGCGAGCAGCTGCTCGAGACGGTGGCCAACGGGATCCCCCTGCCGATCGCGATCGCGCGCATCAGCCAACCCGAGATCCTGTTCGCGAACGACCTCGCGACCGAGCTGTTCGGCCTGCGCATCGGGCCGCAGCGCGACGCGATCCGCGCCGGCTATCTCCACCCGCCGGATCGCAAGACCCTGATCGAGCGGCTGTTCCGCGACGGCCGCGTCGACGGTTTCGAGGTCCAGCTGCGGCGCCTGGACGGGACGATCATGTGGGCGCTCTTGTCGGCCCGCGCGATCATGATCGGCGGCCAGCTGGCCATGCTGCTGACCGCCACCGACATCACCGAGCGCAAGGCCGCTCAGGTGGAGCTCGAGGAGCGCGAGGAGCGCTTTCGCGCGATCGCCGAAGGCGTGCCGCTGTCGGTGCTGATCTCGCGCACCGACCCGCCGGAGATCCTGTTCGCCAATGCCCGGGCGTTCGAGACCTTCGGCTTGAAGGTCGGGCTGGAGCCCGACGCGATCCGCGCGATCTACGCGCGCCCCGAGGACCGCGCGACCCTGCTCGCGCGGCTCGCCGAAGGGGGCCGGGTCGACGGCTTCGAGGTCGAGATGCGCGGCCGCGCCGGCGCCGCCATGTGGTGCCTTCTGTCCGCTCGGGGCGTCGCGTTCGGCGGGCGCCCGGCGGTGCTGACGGCGATCACCGACGTCACCCAGCTCAAGGCGATGCAGCAGGCCCTGCAGGAGAGCGAGGCTCGTCTTGCGGCGTTCATGGAGAACGCCCCGGTCGGCATGTACCTGAAGGACCGCAAGGGCCGCTACGTCCTGCTCAATCCCGAGATGGGCAAGGTGCTGGGCGCCGACGTCGAGCGCATGCTGGGCCGGACGGTCGTCGCCAGCGCGGTCGGACAGGACGCCGCCGCTTTCATCATGGCGCGTGATCGCGAAGTGCTGGATACCGGGCGCGTCGTCGTCTGCGAAGAGCACCTGCCGAACCTGGACCAGTACATATGGGACCTGGTGATCCGGTTCCCGGTGCGCGACGCCGAGGGCCGGATCACCCACATCGGCGGCTTCGACGTCGACATCACCGAACGCAAGGCGATGGAGGAGGCGCTCAAGGCCAGCGAGCAGCGCTTCCGCGCGTTCGCCGAGGCGCATCCGGTGCCGCTGTTCATCTCCGAGGTCGAGACCGGCAAGGTCATCTTCGCCAGCCCGCCGTGCGCGCAGCTCCTGCGCATGTCGCTCGACGAGCTGCGCTCGGGCACCACGCTCCGGCTCTATCCCGACCCCGGGCATCGCGCCAAACTCGTGGCCCTGGTCCGGCGAGACGGCAGGGCGGAGGGGTTGGAGGTCCGCCTGCGCCGCGCCGACGGCTCCGAGTTCTGGGCGGCGCTCACCTCGCAGATGATCGCCTTCGAGGGCCAGGACGCCATGGTCACCGCGGTGGTCGATCTGACCGAGCGCAAGCGGGTCGAGGCGGAGCTCGCCCGGCAACGGCAGATCCTGCATCAGAACGAGAAGATGAGCGCGCTCGGCTCGCTGCTCGCCGGGGTCGCCCACGAGCTCAACAATCCGCTCTCGGTCGTGGTCGGCCATGCCAGCCTGCTCGAGGACTTCGCGACCGACGCGGCGATCCGGGACCGCGCCCTCAAGATCCGCACCGCCGCGGACAGGTGCGCCCGGATCGTGCGGACGTTTCTCGCCATGGCGCGCAGCAAGCCGCGGCAACGCACCGCGGTGCAGCTGAACGCCACGATCGAGGAGGCGCTCGAGATCGTCGCCTATGGTCTGCGCACCGCCGACGTCGAGGTCGTGCGCGCCCTCGCGCCGGACCTGCCGGCGGTGTGGGCCGACGGCGACCAGCTGCATCAGGTGTTCGCCAATCTGTTCGTGAACGCGCAGCAGGCTCTGCAGGGCGTGCCGCCCCCGCGCCGGCTGACGATCACCAGCGATTTCGACGCCGAGGCGGTCCGGGTCGAGGTCGCCGACAACGGCCCGGGCGTCCCGGCCGATCTCGCGCCTCGCATCTTCGAGCCCTTCTTCACCACCAAGCCTCAGGGCGTCGGCACCGGGGTCGGCCTGTCGGTATGCCACGGCATCCTCGCGGCCCATGGCGGCGAGGTCCGGCTGGAGCCGTCAGGCGGACAAGGTGCCACCTTCGTGGTGCGCCTGCCGCGCACCGAGGCGGAGGCGGCCAAGGGCCCGCCCGAGACGCTGCCGCGGCGGCACCGCTGGGGGCGGATCCTGGTGGTCGACGACGAGCCCGAGGTGGGCCAGCTGTTGATCGACATCCTGGAGCGCGACGGCCACCGGGTCGATCGGGCGAGCAGCGGGCGCGAGGCGCTCAGCCGTCTGTCCGACGGCGAGGTCGATCTGATCCTCTGCGATTTGCGGATGCCCGATCTGGATGGCCCGGCGCTTTATCGCGAGCTGGCGGCGCAACGTCCCGAGCTGTTGGGGCGCCTGGTGTTCATGACCGGCGATACCTTGGGCGGGGACATGACCGGCTTCCTCACCGAGACCGGGGTACGGGTGCTCGAGAAACCGCTCGAGCCGGCGGCCGTGAGCGCCAGGGTCCAGGCCTTCCTGGCCAGCCGCGAGGCCGCCAGCCAGCTCACGCCGGGCTGAGGGGCGACGGCTCGAGGCGGCCCAGCGCCGCCAGGTAGGTCTGCACCTTCAGGCGCAGATCGTAGGGATCGATCGGTTTCTCGATGACCGGCAGGCTGGTCTTTGCGAGGAAGGTGGCGGTCGCGGGCGTGAGCACGTCGCCGGTGACGAAGACCATGCGCCGGGCCAGCTCGGGCGCCGACGACAGCAGTGCGCGGTGCAGGCCGGGACCGTCCAGATCGGGCATCCGCAGGTCGCACAGGATGAGATCGACCGGGTGCGAGGCGAGATGATCGAGAGCTCGGCGGCCGCTGGTCGCCACCGCCGTCTCGTGACGATCGCGATGGAGCACCTCGGCGACCATCTGCGCGATCTCCACCTCGTCGTCGACCACCAGGACCCGGCCGGCGATCGGTGCCGGCGCCAGCGCGGCGGCCGGCGGCCGGGGCGCTGCCGAGGTGACCGGCAGGGTGATCGTGAACAGAGCACCGCCCTCGGCGCGTGAGGCGACCCCGATCTCGCCGCCGTGGGCGGCGACGATGCCCTGACACACCGCCAGGCCGATGCCCGTGCCGACGCCTTGTGGCTTGGTGGTGAAGAACGGATCGAAGATGCGCAGCGCGATCTCGGCCGGGATGCCCGGGCCGTTGTCGGCCACCTCGATCTGCACCGTGCCGTTCTGCCGGAGCGCGACGATCTCGAGACGCCGTGGCTGCGGTTGCGCCTGGAGAGCATGCTGCGCGTTCACGATCAGGTTCATCAGCACCAGCGTCAGCTGGTCGCCGTCGCCGGCGACCGCGGGCAGATCGGGCGCCAGGTCGAGATCCACCGCGATGTCGGCCGAGCGCAGGCCGTAGCCGACCACGTCGAGCGCGCTCTCGACGATCTGCTCGATCCGAACCGGCGTGAACGCCTCGGGCTTGCGCCGGGCCATGGTCAAAAAGGTCTTGACGATGCGCGCGCAGCGCTCGGCCGCGGCCTGCACCTTGATCGCCCGTTGTCGGGTGGCATCGTCGGGCGCCGTGTCGCGCATCATGGTGGCGTAGCCGACCACCACGGACAGCGGATTGTTGAGCTCGTGGGCGACATTGGCGAGCAGCGAGCCGAGCGCGTTCAGCTTCTCGCTCTGATGCAACGCCTCGCGCTGACGGACGATCTCCGCCTCGGCCTTCTTCTGTTCGGTCAGATCGACGATGCCGAACACCGCGGCGTCCTCGCCCTCGTACTCGACCGCGCGGGCGGTGATCGCCGACGCGAACATGCTGCCGTCCGGGCGGCGCATCGTCGCTTCGGCGTTTCGCACCTCCACCTTGGCGCGCAGCGCCGCGGTGATCCGCTCGCGCTCGCCGTCGTCGGCAAACATGGCCGCGCTGGTCATCTGGGCCACCTCGTCCGAGGTCACCCGCATCAGCTCGAGGAACGGCTGGCTGGCGTACAGCACGCGCCGGTCGGCGCGGCGCACGATCAGAACCGGCACCGGATGCGCCTCGGCGATGGTCCGAAAGCGCTGCTCGCTCCGGCGCAGGGCCTCGCGCTGGCGCGCGATCTCGCGCTCGGCCCGTTTCTGCTCGGTGAGATCGAGCACGCCCGAGACGATCGCCGCCTCGCCTTGAAACTCGATCAGGCGCGAGGTCAGGGACGCCGGGAAGACGGCGCCGTCGGCGCGCCGGGCGTGGACCTCGAAGCCCTGAACCGACCCGTGCTCGCGCAGCGCCTCGATCAGGCGCGCGCGGTCCTCGAGGTCGACGTAGAGGCGCTTGTTGTCGTTGCCGATGACCTCGGCGAGCGGCAACCGGAACAGATCGGCGAACGCCTGGCTGGCATACAGGATCACGCGATCCCTGAGGCGGGAGATGTTGACCGGCACCGGATGCGCCTCGGCGATCGCCCGGAAGTGCTGCTCGCTCTCGCGCAGCGCCCGTTCCATGGCGCGGCGGCCGGTGATGTCCCGGAGATAGGCCGTGAACAGCCGGCGGTCCGCCTGCCGGACCTCGTTGATCGCCACCTCGACCGGAAACGCCTCGCCGCTGGCGCGGATCGCCTCCAGCTCGTGGCGCCGGCCCAGGATCCGCGACTGCCCGGTCTCGAGATAGCGCCGCAGGCCCGCGATGTGCTGCTGGCGCAGGCCATGCGGAACGATCAACTCGGCGAGCGGCTGGCCGAGCGCCTTGGCGCGCTCGATCCCGAACATCGCCTCGGCGCTGGGATTGAACTCGACGACCGTGCCGCGCTCGTCGATCGTGATCAGGGCGTCGAGGGCGGCATCGATGATCGCCGATTTCACCGCCTCGCTGTCCTGGATGCGCTCGAGGGCGCTGCGCTGGGCGTGGAAGGCGGCGGCGGCGGCGCCGGTGAGCGGCTGCCACCACGCCGGCAGGCTCGGTGCCTGCGGTCGCTGATCCGCAGCCTCGGCGCGGATGTAGTCGGCCAACGCCAGGGCCGGACGGACGATCAAGCGCTGCCGGAGAAGGTGCGCGAGCAGCAGCGTCAGCACGAGTCCCGCGAGGATGATGCCGTAGGGCACGAGGCGCGGCAGAACCACGGCGTTCAGCTCGCTCGACGATGCGACGAACAGGAGCGTCCAGGGCGCCGATCCGACCGCCTGGGCGAGCACGTACTGGTCGCCGAACCGGCGAAAGGCGCGCGTGGGCGCCAGGAGCACCTCGGGCGCGAGGTCGCGCAAGCCCTGGGGCAGGACCTCGGGCATCTGGAGCAGCCGCAGGCCGGCCAGGTTGCGGCCGTCCGAAGCCGCCAGCACCTGGCCCTCCTGGTTCATCAGCCACAGCCGGCCCGCGGCGTTGTCCGACGCGCGGATGAAGCTGTCCAGGAAATCGAGCAGCACCGTCGTGCCGACCACCCCGACCAGGCGGCCGTCGGTCCGGACCGGCGCCGCGTACGCGACCATCCAACCGGAGCCGGTGGGATCGAAGTAGGCCTCGGTCCAAAAAGGCTCGAGCAGGTCCGCGACCTCGGCCTGCTCCCGGCTGAACAGCGGTACGCGGCCGAGCCGCTCGAGGATCTCGTCGGCCGAGGCGTCGCGGACCTCGCCGCCGAAGCCTTGCCCGTCGACGAACGGAAACACCGTCATCAGGTCGTCGCGCCCGGATCGAAAGTAGCTCCAGCGCAAGGACGGCATCGCCTGGTGGGACAGGCGCATGTGCGGGATCAGGCTCTGCGCGAGCCAGCCGTCGGCGGCCGCCCCGCTGCGGGTGGCGAAGTCGCGGCCGCGCAGCACGATGCCCCCGTCGACCAGGTCGCGGGGGGCATCGCCACCGGCAGCCGAAAGTCCGACCGGCGCTTCGCTCTGCGCGTAGATCCCGCCCCACGCTGCCAGCCGCTGGACGTGGTCCTGTACGGTGTCGATGACGTTGCTGAGCAGAATGTTGTGCTCGACCGCCTGCTCCTCGAGCTCCGCAAGGAGCGCGCGGCGCTGGCTCTCGAACTGGAACAGGACCAGGACGACGACCATGAGCACGAGCGGCGCCACGCCCGCGGTAGCCAGGAGCGAATACCTGCAAAACGGCATACGCCCGTAGCTCTCTGGCGCTTTCGCACCCGGCGCCGACGCAGCATCAGCCCCGGCTGGCGACGTCGGGCCCGGCCGGTCTGCGCGCTCCGTCATCTGCCTCAACCTCGCTCGTCATCCCTCCGGCGCGCGAGCATACCCCTGCCGGTGACCGGTCGTCTCGCTCGGGCGTGCCAACGGGTCGTCGCAATATCATGCGCCAGCCCGCCTGTGCAGCTCTTCGAGCGCCGGCGCGACCGCGATCGGGCTCAGCAGCCGGCGCCGCGACCGCGGCCATGCAGATACCTCGAGTCCGCGTGGTTTTTCAGGATTGAAGAACACCCTGCGGTGCCGTAACGTCCGCGCGCGTCATCATGGCCGAACCGAACCACATCATCGTCGTCGACGACGAGCCCGAGATCTGCGAGATGCTGGCGGATTATCTCGGGCACGCGGGCTTCAAGGTGAGCACGGCCGAAAACGGCGCGGCGATGCGGCGCATGCTCGAGGACCAGGCGGCCGATCTGGTGATCCTCGACATCAACATGCCGGGCGAGGACGGCCTGTCGCTCGCGCGCTTTCTGCGCGCCAACACCAAGATCGGGATCGTCATGCTGACCGCGGCGGGCGAGGTGGTCGACCGCATCGTCGGCCTGGAGATGGGTGCCGACGACTACCTCCCCAAGCCGGTCGACATGCGCGAGCTCCTGGCCCGCGTGCGCGCGGTCCTGCGCCGGATGCAGACGGGGGCCGGCGACGGCGGCGAAGCCGAGGCGCCCTCGACCAGGAAGGTCCGCTTTGGCGAGTGCCAGCTGGATCTGGACGCCCACAAGCTGTTTGATCCCCAGGGCGAGGAGGTGGCGATCACCAGCATGGAGTTCGATCTCCTCAAGGCGTTCGCCGCGCATCCGAATCAGGTTCTCAGCCGCGATCAGCTCCTGGACCTCGCGCACAACCGGGACTGGGAGCCGTTCGATCGCAGCATCGACATCCGCATCGCCCGCCTGCGCCGCAAGGTCGAGCTCGATCCGAGCAAGCCGCAGGTGATCAAGACGGTGCGTGGCGCCGGCTACCTCTTCGTTCCGGGCGGCTGACGATCCTGCGATCGCTGCCTGTCCGGACCGTGACCTGTCCGGCGAGGTCAGCCGTTCAGGACGCCTTGATTGTCATCCGGGCGCCCCGCGCCTAAGCAGGACCGAGGAACCGCTGGCCGTGAGGTGAAGATGCGTGATCCGCCGGACGGTGGCCCGCGGCTGCCGAGCGCCGGCGAGGACATGGCCGACGCCCGGCTCGAGCCCGCCACGCCGCAGACCCGCTCCCCGAGCTATCGCCTGGCCTATGCCGACCAGGAATTCCTGCTGCGCGACGAGCTGCGCCCGGTCCGTCTCCAGCTGGAATTGCCGGTCCTGACCGTGCGGTAGCAGCCCGCCGCGCGGCGCGCGCACCGTCGTGCGCGCCGTGACGCCGCCCGAGGGACCGATCGTGGCGCCGTCAGGGAGTGCCGCGCCCAATCTCCCCTTGCGTCCGCCCGCCCCTTGGCCGCATCATCACAGGCGATCAAGCCCGCATCGGGAACGGCGGACGAAGGCCGCCAGTTGAGGCGAGAAGGGGAGGCGAAAGACATGGCAATCTCGATTCACCCGGCCGTGGATCAGGGCGTGAAGCCCGGGGCGGAGAGCTTTGCCGGCGGCACGCTCGTGTGCAAATGCGCCGATCGGCCGGTCAAGGTGAGCATCAAGGGCCAGTCCGCCTACAACCACGTGTGCGGCTGCACCAAGTGCTGGAAGCCGGACGGCGCCCTGTTCTCCATGGTCGCGGTCGTGCCGCGCGACAACCTGAGCGTGGCCGAGAACGGCGACAGGCTCGAGATCGTCGACCCCGCGGCGGCGATTCAGCGGTACGCCTGCAAGGGCTGCAGCGTCCACATGTACGGCCGGATCGAGAACCAGGGCCATCCGTTCCATGGTTTCGATTTCATCCACACCGAGCTGTCCCGGGACAACGGCTGGTCGGCCCCCACATTCGCCGCCTTCGTGTCGTCGATCATCGAGTCCGGAACCAGACCCGAGCAGATGGCTGATGTCCGCGAGCGGCTGCGGGACCTGGGACTGACGCCCTATGATTGCCTGTCGCCGCCATTGATGGACGCGATCGCGACCCATACCGCCAAGGCCAAAGGCGTCCTGCCCGCGTGATCGCCGCTCGGATCAGGCCGCGAGCCCATTCAGCCGGCTCGCGGCTTGTATCCCCAGGTCCGGATCAGACCTGCGCTTTGGGGTCGAACCTGGGCGCCCGCTTCTCCTTGAGCGAGGCGAGTCCCTCGCGGATGTCGGGACCGGTGAACCCCAAGAACTCGAGCGCGATCGAGTTGTCGAAGGTGGGGCCCATCATCCTCAGCCAGTTGTTGAGCGCGTGCTTGGTCCAGCGAATCGCGGTCGGCGAGCCGGCGGCCAGCCGCTTCGCCACCTCGAGCGCCCGCTCGAACAGCTCGTCCTCGTCGACGGCGAGCGAGACCAGCCCGATCCGTTCCGCCTCCTCGCCGGTGATCGGCTCGCACAGCATCAGGTAATACTTGGCCTTCGCCATGCCGCACAGGAGTGGCCAGATGATCGCGGCATGGTCGCCGGCCGCGACCCCGAGGCGCGTGTGGCCGTCGATGATCCGCGCCGTCTTCGCCGCGATCGAGACGTCGGCCAGCAGGCCACATACCAGCCCCGCGCCCACAGCGGGGCCGTGCATCGCCGAGACCAGGGGCTTGGAGCAGTTGATGATGTTGTAGACCATCTCGCGCGCTTCGCGCCAGACGCGGGTGAGCGTCGCGAAATCGTTGGCCATGGCCTCGACCAGCGCGAGGTCGCCGCCGGCCGAGAACGCGTCCCCGGCGCCGCGGATCATCGCCACCGAGACGTCGGGATCGGCGTCGATGTCGCGCCAGACGTAGGCCAGCTCCTCGTGCATCCTGGCGTCGGTCGCGTTCAGCCGGCCCGGACTGTCGAGCACGATCTCCAGAATGCGTTCGGCCGGGCGCTGGAACTTCAGCCTTTCGTATTTCGCGTAAGCGTCGGTCATGGTCTTTTCTCGCGGTCTTTGCCGTTGGGGTGCTCAGAAGGATATCGCCACGGCGCCTGCTGCACCTGGGGCGATCGAGTGTTTGCCGGGCCCGCCGCCAGGTGGCAATGATGCAGTCATTGGAGCGACGGGATCGCTGGAGGATACGCGGTGACAACAGAGGCGGAACTTGTCCTGATCGACCGGCCGGAAGACGGCGTGGCCGTGGTCCGGATCAATCGGCCCGAAGCCAGAAATGCGCTCAACATGGCGACCCGAAAGGCGCTCGCCGCCATCTTCGAGGGGCTGCACGACGACCCGTCGGTCCGCGCGATCGTGCTGACCGGCAACGAGCAGGCGTTCGCCGCAGGCGCCGATCTCAAAGAGCTCGTCGACGCCGGCGCAATCGACATGCTGCGGCGCCGCGCCGAGCGGTACTGGACCACGGTCGCGCGCACGCCTCAGCCGGTGATCGCCGCGATCAACGGCTATGCGCTCGGCGGCGGCCTCGAGCTTGCGATGTGCTGCGACGTCATCATCGCCGGCGAGAGCGCAAAGCTGGGTCAGCCGGAGGTGCGGGTCGGCACCATGCCAGGTGCCGGGGGCACCCAACGTCTCACGCGCGCGGTCGGCAAGTTCCACGCCATGAGGCTTTGTCTCACCGGTCGGCCGATTGCCGCCACCGAGGGACACCAGATCGGTCTCGTGAGCCAGGTGGTGCCCGATGCCGAGGTCGTGGATGCCGCGCTCGAGATGGCACGTGATCTCGCGCGCCTGCCGCCGCTTGCGGTGATGCAGATCAAGGAGGCGATCCTGGCCGGACAGGACACCAGCCTGGAGGCCGGGCTCACGCTCGAGCGCAAGGCCTTCCAGCTCCTGTTCGCGAGCGCCGACAAGCGCGAGGGCATGCAGGCCTTCCTCGAGAAGCGGCAGCCCGATTTCAAGGGCGCGTAATGGCGGCACGCGCCGACTGGCGGATCGTCCGGGAAGGCCAGGCCCGCATCGCTTACGGCGCGGTGTAGGCGGTCTTGACGGTGGTGTAGAACTCGATGGCGTAGCGGCCCTGCTCGCGCGGGCCGTAGCTCGAGCCTTTGCGGCCGCCGAACGGCACGTGGTAGTCGACCCCGGCGGTCGGCAGGTTGACCATCACCAAGCCCGCCTCGGCATTGCGCTTGAAGTGGCTCGCGTGCTTCAAGGACGTGGTGCAGATGCCCCACGACAGGCCGAACGCGCTGTCGTTCGCGACGGCAAGCGCCTCGTCGTAATCCTTGACCCGGATCACCGACGCGATCGGGCCGAAGATCTCCTCGCGGTTGATCCGCATCTGATTGGTGGTCTCGGTGATCAGCGCCGGCTGCAGATAATACCCCTCGGTCTCCCGGGTCAGCCGCTCGCCGCCGAAGGCGAGCTTGCCGCCCTCGTTCCGGCCGATCTCGAGATAGCGCAGGTCCTGGTCGAGCTGCTTCTGGTCGACCACCGGCCCGACCTGGGTGCCGGGCCTGAGCGCGTGGTCAACCTTGAGCTGCTTCATGCCTTCGACCACCCTCTCGACGAAACGGTCGTGGATGCCCTCGGTGACGATCAGGCGCGAGGACGCGGTGCAGCGTTGCCCGGTCTGGAAGAAGGCGCCGTTGAGCGCGCAGCCGACCGCGACCTCGAGATCGGCGTCGTCGAGCACCACGAGCGGGTTCTTGCTGCCCATCTCGAGCTGGAACTTGGCAAGCCGCGCCGCGCACATCTTTGCGATGTGCCTGCCCGTCTCGACGCTGCCCGTGAAGCTCACCGCCGCGACGTCCGGCGCCTCGAGGATCGCCTCGCCGACCACGGAGCCCCGGCCCATCACCAGGTTGAAGACGCCCTCGGGCACGCCCGCGCGCTTGAGGATGTCGGCGATCGCCCACGCGCAGCCCGGCACCAGGTCGGCCGGCTTGAGGACCACGGTGTTGCCGTAGACGAGCGCGGGCGCGATCTTCCAGGCGGGAATCGCAAGCGGGAAATTCCAGGGCGTGATCAGCCCGACCACGCCCTGCGGCTCGCGGTAGATGTCGACCTCGACCCCGGGCCGCACCGAGGGTACCCGCTCGCCGGCAAGGCGCAGCGCCTCGCCTGCGAAAAACTTGAAGATCTGACCGGCGCGACCCGCCTCGGCGATGCCGTCGGCGAGCGGCTTGCCCTCCTCGCGGGCGAGCAGCTCGCCCAGCTCCTGCCGGCGCTTCAAGATCTCGTCGCCGGCGGCGTCCAGAAGGTCGAAGCGCTGCTGCGGCGTGCTCCTGGACCAGCTCAAAAACGCCGCCTTGGCCGCGGCGATCGCCTGCTCGGCAAGCGCCCGATCGGCGCGCGCGTAGATGCCGACGACGTCGCTCAGATCGGAGGGATTGAGGTCGTCCTGGGCGTCCGTGCCCTCGATCCACTCACCGCCGATCAGATGCGCTTTCAGTGCCATCTCCTTGCCTCCCCCGCTGCCGAATTTCACTCCGATGATCCGGAGACTGCGCCCGTGGTGTCGAAGACACGCTCGCTCTCCGGCTCGCTCCAACTGCCACCGAAGATCAACGCCGGCACGCCCACCGGGTTCACGGACGCCCTCCCTGCGCGCCGAACGTTACGGCAGCCGGGGCTCCGTGTCATCGGGTCGCGAAGCCGCCCGATGGACGAGATCTGGTCCAATCCCTCCACTGCCTGGACCACCAGAATCCCGATTCTAAAAATATTCCCCAAAAGTCGGTAAAACCGGTTGCCGATGTGTATAGAAGCCGCCAAGAGGTTGCAAAGGGACAATAGAGCTATTCCAGCCGGCTGTGGATAAACGGTGAGCGGATTGTGCGGCAAATTGCTCTTCCTGCTGCGGACGGGTCTCAGTAAGTTGAGGATCTCGATAGGTCAGGCACGATCGACGAACCGAACATGGCTGATGCTTTCCGCGTGCTGCTGTTCGAGGGCTCCGAGCCGGCCGAGCTCGAGCCCATGCATGGCACCGGCCTGCTGCCCGCCCAGCACCTCAAGGCCCTGCTCGAGCACAGCCGCGAGATCCGCGCCACCTTGCCGATCGCGGCGGATCAGCTGCAGCCGGCGAGCCTGGATCTGCGGCTCGGCGCCCGGGGGTATCGGGTGCGGGCGAGCTTCCTGCCCGGCGCGACGGCCTCCGTGCAGGACAAGATCGACGCCCTCGCCATGCATCAGTTCGAGCTCGACGAGGCCGGGGCGGTGCTCGAGAAGGGCTGCGTCTACATCGTGCCGCTGCTCGAGAGCCTGGCGCTGAAGAAGCGCACCGCGGCGATCGCCAATCCCAAGAGCTCGATCGGCCGGATCGACGTGTTCACCCGCCTGATCACGGACCACGGCACCGAGTTCGACCGGGTGCGGGCCAACTACCACGGTGCGCTGTACGCCGAGATCTCGCCGCGCACCTTCAGCATCCTGGTCAGGAAGGGCGACCGGCTGAACCAGATCCGGATCAAGCGCGGCACGCCGCCGCCCTCCGACGACGCCATGCGCCGCCTGAACGAGCGCGATGGTCTGGTCCAGCCGGCGCTGGAGAGCGACGACATCAAGCAGGGCGTGCCGATCACCGTGGATCTCGCGGGCGCCGGCCCGGGCGCGGTCATCGGCTACCGGGCGAGGAAGCACGCGGGTCTGATCGACCTGCGGCGCCTGCGCCACTACCCGCCCGGCGAGTTCTGGCACGTCCTGCGCGCCAGCGAGACCCGCGCGCTGGTGCTCGATCCCGGCGAGTTCTACATCCTCGCCTCCAAGGAGGCGGTCAGGGTGCCCGCCGACCATGCCGCCGAGATGCTCGCCTACGACACCGCCATGGGCGAGTTCCGGGTGCACTACGCCGGCTTCTTCGATCCGGGCTTCGGTTTGCCGGAAAGCGGTGGGGCCGAGGCGGGCGGCGAGGGCACGCGGGCGGTCCTCGAGGTGCGCTCGCACGAGGTGCCGTTCGTGCTCGAGGACGGGCAGCGGGTCGGCCGTCTGGTGTACGAGCGCCTGATCGCGCGCCCCGATCGCCTGTACGGCGCCGGCATCGGCTCGTCCTACCAGCGCCAGGGGCTGGCGCTCTCGAAGCACTTTCGCCTCGACTGAGGCAGGCGTCTCCGGTCTGCGGGGACGACTTGGCCGACAACTTCGAGCGCGCATCGCGAATTGATGTTTGCGGTCAATTCTGATATAATCCCGACCACAATTTTCCAGAGATAGGAGGGGATTATGCTCACTCGCCTTAGGCTCATGTTGCCTCTGTCATGCGCTGCCGTCGCGTTGACCGCGCAACCCGTCTTGGCTCAAGAGCAAAAAGAAGAGTATGTGAGCAAGGCGGAAAGGAATGTCCTGGTCGAGAAACCTCTTCCTGGTGCTGAGGGCAAGATGATCTCGATCAATCTCTTCAAGCTGCCGGCGGAATACGTAGGCGGCAAGCATTATCACTCCGGACCAACCTACGTTTATGTGCTGAAAGGCATGCTGACCATCGAAGAGGTAGGCAAGCCGGCGCAGACCTTCGAGGCCGGCGAGCTTTACGAAGAGCCGATCGGCAATCCGATGCAGGCCTTCAACAAGAGCGCCGATGAGCCGATCGAGTTGTTGGTGGTCCAGGTGCAGAACGAGGGCGAGCCTCTGATGTACCAGGCCGAGTAGCGTCGGCTCTACCCGAGCTTCTGCCCGAGCCCCGCGGTCTCCCGCGGGGCTCTCTCCTTTCGAAGCTCGCGAGACCACCCTTAGCGATCTCCTCGTAGGGAACGGCCGGGGTCGACGATGCGGTCTGCTGTTCTACCCTTCCGAGGATGGTCCCCAGGATCGAGAACGTCGATGGGCGATCCTTCCGAGGCGTGGCTGGTCTATGACGGGCAGTGCCCGTTCTGCAGCCGCTATGCCCGCCTCGTCCGAGTTCGCGAGAACGTGCGGCTGCATCTGGTCGACGCCCGGAAAGGTGGCCCGCTGGTGCGCGCGATGAGCGAGGCGAGGCTGGACCTGAACGAGGGCATGGTCCTGAAGATGGGCGAGCGCTACTATCACGGCGCCGCCGCCCTGCACGTATTGGCGGCGCTGTCGACCTCCAGCACGACCTTCAATCGGCTGACCGCCTCAATCTTCCGGTCCTCGTATCGGTCTCGGGCGCTCTATCCGATCCTGCGCGCGGGCCGGAACGCCGCGCTCGGCCTTCTGGGGCGGGACAAGATCCGCGATCCTTCTTCGCCACGGGGCTAATGGCTGTTCCGGCGTGGGCAGCCCCCCGGGAGCGGAGGGCGCTCACTCGAGTACGCAGTCGAACACGCTGAGGCTCGAGCTCAGATAGAACAGCGATGCGGAGGGCGCCTCCGCGGTCGTCTTCACCAGGACCGCTTTCTTGCCATATCTGGCGCAATGCCGCTCGGCATCGACCACCGCCAGCTCGGGCTGAAGCGTATCGTGCTCGATGGTGATGCCCTCGGGGCTCGCATGCCGGACCGCGCAGGCGGACAGCAGCAGTCCGATGGCGGCCACGGACGCCAGATACCTGCCGGCCCGATGAGGCATCTCCTTCCCCGTCAACGGTGATCGCCGGCGCCGCCGATCGTGCCGCGTTGCCTCCGAGCCGCCAGCTTGGCCACGTTGTCCGCCGCAATCTCCTCGAGGGAAAGGCCGAGGTCGGCGGCGAGCACCGCGACATACCACAGCACGTCGCCGAGCTCGTCCTTGATCGCTTCGAGCGGCGCTCTGTCGAAGTCGCCGTCCAGGTCGCGCAGCACCTTCTTGATCTTGCCGGCGACCTCGCCCGCCTCGCTCGCCAGACCGAGCGCCGGGTAGATCACGCGATGGCGCCCGGCGTAGATCGCGGTGCCCAGTGCGGCCTTCTGGTAGTCGTCGAAGCGCATGCTCGCCTCCCTGCGACACTCCCGACGTTGGCGACGGCCTGCCCAACGCCCTACCTTCATGCGGACGCTGGTTCCGCGCCCGCCAGCAGATGCCAGATCTATTCCGGCTTGGGAAGGACGGAAGACGGATGGCTCACTTGAGGCGACTGGCCCGCGACGCCGGGCGGATCGAGATGCGCAGCAGTGAGCTGCCCACGGCGACCATGCTCACGCTCGCGCATCGCGTGCCGATCCTGTGGGCGAGCAGCCCGAGCGCCTGGCAGCAGGCCGAGCTGTGGCGGATGAGCCTGGAGAAGCCGCTCGTGCTCGGCCGCGTCTGGGCCGCGCTGGCGCTGTCGCCGCTTCAGGTCTGGATGGCGTTCGCGCGGGCCTGGGGAGCGCGCGGCGCGGCTGCCCTTCCTTTCGAGCTTGCCGCCCTGGGGACCGCTGCTATCGGCGACGCCATCGGCACGGTCCACAAGCGGGTCGCCGGCAATGCCCGAAGGCTATCGCGCCGGAGCGCGCGGCCAAGAGCTGCCCGCCGCCGCTGACAGCCGGGGCGGGGCGACCGGCCGGCGGGTTCGTGGGCCCGGCTCCGTCGGCATCCGCCCAGGGAAGACCTCGCGGTCGTCAGGTGTTTGTCCAGGCGACACAGTGTTGGCTTCGGAAGGGACGTCGGTGAGAAACACGCTATCTGCGGCCGTGCTCGCGCTTGCGCTCGCGGCCTCCGGCCCGGCTTGGGCGCAAGCGCAGGCAGAGTTCACCGATCAGCAGCTCGAATCGTTCGTCGTCGCGGCGGTCGCGGTGGACCAGCTCATCCGGCAGTGGAATCCGCGCATTCAAGGAGCCGAGAACGAGGAGCATGCAGCGCAGCTGCGCGAGCAGGCGAACGCGGAGCTCGTGGAAACGATCACCCGGACCGAAGGGATGACCATCGAGCAGTATCAAGAAATCGGTCAGGCGGCGCAGAGCGATCCCGCTCTCGCGGCCCGCATCAACGAGATCTATCAGAAAGCAAGCCAGTAACTGAACGGGGGCCGCCGGCGCCGGTCCGCGGAGCTGCGCGCCCTGCTCGGGGTCGGGCCGCCGGAAATAGGGGAATTCCGCCCGTCGGGAGTGGTCGGCCGCTGACCCTCGAGACCGCGGCTCGCGCCGTGGTCGCGATGAGCTGCCGCAGGCTTCGCGTGATCGAGCGTGCCGTCCGCTACCGGGCTCACAAAATTCGAGCCTTGGTTTGCCCGGCATCATCCTTCTCTTTGGGCGCGCGGCCAGCCAATCCCCTGCGCTGGGG